>PCCM01000097.1 GCA_002731735.1 Gemmatimonadota bacterium | reverse complement strand
GCAGGAGATCCACCAGATCGGCGAGAGCAGCGGTGCGAACTTCAGGAAGATTGCTGATCCCGGGTGACTCGAAGGCCAGTGCCGGCTCACCCTGGGGGACATGACCGAAAGAGAGATAGAAGGCCTCCCCCACGTCCACCGCCAATGCGAGGCCGACCAAACTGGCCCGATGTGGATCGGAGAAAGTGTTGTGCACCCCCAGGGCCACCCGACCCAGCTCACGTGCCCGACCGACCAACGCCCCAACATCGTCCGGATCGACGACCAGATGGCAATCGACGGGAGGAGGCCCGCCCACCGGCGCCGACGGTGCCGCGGACTCGGGGGGCGCCTCTGGCACCTGAGGTGCCGAAGCCGGGCCCGGCGCAAAGCGCTCTATGAGGCGGCGGAACTCCATCTCGGAAAAAAACCTGTGAAGACTCGGACGATCGGGCTCCCGCACTTTCAGTGCCTCGAGGTCCAACNCGACCTCTAGNTCCGNCATGATCGTTACNAGTTGCTTGGAGAGGCGGACCTCATCTGCATTTTCCGTGAGCGACTCCCGTACACGCTTTGCGGAAATGTCGCTCGCGTGCTCGAGAATCTCNTCGAGGCTCCCGTACTCATCGAGGAGCTTGAGCGCCGTCTTCGGCCCNACGCCCCGGGCTCCGGGAATGTTGTCGGAGGAGTCACCGATCAGGGCCAAGTAGTCGACCACCTTGGTCGCCGGAATACCGAATTTCTCGTGGGCGTTCCCTTCGTCCACCCATTCGGGCGCCACTCCAGTGCGTCCACCGCGCCCAGGGTTCAAGAGGTGGATGCCGGGTCCTACGAGNTGATAGAGATCCTTGTCACCGGACACGATGACGGCCTCGAGCCCAGCGTCTCGCGCCTTGATCGCGAGAGTGCCGATGACGTCATCCGCCTCGTAGCCGTCCAATTCTACGAGGGCGTCATTGAACCCCGCCACGAGCTCGCGCACGCGTGGCAAACTGGCTCTGAGTTCATCGGGCATCTTCTCCCGGGTCGCCTTGTACGCTGGATAGACTTTCTCCCGATGACTGTTTCCGGCGTCGAACACTACCGCNAGATAGTCGGGCTGATACTTGTCACGGATCTCAACGAGGAAGTTCGCGAACCCGAAAGGGGCGGAGGTGTTCTCGCCCTTGGAGTTGGTGAGGGGGCGGTTGATAAAGGCGAAGAACGCCCGNTAGATCAGCGCGTAGGCATCAATGAGAAAGAGGCGGGGAGCGCTCTTCGGTGGGACGTCCATCGGTCGAAAGGCTGTTGTTAGAAGGCTGTTATCNGTTGGAAANCTGTTGAATGAGCACAAAAAAACGCCCCGCGGATGTTCTCATCCCCGGNGCGTCTTCATCGGCCTTGGGGGCGTCAGGCCCTGACTACATTTGCGGCCCGGTATCCATTTTCGGTCTCGGCCANCTCGAACTCCACTTCCTCACCCTCCGTCAGGGTGCGAAAGCCCTCCGCGATGATGGCCGAAAAGTGGACGAACAGGTCATCACCTTCCGGCCGAGCGATGAACCCATACCCTCTAGAATCGTTGAACCATTTGACAGTCCCCTTGGACATGCGGCCTACTCCTTCTGCGGCATGGAACAATAGTCCGTCACGCCTACGGCAGGCGTCGCNTGCAACCGAGNGCCGTGACCGGGCCTGCTAACACGCCCATAGNTTATGGGGCCGACCGGGTGGCCGTCAAGAAATTCGTCGAGAACCCGTCAAGAAAGCCCNCAAAGGCTAATCATCNCCGTAGAGAAACTGGTAGAGCCCGACGTTGCGCGTGATGTTCTTGACGTATCCNCGGGTCTCGTCGAAAGGAATACGTTCTGTAAACCGAAGCAGATCCTCGAACTCNGGGAACTCTCTCCAACGGCGTGCTCGGGTGGGACCGGCATTGTATGCGGACAGCACAAGCGGCAATTNCCCGTCGGCGTACCGCTGCTCCATGTCCAGCCAGAACCTGGTTCCCAAGTGGAGGTTGATTTCAGCCGTCTCGAGGCTGGCAGGCGTGAACCCCCGAAGTCCCTGACTTCGAGCGACTTCCCGCCCTGTCGCCGGCATTACCTGCATGAGCCCGATGGCTCCTGCCGGTGAATGAATGGCCGGCGTGAACGCCGATTCCTGTCGAATCAGAGCAGCCAGCAGAATCGGATCGATGTTGCGCTCACGAGCCTCCCGCGTGACAAGCTCCCGATAGGGAAACGGATACACCACACGAAGGAGGCGCTTGGTCCGGGGGGTCCCGCGGCGTAACAGATCTTGNCCAAGGCGGATCCCTNNAATGGAGAAGCCCCGCTCAATCAAGGCATCGGCCAAATCCAGCGTTTCCAACACCGATCCGTCCGTTCGCTCAACAAGCCCATCGATGTGGGCGTCCACTCCCGTGTCGAGACCCGCCGCCACGAGCAGGTCGAGTGTCCTCAATTCACCCTGGAGCCAGATTCGTGGCATTGAGACTGGCCCCGCCGGCANCTCTGGGAGAAAGGGCTCCTCNAGGAGTTCGAACGCCAGCACACCGTAGTACGACAGGTCGTCTCGGTCCTGTATCTCCATCAGATACTCGAGGGCGTCCTCGTCGCGGCCCAGGGCCTGTAGACTCCNAGCCGCCCAGTAGGTTGCTTCGGCCCAACGTCGCCCGTTCGGAAATTCCTCGAGGTAGCTCCCGAACACCTCGGCCGCCGCTTCTTCATCGTTCTGTTGGAGGCGGATTTGACCGAGTCGCATTCGGGCCAGACCCGCCGACGCGTGCGACGGCTCCATCGCAATCGCCCTCTCGAACCCAGCGGCTGCCTCCACGTACGCGCCCCGCCCCCAGGAAGAGTTGGCCCGTGAGACGACGATATCAACCGCCTGGCGGCTCTCCGGGAACCGATCGATGATCCATCCTTCGATCGTTCGCACCGCATCCCGTCGGCCTTGCCGGCTCCGAGCCGCGAGCCACTCGTCGAGAACGCGGAGCTCGAAAACCGGATCGTCCGTCTCGACCAGCAGTCTGAACTCCACCACCGCCGCCTCGTGCCTGCCGACCGCGGAAAGCAGCCGCGTACGAGCCAACTGAACTGCGGGCTCGGGCTCGACGGTCTCCGGTAACGCGGCCAGATGCCGCTCGTAGGCCTCGAGCGCCTGGTGATTCTCCCTGGCCTGATCCAGGATCCTAGCCGAGCGGAGAGCCTGCTCCGCGTCCACCGTACCGGTCTGGAGAAGCCCCCACGCCGCCCTGGTCCCGCTGGCTCCCCGTGGGTACGCCTCCAAGGACGCCTCATACGCCGCGTGGGCCGCCGCCATATCTTCGCCAGCAGCCGCGATAGCGCCGATGGCCTCCATCGTCTCACCACGTTGCTCGGCCCCTAGATCCCCCCCAGCGAGCTCGTCATAACTATCCAGAGCACGGGCGGTGTCTCCGGCNACCAGCCAGGCCCGAGCTTCGAGNTCCCACGCAAACTCGGCGATGGCCGAGTCTCCCGATATCAGTGGAAGAAGCCGTAGCNCCTGTTCCGCGTCTCCCTCTTCCAGCGAATTGCGGGCCAGCTGCAACACCGTCCATCTCGACAGCTCTGGCGAACCCCGGCCTGCCGCGTCCAAAGCGGTGAGCATCGGCACCCAAAGGCCGGCGCGCGCCGCGACCTGCGCCTCCCGGGAAGCCGCCCATGGAATCTCCGACGCCAGCGCTCCGATGGACCGGAAACGTGCGTATTGCTCAGCCGCTCCATCCCATCGCTCAGCGGCCTGGAGAGCGCGGGCCAGCAGCAGCCTGCCCTCACCACCTTCGATCCCATCGAGCCAGTCGGCCCCTTCCAATCCCGCAAGCACAGCGGCCCAGTTTTTCCAGCCAGCATCGGCGCGAGCGAGCAGGAGTACCTCCGAGGACGTCAGGACGGCCCCCCCGGCTGCGTGTTCTCTCAACATCTCACTGGAGTGCCAAAACCTTCCCGCTTCGAACTCAGCCCGCGCTGAGTCGACCGTGGGATCGGCGGTATCTGCCCAGCCGGGGAATGCGGCCAACGATCGGATCGCGGCATACTGGCTGTTTTGGGAGGAAGGGGGGACGCCCGCCCACATCATCAAAAGAACCGAGATCGACCCGAGGAATTTCACTGAACAGTACTATCCGGCGCGGAAGGAAATCCGGTAAACATGCCCGATTCCAAAAACAGATGTCCCAAAGAAGGCTGACCCTTAATGATACTGCCGTCGCCCAACAATATCACTGACCTAACGCCTTTTAAAAAAAGGGGCCGCCCTCTCGGGCGGCCCCTTTTTCTTACAGCTACGGATGTTCTTACCCGCGAGCGCGGTCCGACTCCATGGCATGGAGCATGTCGATCATTTTCTGTGCCGACTCCTCCATGTCGATGACCAAGCTGTCGATACGCGCAACGAAGAAGTTGTGCGAAACACTCACCGGAATCGCGATGGTGAGTCCCGCCGCGGTGGTGAGCAACGCCACCTTGATCCCACCAGCAACCAGCGTGGCCTCAACCTCGCCCGCCGCCTCGATGGATTGGAACGCGATGATCATCCCGATCACGGTCCCGAGGAAGCCGAACAGGGGGGCCACGTTCGTGAGCGTGGCCAGAACGACCAAGAGAGACTCCAGCCTGCTCAACTCGATGAGACCCTGGTTTTCGATGGCCTTCATCACCCGCTCCGTGCCTTCCTCATGCCGATCCAAGCCGGCGTAGAGAATCTTCGCGGCTGGAGCATCCGAGTTGCGGGTCGCCTCGAGCGCCTCATCGATCCGGTGGTCCTCGAGTAGCGAGTCGACCTCGGCCAGGATCTTCTTCGTCTTGGACGACTTGATGGTAAGGTCGATGAACTTATAGATGATGGTGATGATGCCGACCAGTAAGCAAGCAGCCAACGGCCAGCGCATGAAACCCATACCGTCCCAATTCGTCGATATCTGTTCGGAAAAAGTCAGCTCCACCACATCCACTCCCGGGATCTGCAGCAGAGCACCGTAGACTTGCATCACACCGACCAAAATAACCTCCAGCCAAAATTCCGGGGTTGTTGCGGGGCCGCCCCTAACGGCGGCAGATCTTGATTTTCAGAGTTCCGAACCTGCCTGTGCCCGACAACCCTGTCAAGCCCCGCTCGCCGCCATGGAATGCTTGCAACACGCGGCTAGGTGACCGGGTGCCTTTGCCTCCAAGATGGGAAGTGCCTTCCGGCACGCCTCATCCTTCTCGGGATGGGGGCATCGGGCGTAGAACGGGCATCCTGAGGACGGCTGGATCGGGCTCGGCACATCTCCGGAAAGCCGAATACGCTGGCGGTTCGGGCCAGCCTTCAGATTGCGTCGGGGGGCCGCCGAAAGCAGTGCGCGGGTGTACGGATGCAGTGGGTTCCTGTACAACTCCTGGGCCGCAGCCATCTCAACGATCTTACCCAGATACATGACCGCCACACGGTCACTCATATACTCGACTACAGCCAGGTCGTGGGCGATGAAAAGGTACGTTAGGCCGAGTTCCTTTTGGAGATCCCGGAGAAGGTTGATCACCTGGGCCTGGACGGAAACGTCGAGCGCTGAGACCGGCTCATCCAAGACGATGAACTCAGGCTCTACGGCCAACGCACGGGCGATGCCGATACGCTGCCTCTGACCGCCACTGAACTCGTGCGGATACCGGCCGGCATGCTCCGCGTGCAAGCCCACCATGTCGAGTAGCTCACGGACCCGGGCCGATCGATCCCCACCGGTCTCGCCCAACCCGTGTACCTTGAGGATCTCCGCGAGCATGCTGCCGACGGTCATCCGCGGATTGAGCGACCCGTATGGGTCCTGAAAAACGATCTGAGCTGATCGCCGAAACTCTCTGAATTGGGCACGATCGAATCCTCCGAGATCCTGACCATCAAAGAGCACACGCCCGCCGGTCGGTTCTATGAGACGGAGGACGGCTCGTCCCGTCGTGGACTTTCCGCAACCCGATTCCCCCACGAGTCCTAGCGTCTCCCCTCGTCGGAGCCAGAAACTCACGCCATCCACCGCCCTAACCTGATTCACACTCCGGCCCAGGACGCCGCCATGGACAGGGAAATACTTCTTCAGATCCTGAACGTCGAGCAGCATCCCGGCGTCCAACGCGCCGTCCACCTGCGCGGTTGACTGCACGTCGGCAGGGGACGTCATGTGGGCTCTCCGGACGTCACGTGGGTTCGCCGACCGGCGCTCGAGGAATCGTCCCCATCGAGAAGCCAACATCTGGCGGACCGGCTCGACCCCCCCTCCACCGGCAACAGATCCGGTGCAGACTCAGCGCAACGCTCCCATGCAAAGGAACAGCGGTCTCGAAATCGACATCCCTCCGGCCAATCCACCGCACTCGGCACCGTGCCCGGAATGGGGTTCAAGCGGACGTCGCGGTCCCCAATCCCTGGAAGAGAGGCCAGCAATCCCTGCGTGTAGGGATGCTCGGGGCGGGTAAGGATCTCCTCCGTCGTCCCCGTCTCCACGATCTGGCCCCCGTACATAACCACCACCCGATCGCACACCTCCGCGATCACACCGAGATCATGTGTAATGAAGAGGAGAGCCATCCCATGCTTGCGCTGCAACTCTACGAGCAGATCCAGAATCTGCGCCTGAATGGTGACGTCCAGCGCCGTGGTTGGCTCGTCGGCAATCAGAAGGCGGGGCTCACACGAAAGAGCGATGGCAATCATAACCCGCTGGAGCATTCCACCCGACAACTGGTGCGGATAGGCGTCAAAACGCTGATCGGGCTCCGAGATCCCGACCTCCCTGAGAAGGGCCACCCCCGCGGCACGGGCGTCGTCCTTGCTCAAGCCCCGGTGCAGTCTGAGCACCTCCTGGATCTGGTGCCCGACCGTGAAGACCGGATTCAGCGAAGTCATCGGCTCCTGGAAGATCATCGAGATCTCGTTGCCCCGAATCGCGCGGAGCCGACCGGGCTCTATTTCCAATAGCTCCTCGTCCTCGAAGCGGATGGAGCTGCCCGCCACGATCTCGCCCGGCGGCGAGGGAATCAACCGCAAAACGGAAAGAGCCGTCACGGTCTTGCCGCACCCCGACTCCCCAACGATCCCCAAGGTCTCCCCCGCTCCCACCTGGAGGGATACGCCGTCGACCGCCCGCGCCACACCTGCGTCCGTCGAGAAGTACGTACGGAGATCCGTCACCTCGAGGAGCGGCATCAGCGACGTTCCTCCACAGCACGGCGCACGTCACGTCTCACGTCACGCCCTCAGGCGTGGGTCGAGGGCGTCTCTCAGCCCATCACCAACAAGATTGAACGCCACAACCGTTAGCACGATCGCCAGACCTGGAAACGTGGATATCCACCAGGCATTGAGAAGCAGGTCACGGCCGTCCGCTACCATGGATCCCCATGAGGGCGTGGGAGGCTCGAGACCGAGACCCAGGAATGAGAGTCCAGCCTCCAACACGATGACGTTTCCGATGCCGAGCGTGGCGGCGATGATCACCGGAGCCAGCACGTTGGGGATCACATGGCGGAGGATGATGCGCCTGCGACTGAACCCGAGCGCACGGGTCGCCTCGACGAATTCCCGTTCTCGCAGACTGAGAACTTCACCACGGACGATCCGTGCCGTGCCGGGCCATTGGGTGAAGCCCAGGACCGCCACGATCAGGAAGATCGATTGTGTATCGAAAAGCGCGACGATGGCGATGAGAAGCACGAGACGAGGAAAGGAAATCACCATGTCGACGAAGCGCATCACAACCGTGTCGATCCATCCACCGAGGTAGCCCGCCACCGCCCCCAGCAGAGTGCCGATGGTCACACTGATCCCCACCGCCACGAAACCGATCGAGAGGGAGACCCGTGCGCCATACATCAAGCGTGAGAAGACGTCTCGAGCCACGTGGTCCGTTCCGAGAAGAAACTCACTACTGGGAGCAGCCAGGCGGCCCGGCAGCGGACCCTGCATGGCCGGATCGTAGGGAGCGATCAACGGTGTCACCAAGGCGATCAAGTAGACCCACACGACCACCATCGCGCCGATTACGGCGATCCGGTTCTTCTTGAACGCCTGCACCGCAAGCCTCCACTGGCTTACGCCGCTGCGGTCCAGTTCGACCGGACGCGACACGTCAAACATGGACCACCCCCACGTGCCGAGCAGGCCGGCCACGACGGTCAGCGACGCGATTTGGTGATCAAGCGGTCCGCCCCAGCCGGCGGCGAACCGAGCCCACCGAGTCAAGAGCACCGCCAGAAATGCGATCCACACCGTCAAGCCCAAGCCGCCCACGCCCCACCGTCCCACCGCAAGCTGCGGCAACCCTGGGAGCACGGCGGAAAGAGCCAGTCCGCGTCGTCCTGGTCCGAGCCGGTCAGTCATATCGAATCCGCGGATCCACAACGGCGTAGAGCACATCCGCAACCAGATTTCCCACCACAACCATCATCGCAAAGACCAAGCTACCCCCCATGATTATCGGATAGTCCCGTTGAAGAATGGCGTCTACGACCAGCTTACCCATCCCCGGCCATGCAAAGACCGACTCTATGAAAACCGTCCCGCTGAACAGGAAGGGAAGGTATAGGCCCACGAGTGTGATCACCGGAATCAAAGCATTCCGGAGGGTGTGCTTAAAAATCACGACGGGCTCCGAGAGCCCCTTGGCGCGCGCCGTACGAACAAAGTCCTGGCGGATTTCCTCCAGCATGCTTGTCCGTGTATACCGGGCGATCCCGGCGGCCAGGACCAGAGCCAAAGACGTTGCTGGGAGCGCCAGGTGCATGAGCCGGTCCTGGACCTTCTCGATGGGACTGAAGAATACGTAGTCGATGTCCTGGATGTCCGAGGGTGGAAAACTGATCGGCCACCCCCAGACACTCGCAAAAAGGCTGAAGACGAGCACCATCATCAACGCCAGCCAGAAGGAGGGCATGGAGTAGAAGAACAGACCGACAATCGAGGCGATCGAATCCAACAGGGAGTACTGCCGAACAGCCTGTAGGATTCCCAGCAGGATCCCCATGACGAACGCAACTCCGATGGCGGTGAACGAGAGGAGCAGCGTGTTGGGGAGCAACTCTTGGATGATGTCCACAACCGGCCGATTGCGCGAAAACGAAACGCCGAGGTCCCCTTGAGCAAGCGCCCCGAGCCACCGCACGTAGCGGATGTGAATCGGCTGATCGAGGCCCATGTTGACACGGACCTGCTCCCTAGCCTCCGCCGACATGGTGGGACTCGAGAACCGGTCGGCGGGGTCCCCTGGGGCGAGGTTCACCACAAAGAAGATGATCGTCGCGATGCCAAGGACGAGGGGAATGGCGCCGAGGAGCCGGCGCGCAATAAATGTCCTCATCGCCCGCCTTTCACAACGCGGCTACGCCGATGTGTATGGAGTTGTCGCCGGAGTTGTCATCCGTCATCGCTGGTCGGCAGGAATCCACCAATCCTTGATGTTCAGCCATTCCCCACGGGCATCCATCTCCACGCCGCGTAGCCGCTTGTTGATGCCGTCCAGCCGGTCGTCGAAGAAGAAAAACGTATACGGCTGCTCGTCCACCAGAAGTCCCTGGTACTCGCTCCAAATCGGCTTGGCCTCCTCACGATCGACGACCAACGGCAACTCCTCCAGGAAACGGTCGATATCGGGCCGCTGTGTGCCGGACCAGGCGTAGGTTTCGGAAATATTATCGCTGTGGAAGAGGTCTGTGTCGTCCAGCTTGTACTCGACTATCCAGCCCATGACCACCCCATCGAAGTCACGAGGGGTCTGGCCGATCTGGTCGAGCAGGGTACCCCATTCGACCACCATGGGAGTGACCTCGACGCCGACCTGGCTCAACTGCGCCTGCATGATTTCTGCGATATCCTGCCGCATATCATTCCCGTGGTTGTACTTGATGGAGATGGCAAGTCGAACCCCTGCGGCGTTTTCACGCACGCCGTCTCCGTCCCGATCCACCCAACCCGCTGCGGCGAGCAAAGCCCGGGCGGCATCCTGATCGTACGACATGGCATCCCTGCCTATCGACGGGTCATACGCCCAGTGGAACGGCGGCACACTCCCGTTTGCTACGGTCCCGTAGCCCTGTAACAGGGCGTCCACGATTTCCTGCCGGTTCGTACCCCTGGTTAGCGCTTGACGTACCCTCTTATCCGCGAGCTGGGTGCGGCGCGCGTTCCAACCAACGAGAACGTAGCCCCGGAACGGATACCGTAAGAGGTCCACCGCATCCGAATCGAGGATGGCCTGCACCTCATCCGGAAACGGACGGATAAACACGTCCACACCCCCCGTTAACAGCTCGGTGAGAAGTGTCGTTCGCTCGGTGATGACTCGGTAGACGTAGCGATCGAGGTACGGGCGACCGCCGAGGTCAGCAGGAAACGCAGGGTTGGCCTGGAACGTCCAACTCGCAGCTTCCCGGTGCTCCACGAATATGAACGGTCCGTTTCCAACCGGGCAGACCGTACCATAGGGATGTTGCCTCAACTCCGCGGAGGGGACGTCCCCCAGCAGATGCTCGGGCATGATCGTCGTGGCCCGCCAGGGGTCGATGTAGTCCGCATGGGGCCGCATCTGGAATTTGACGGTAAACGAGTCGACCACCTCGACGCCATCCGGCCCCTGCTCGTAGTGGGTCCAGTACGCCGCGTTCGGAAAAGCCGTCTCGGGATCGATGGCACGCTTGAACGTATACGCGACATCGTAGGCATCAGTCAGTTCGCCGTCGTGCCAGTAAACGTCGTCTCGGATGTGAAACGTGATCTCGCTAGCGTCGTCCGACACCTCCCACGATTCCGCAAGATAGGGCTCGGGATTCTGGTCCTCGTCGTACTTCACCAAGGTCATGAGGTTGACGAAGCTTTGGTGCTGCGACGCGGTGTAGTCCTGAGAAACGTGATTGTTCATCCCGTCGGGGATGTCGCCGATCGAAGCCACGACCACCGCACCGCCATGACGCTCAGAAGGAGGCATCTGTCCCTCGAACTGGGACATATAGGCCGAGACATTAGCCGTGACTTCCTCACAAAACTGGACATCCGCCCCAGCCTCGGCCAATGAGGCTTCCAACATCCAGGGCCCAGCCTCACGGGAGGCGCCACCGTCGCCGCCACACGCTCCAATCGTCACCGCCAACCCAGCCACCAGAATCAATCTCGTCAACCGAACCCTCATGTTCGTCTCCTCTACTAGTGCCCAGATGGAATCCGTCAATCCTTCACATTCACCCATTCGCCCCGTATGTCCATGACGACGTCCTGGATGCGCGTGTTCACCCCGACCAGTCGCTCCGGTTGAAAGAGGAACGTGAACGGCTGCTCCTCGGCCAGGAGCCGCTGGNNTTCGTACCACATAGGCTTAGCCACGTCTAACGACGCCAGGTCCACTCGGCTGAGGTGTACCGCTCGGCGAGCGCCATGTACTTGGCCCGCTCGGGCTCCGTGAGTTCACCCCGATGCCAGTCACCCCCNGTCACACCACTCAAACCCGAGATGACNGCCTCCACAAGATCGGACCACGCAGGGGCTTGTCCAAGAACTTCCTCGAGGGAGATCGGAGCCTGGACACGCCCNTTCTCGAGCTCCCCGCCGCACCGGNCTGTCCTGACACCCNCAAGTGTTGTGTCCAAAGCCAGTAGCCGATCCTGGCCTGGTCCGATCAGCAGCGAACCATGCTGGAGCAACGCCCCCTCGAGCCGAGCCTGCGCACTTCCGACGAGCTTTCTTCCCGCCACCGTGACTTCGCCGGGGGCCGGCTCATCGAAACACGGCCCAGAATCCGGACCGGCGGGTGGCCCCTGGCCTGCGGCCATCTGGGCCGGAACTCCCAAGGAAGAGAGGGCTTCTACCAACCCCCGGTTGATCAGCCCGTACGCNGCCTTGAGACCCCCCCGCGAAGGGCNCGGAAGGACGGCCGCGTATGTGAGCTCGCGGTCGTGCAACACGGCCCGTCCGCCGGTCGGCCTACGTACGAACTCNATGCCGGCACTGCGACCCAAAGCCGGACCGTAGCGGCCGTGAGCAGGTTCATTGCGGCCAAACGAGACGGTGGGGCCACTCCACCTGTAGATGCGGAGCACCGCCTCGCCCGGGCTCAAGCAGGCTGCAAGGGCGTGGTCCACGGCCATGTTCNTCGAACCAGACGAAGGAGGGTCGACAAGAATCCTCCACCTNAGTGCCTCAGTATNGAGCACTTTACTTCCCCCCGGACTCAGTCGCTCGCGACCGCTCCCTCTGCATAGGCTTCCACCGGCGGACATGTACACACCANGTTGCGATCTCCATGNGCATTGTTCACCCGCCGAACTGGTGGCCAGTACTTGTACTCTCGCGTCCAAGNGGCCGGATAGGCGGCCCGCTCGCGAGAGTAGCCGTGTTCCCATGCCTCGGCCATGAGCATCGCAGCCGTATGCGGAGCATTCTTGATCACATTGTCCTCGGGGTCGGCCTCACCCGACACGACTTCCTCTATCTCATCTCGAATCGCACAGAGCGCATCACAGAACCGGTCCAACTCGTACTTGGATTCGCTCTCTGTAGGCTCGACCATGACGGTTCCGACCACCGGGAACGACATGGTCGGCGCGTGGAACCCGTAGTCCATCAACCGCTTGGCGACATCCTCGTCTGTGATCCCGCTCGATTTCCTCAGAGGACGGAGGTCCAAGATGAACTCATGCGCCACGCGGCCGTTCTCGCCCCGATAGAGGACGTCGAAACGTTCACCGAGCCTGTTCGCCATGTAGTTGGCGTTGAGGATCGCGGTCTCCGTAGCTCTTCGGACCCCGTNCCTTCCGAGAAGCGCGATGTACGCCCAGGAGACCAGGAGAATGCTGCTNCTTCCCCAGGGAGCCGCCGACACGGCCCGGATACCGTCCTCGCCGCCTGTTGTCACTTCTGGATGCCCCGGAAGGAAAGGCGCCAACTCGGACGTGACACAGATCGGGCCCATGCCTGGCCCTCCGCCGCCATGCGGGATCGCGAACGTCTTGTGGAGATTGATGTGACAGACGTCGGCACCGTAATCACCNGGCCGGCACAAACCCACCTGGGCATTCAGGTTGGCGCCGTCGAGGTAGACACGNCCNCCGTGGGTGTGCACGATATCGCAGATCTCGCGNATTCGGGGCTCGAACACACCGTGGGTCGACGGATACGTNACCATGAAGGCCGCAAGCTCCGAAGCGTGCGCCTCGGCTTTCGCGACGAGNTCATCCACGTCGATGTTGCCGGATTCGTCNCATTGGACGACNACTACTTTCATGCCAGCCATCACGGCGCTGGCCGGATTGGTTCCGTGCGCGGAGGACGGGATCAGGCAGACATTGCGGTGAGCCTCCCCCCGGCTCTCGTGTAACGCCCGGATCACCAACAAACCGGCGTACTCTCCTTGGGCACCCGAGTTCGGCTGGAGGGATGTCGCCTCGAGCCCACTGATCTCAGACAACCACGCCTCGAGGTCCGAGAAGATCCGCCGATATCCTTCGGNTTGGTCAGGCGGCGCAAACGGGTGGAGCCCTCCAAAGACCCTCCACGTCACGGGCACCATCTCGGTGGTCGCGTTGAGCTTCATGGTACAGGATCCCAGCGAAATCATGCTCGTGTTGAGCGACAGATCCCGACTCTCCAAGCGGTGCAAATACCGAAGCATCTCGGTTTCGGAGTGATACCGGTGGAAGACGGGGTGCTCGAGAATAGGGGCCCTGCGGATCAGTTGCTCGGGGATGGCGGACGACGCTAACCCGGACACCTTCTCCGCGCTTAGCTTTACGCCGCCCCCCCGAGGGCCACCGTGGCTGAACACCGCAAAGAGATCGTCGATGTCCTCGGGCCGGGTGGTCTCATCGAGGGCGATGCCGACCGTGCCGTCCCCAAAGTCACGAAGATTGATCTCCAGTTCGGCTGCACGCCGCAGTACATCCTCCGCCGACATCTCCGTAGGCACCACCTGGATCGTATCGAAGAAGTGATCGTGGACGACGGTATGGCCGAGCTCGCGTATGCCATGCGCCAGCGTCGTAGCCAACCGATGGATCTTCCTTGCGATGCCGCGTAAACCGTCAGGCCCGTGGTAGACGGCGTACATGCCCGCCACGATCGCGAGGAGCACCTGAGCTGTGCAAATATTGGATGTCGCCTTTTCCCGTCGGATGTGCTGCTCGCGAGTCTGGAGCGCCATCCGGAGCGCTGAATTCCCGTCCGCATCGACCGACACACCTACGATCCGGCCGGGCAACTTGCGCTTGAATCTCTCCTTCGCCGCAAGATAGGCGGCGTGGGGACCTCCATATCCCATGGGAACGCCGAATCGCTGAGTGTTCCCAACGGCCACATCGGCGCCGAACTCCCCAGGAGGCGTGAGGAGGGTCAGCGCCATCAGATCCGCCGCCACGACCACCCCCGCACCCCATTCGTGGAAGTCGGCGCAGAACGCGCTGTAGTCGTGAAGCCCACCATCGCTCGCCGGGTACTGGACCAGGCCTCCGAAGAGCTGATCCCCGAACGATTCGACATCAAGATTGTCGTGGGGGCCAACTATGAGTTCGATACCCAAAGGCTCCGCCCGGCCCCGAACGACATCAATCGTCTGCGGATGACACTGCTCCGACACGAAGAATTTGGTGCGGGCCTCATCCTTCGTTTCGCCGAAGAGCATGGTCATCGCCTCGGCCGCCGCCGTGCCCTCGTCCAGAAGCGAGGCGTTGGCGATTTCCAATCCGGTGAGGTCGATCACCATGGTCTGATAGTTGAGGAGCGCCTCGAGACGTCCCTGGGAGATCTCTGCCTGGTAGGGCGTGTACTGGGTATACCAGCCAGGATTTTCGAGGATGTTCCTCAGGATGACACCAGGAACGATCGTATCGTGGTACCCCATCCCGATATACGACCGAAACACCCGATTGAGGGTGCCGATCTCTTGAAGCTGCCCTAGGAGTTCGTGCTCCGTGGACGCCTCCGGCAGGTCCAGGTCGGTTTTCAGCCGGATGGACTCAGGAATGGTCTGACCCACGAGTTCTTCGATACTGCCGAGACCCATCGACCCCAACATCCGCTCGACATCATGAGGCCGCGGCCCGATGTGACGGCTCGCGAACCGGTTCTCCGGGTCTATCTCCGGCGACATCCGGGCCGCTACTCGCCAACCAACGCCTGATAGGCCGCCGCGTCCATGAGAGCTGAGACCGCG
>PCCM01000096.1 GCA_002731735.1 Gemmatimonadota bacterium | reverse complement strand
CGGGCCAGCGCCCCCATGAAGGATGCCATACTTGAATATGAGACGCGGGTGGAACGGTATTGGAAGTTTAAGGTGATCGAGGTAGCATCGGGCGGGGCGAGGGGTGCGAAAGCTCACGCGGATCGTACCATCGCGGCGGAAGAGGCGCTGCTTATGGCGCGACTTCCGGAGCGCGCCCAGATCGTCGCGCTCACGCGGACGGGCCGAGGCATGAGTTCGCCGGATTTGGCCGGATATCTCCAAGATCATGCCCTCCATTCCACCGCCGAGGTGTGCTTCGTCATCGGCGGAGCGTTCGGCCTCGGGACCGGTATTCTGGACCGAGCGGACAAACAATGGTCTCTTTCCGAGGCCACGCTACCGCATGAGATGGCCCGACTCGTGCTGGCTGAGCAACTGTATCGGGCCGGCACCATCGTCAAGAACGAACCTTACCACAAGAAGGCTGCTCGGTGAACTTCGAACTTCTCGTAGGACGACCCTTGGGCTCACCCCTGTTTGAGGACTATCTGGGCGGGGTCGAATCGGCCGCTCCCTTCTACTCCGGGTCATGGCAAGACCCGAAGAGCTATCGTGCCCTCTTGGACACTGTCGACGCACGATTCGATTCGGATGCCAGACGGAGGGCTCTCGGGGCGTTGACGATTCCGGAGGGCCTCGACCCGGAGCGCCTCGACCGATGGATCGAGCAGCGAGGTGTGATCGTCACGACCGGCCAACAACCCGGGCTCCTGGGAGGCCCTCTTTATGCTCTCTACAAGGGCATTTCGGCGGTTCGTTTGGCAGAGCGGCTCGAGGGCCTGCTGGCCCGGCCCGTGCTCCCCGTTTTCTGGGTGGCCTCGGAGGACCATGACTGGGAAGAGGCAGACCACACCTACGTCATCGACACGGCGAACGAACTGATCCGTCTTCAGGTGCCAGATCCTGGGCACATCAAACGAGCGCTGCACCGTATCCCACTCGGTGAAGAGATCGCGGATGTGGTCGAGCAAGCGGCTCAGAACCTTCCTGAAACGGATTTCAGCACACCCTATGTCGACCAGCTTCGCAAAGCCTACAAGCCCGGGGTGACGCTTGCGGACGGCTTCACCGAAGTTCTTTCCAGCCTTCTGGCACCGCTCGGCATGTGCTTCGCCGACGCGGCCTCATCGGCCGTGAAGGAACTCTCGGGACCGCTTCTTCTCGAGGAGCTCAGTCGGGCCGAGGCCCACGAGGCGCTGCTCCGGGAGGATGCGGACAAACTCGGTGACGCCGGCTATTCCGCGCAGGTGCCCATCTTGGATGGTGCGGTCAATCTCTTCCTGGAGGGTCCCGAAGGACGAGAGCGAATCTACCGGAACGGGAGCGACTTCGAGCTTCGCCGCTCTCGTGAATCGGTGTCGGCGGTGGCCGTACGCGAACGGGCCGAAGCCGATCCGCTCACGCTGAGTCCGAATGTACTCCTCCGGCCCGTGGTCGAGAGTACGATTTTTCCCGTGATCAGCTACGTAGCCGGTCCCGGCGAGACGGCGTACTACGCGCAGATAAAGCGGCTCTTCGAGGCCCATGGACTCATGATGCCGGTGATCTATCCTCGGCACTCCGTCGCAGTGGTCGAGGCCAGGATCCGCAAGAAGCTCGACAAGTTGGGCTTGGATCTGGAAAGTCTTCAACGCCCCTTTCACGAGATCGTGTCGGATATGGCTCGGGATGAAATGCCGGAGGATGTGCGTCAGACTCTCGGGAAGCTCGAGAGTGACGTGGCCCTGGGCTCGGTTGATCTTCTCGATGCAGCGACGAACATCGACCCCACGTTGAAAGGCCCGGTCACAAACGCTCGAAACACCGCCTTATCGGCCTTTCAAGCCGCGGAACGCAAAATCATACAAAGCGTAAAGCGAAAAAACGAAGTCCAGTCGAGTCAGCTGGAGGTAGCGCAGCGCCACCTCTTTCCGGAGGGGCAACCCCAGGAACGTATTTTGGCGCCTGTGTACTACTTGGTCCGTTACGGGAATGAGTTCGTGGACGCCCTCGTGGAGAGATTTACGGTGGATTTGGCCGAAGAGTCGGAGTAGCTTCAAGCATCATGATTGCGCTTATCTTTCTTCTGGTCCTCCTGATTCCGATTCTAGCCATCGTGCTGGATTCTCCGATGGGTCGGGCCCTCGCCGGACGTATGGAGCGTCGCGGACTCCCCTCCGGGGGCGACGACGCGACCGCCGAGAGGCTCTCCTATTTGGAGGGCGAGGTCGAGCGGCTGACGACCGAGATGCGCAAACTCGAGGAAGAAAGTAAATTCTTGAACAACCTCCTCACCGAACGGCCGGCTTCAAAGGTGCTCCCGCCCGGTGACCAGAGCGGTTAGAAGGCTGCCTTCCCACCCCTCTTCGGGCGACACCCGACGCTCCCGCGCCGCCTTCACGGTGGGCGCGGGCATTTTTTTCAGCCGTGTCAGTGGGCTTATTAGAAGCGTGCTGATGGCGTCGTTCTTCGGAGCGTCGGGGTTGATGGATGTATGGATCGCGGCGACCAAAATCCCCAACGTGATCCAGAATCTCTTGGGCGAGGGGACGCTCAGCGCCTCGGTGATTCCCGTGTACTCGGAGTTTCTGGAGGAAGGGCGGGAGGAAGACGCGGGGCGGTTCGCCGGGGCGGTTCTCGGAATCCTCATGATGGTGGCGGGCTGCGCTGCGCTCCTAGGCGTGCTGTTGGCGCCTGTTTTCGTCCAGCTGGCGTTCTCCCTGTGGGACCCCGACAAGCAGGCGCTCACCACGATCGTCGTTCAGATCCTGTTTCCCATGACCGCCGTGTTGGTGGTTTCGGCGTGGGCCCTCGCGATCCTCAACAGCCACCGCCGGTTTCTTGTGTCCTACATGGCTCCGGTCGCGTGGAACGGTGTGATCATCATGACCCTGGTGACGGTGGGGTTTGGCCTGGGGTGGTCTGGGCGCGACCTACTTGTCGCGGCGGCTTGGGGTGCTCTGGGCGGTGGAATTCTTCAGCTCACGGTTCAGCTTCCGCACGTAGTCCGGCTCCTCAAGCACTTCCGTCTTTCTCTGGACCGGAGTGTAAGCGGGGTAGGGGAGGCCATTCGAAGTTTTGTACCCGTCGTAACGGCCCGAGGCGCGGTCAACATCGGGAGCTTACTCGACGTCATCGTGGCCGGCTTGCTCGTGGAGGGGGCGGTGGCCGTCTTGGGATGGGCGCAGATACTGTACCTGCTCCCCATATCGCTTTTTGGAATGTCGATCGCGGCATCCGAACTGCCGGAGCTCTCCCGACAGCGAAAGGCTCCGGCTGGTGAAGTGGCCGTGCAAGTCTCGGCGGCCCTCGAGCGGATCCATTTTCTCCTAGTACCCTCAATGGCGGCCTTCTTATTGCTGGGCGATGTGTTCATCGGAGGTCTGTATCAACGCGGAGAGTTTCTTCCGACAGACACGCCGGTCGTATACGCGGTGCTTGCAGCGTATGCGTTTGGTCTTCTCGCCTCGTCGGGTTCACGGGTTCTGTCCTCGGCATTCTATGCGATGCGAGACACCCGGACGCCGGCTCGGATGGCCTATCTTCGGGTTTCAGTTTCGCTAGCGGTTGGTATATCGCTGATGTTTCCGCTCGACCGGTTCACCTCCGGCGATCTCCACTATGGTGCAATGGGACTCGCACTGGGAGCGTCCGTGGCCGCCTGGCTCGAATACGCCTTGCTCCGGAGGCGTCTGCGTAGGGCGCTCGGCCCGCATGGCCCCGCCCGGTCCGTCCGCGGCAAGATTCTTGGAGCCACTGCCATCGCCGCTCTCGCTGCGGGAGGCGCCAAGTGGATGCTTGGATCCAATGTACCACGACACGAGGGCATGGTCGCCGGACTCCTGGGTGATTCCGTGCCCTGGCTCGTACAACCCGCGTTGGCTGCGAGTACAGCCTTCATTTTTGGTGTCGTGTATCTTACGGTGACCTCCCGTCTCGGTGTCGGCGCACCGCTCCGCCAACTCTTGGGGTGGCGACCGAACAGTCCCGACTCGCTGTAACCGTAGAAAATCGTCGTGGTAGAACTCGTGCTTCAAGATCAGCTCAAGAACCTGCCCACGCGCCCCGGCGTGTACTTGTTCAAGGACGCTGGGGGTGAGGTAGTCTACGTGGGGAAGGCCGGCTCGCTACGATCGCGGGTACGGAGCTATTTCAGGGCGTCTCGCCAACCTCCGAAGACCCAAGAAATGATGCGGCACGTCGTGTCGTTGGAGACGATCATCGTGGGGTCGGAAGCGGAAGCCTTGATCCTCGAAGCGAACCTGATCAAGGAATACCAGCCACGGTTCAACATTCAGCTCCGGGACGACAAGCGTTACCCCTACATCAAGGTCACCACGATGGAGCCGTTTCCGAGAGTCTTCGTGACTCGGAAGCTCCACGACGACGGATCGAGATACTTCGGACCCTACACGTCGGTGGGATTGATGCGTGACGCTCTCGACGTGATCAAGCGACTCTATACCGTACGCTCCTGCAGTTACGATCTTCCGCGAGAGGCACCGGACCGTCCCTGCCTCGATTATCACATTGGGCGGTGCCTGGCCCCGTGCGTCGATTTGCAGGATCAGGCCTCGTACGGTGAGATGATCGGGGAAATTCTCAAGATTCTGGACGGTGACACCGAGGGTGTACGGGGCCGGGTGGAGGGACTCATGCAGGAGGCCTCGGAGGCGTTGGAATTCGAGCGGGCCGCCCGTCTCCGCGACGTCCTCTCGGGCCTCGATGCCCTGGCGCGACAACAGCGGGTGGAGCGGCTTCGGGGTGGGGACTATGACGTCGTAGGGTTGGCCCGAGACGGAGATCTTGCCGCCACCGTNGTTCTGAGAATCCGATCGGGCGTACTCCTNGGCAGGGATACCCAGCGATTTANCGACATNGGGGANGANAGTGACGCCTCTTTGATCACGACCTTCGCATCCCGGTACTACCTGAGCGNTGGNACGGGAAGGACACTCCAAGCGACGCGCCGAGCGTCACGTCTTCCNGNCGAAATACTGATTCCGGCGAACTTCGACGATCGAGAGCTGGTCGAGGATATTTTGTCCGACGAGGCGGGAAGAAGAATCCGCTTACACGCTCCGAAGAAGGGGACGAAGGTTCGGCTTGCGGAGCTCGCCGCGGACAACGCCCGTCACGCACTCGAGGATCGCCTCACCGCCCTGGAGCAGATCGAAGACCGGGCTGAGGCAGTACTTTACGATCTACGAGACCGGCTCGACCTCAAGATCGTCCCCCGTCTCATCGTGTGCTTCGATATCAGCCATCATCAAGGATCTGATACGGTCGGAAGCGCCGTGGTGTTCGAGAACGGTGCACCGAAGAAGAGCGAATACCGGCACATGCGCGTCAGGGGAGATTGGGGAAACGACGATTACCGTTCGATGACGGAGGTCGTCTCCAGGTATTTCCAGCGCAGAGTGAATGAGGAGCGCCCACTCCCGGATCTTCTGGTCGTGGATGGCGGGAAGGGTCAACTCGGCGCTGCCCGAGGTGCGCTCGATGATATCGGTGTGACCGATGTAGCCCTTGCTGCGTTGGCGAAGCGTGAAGAGGTCATTTTTCGTCCAGACCGATCCGATCCGATCCGCCTCGGACGAACAAATCCCGCCCTCCACCTCCTCCAACGGCTCCGAAACGAAGCGCATCGATTTGCCGTGTCCTACAACCGCAAATTGCGGATCAAGCGAACCTTGAGGAGTGATCTCTCCCAAATCCCCGGCATTGGCCCCGAGCGCCAGAAATTACTGCTCTCTCGCTTCGGATCGGTCCGTGGTGTGCGGGCCGTCACAGCCCAGGAGATCGCACGACTTCCCGGCATCAGTGAGACGCTCGCCGTTCGGATTCTCACCTACCTGGGAAGCTGAGGGTGAACCTTGGCCGGTGTTTTGCTGTATGTTGTAAAAGAAATACCGTTTGGATTGCGGCCGTTTCGCAGCGGATTTAGTTTGCGTACGGTTTGGCATACACCTGTTTCAGGAGAAAATCGGATGTACCGCAATACGAGCTTGGTCCTCTTTGCGCTGTTCGCTCTATTGATGCCTCAATTTGTCACTGCTCAGGAGGAGGTGACTCTAAACATCAGGAGTCGAATGACGGAAACCATAACGGTGTTCGCTGTGTGGGAGACCGGAACGAGGACCCGACTCGGCGACATGAGAGCGAACCAGACTAGGGAATTCCAGGTCGAAGTTAACGGTACACGGGTTACGCTGTCCGTGCAGCGAGCAGGGGCGCGGGGTGGGGGAAGCACATCTGTCCGCCAACGCGGGCGGGACGAAGACTATGCCGATGTTCGTCCGGGCGAGTCGATCGAGTGGGAAATTCGATCGCCCGGCGATCTCATTCACCGGAGATCCGGAGAGTCGGGCGGTAACCTTGCCGATGCTTTTGCCGAGCTCGCCGGTGACGAAGCCGAGCCGGGAGCACCCCGGTTGAGTGCGTATACGTCGAGAAGTCAGGGGGCCATCCAGGAGGTGCAGGCGATGGAGGAGGGCACCCTTCGGGTGGCGGCTTACCGCGACGCACTCGCGACTATCACGGCAGGGATCGAACAAGACGAGAATGACGCTGCGGACGCCAATCCGATGGCCTATCTCCACTTGGGGATCGTCCATGCCGGCCTCAAGGACTACGTCGCCGCGGACGTAGCATTCGATCTAGCCGAGGCCATTTATCCCGCATATTTCGATGAAGAGGGCGGGACGGGCGCATTTCGCCTCAACGCATGGCTCGACGCCTATAACGATGCGCTCCTCAGGTTGGAAGCGCAGGATTCCGAAGGAGCGGTGGAGCTCTTTGAGATGGCTAACCTGCTGTATGACAGGCGCGTTGAAAGCTACCTGAACATTGGGGTTACGGCCGCGCAACTGGGTGACATGGACAAGAGCATCGCGGCTTGGCAAGATGCGATTGCCGTCATCGAGTCTCCCGACGGGAACCCCGGAGACTCTTTGACCCGTGCGACATGGGATACCGACTTTTGGATCATGGCTCACACCAACCTCGGTCGAATCCTCACGAATGAGGGACGTCCCGCGGAAGCAGTGACGTCCTTCGAGGCGATACTCGAGCGCGACCCCGACAACACGGACGTGCGGAGTCTTTTGGCCATGGCACTCGCCCAGTCGGGACAGGGAGCAGGCGCTCTTTCCGTCTTCGACGAGATTCTCGCGAGTGAGGATGGCGCCCCCCTCGATTACTATAACGCGGGTGTGACACTGTACGGCGCTGGTGAGTTGGACAAAGCCGTCCTCGCGTTCGAGAAGACCATCGCACGGTCGCCTATGTACAAGGATGCCCTTCAGAACCTGATCCAAACCTATTTTGAGTTGGAGAATTACGAGGCCCTGGTCCCCCACGCGCAGAGTATTCTCGAGTTGGACCCTTTCAACGATTACGTCCATAGGATGTATGTGAGGGCGTTGAGCCAGCTCGAGCATGCGGATCTTATCTCCGCACTTGATGTTCTGCAGGCCTTACCGTTCTTGGTCGATGAGCTCGCGCTACAACCGTTGGGTGCTGGTTGCCGCATATCGGGCGTGGCAGTCAACAACACGTTGGACTCCGGAACC
>PCCM01000095.1 GCA_002731735.1 Gemmatimonadota bacterium | reverse complement strand
ATGTGTCGGGTGCGCTCAGAGGGCCTCTACGATCACTGCTCCACCCTGTCCCCCACCGATACAAGCAGCCCCAAGGCCGTACCGGCCACCCCTCCGCCGCAATTCGTGGAGAAGATGGATCGTGATGCGCGCCCCTGATGCCGCAAGGGGGTGTGTGAGTGCGATCGCCCCGCCGTTCACGTTGGTGATGGCCGGATCAAGTCCGAGTTCCTTCTCGACGGCCATGTATTGACCCGCGAACGCTTCGTTCACTTCAACCAGGTCCATATCGTCCAACGTCAAGCCCGCGTTTTCGAGAGCCAGGCGGGAGGCGGGTGCCGGTCCAATGCCCATGATGGCCGGCTCAACCCCCGCGAATCCCCACGACACGATGCGGCCGATCGGCTCGATCCCAAGTTCATCAGCCCGATCAGCCGCGGCCAGCAGAGCGCTCGCGGCTCCGTCGCCAATCCCGCTGGCGTTGCCCGCAGTCACCAGACCATCCTTCTTGAAGAAGGGCCGAAGGCCGCTCAACGCTTCGAGCGTCGTGTCGGGGCGCAGGTGTTCGTCGTGCGCGAACTGCTGTTCGCCCTTTCGGGTCTCGGTCATGATCGGAGCGATCTCGGCCTCGAAGTAACCGCCGTCCCACGCAGCTTTTGCACGCTGCTGGCTGCGGAAAGCAACCTGATCGGCTTCTTCGCGTGTGACGTCGTAGCGCCCCGCTAGCTCCTCCGCGGTCTGCGCCATCGTCACGTCGCAGTTGGAGTCCCTAAGAGCCTCCCAAAGGAGATCTTCGAATCCCGCCCCGGCTGGCCCTAGCCGAAGCTGCCCCCACCGCGCTCCGCGTACGACGTGGGGCGCCTGACTCATCGACTCCGAACCGCCGCACAACGTCAGCTGGGCCCCACCGAGCAGAATCTCCTTGGCTCCCTGGACGATCGCCTCAAACCCGGAGCCACAGAGCCTATTAACGGTCAGCGCCGGGCTTTCCTGAGGCACTCCCGACCGCAGTGCGACGTGTCGGGCGAGGTAGATCGCGTCCGAAGAGGTTTGGAGGGCGTTTCCGAAGAACGAGTGATCGATCTCGCTCGGATCAGCGCCGGCACTCTCGATCGCCGCAATACTGGAGAAGACCGCGAGATCTGTCGCCGAGAAGCTCTTCAGGCTTCCACCGAATGTTCCGAACGGGGTCCTCTTTCCCGAGAGGACGACAATGTCCTTGGCGTGCCCTTGTGTTCCCATCCCCTGTCCGATCACCCTCCTGTAAGCTTACGGATCCGCCGAGATCTCCCGCACTGTTATGCTGCCGAAGACGGGGTCGCCATGGCTAGTGCTCGAGAAGACATACCGCCCCGCAGGCGCCACTCGAAAATCGACGAGGAATCGACTTCCGAGCGCGAGAAGTGGTGGGCCCTCGAGTTGACCGGTGTCGGCCAGGTAACCGAGAGCCTCCGGCGAAAGAGAGTCGGGCACGAAAGACACCGTGTGTACACGACGGTCGAGTGATACGAACTGGACCCACTCCCCGAGCTCGATCTCCAGGTGGGGCGGGACGACATGCTCAACGTCTCGGCCTCCGGAGAGCTGAACGACCTGGGCAGCAGCGGCGATCTCCGAGTGTAGATCCGTGCTGTCCACGCCGCTTACCTCGAGTTGGCTCTTGGTCTCGATCCCGCATCCTACGACGGCCAGGCAGGCGAGAACCCCCAGGAACCAAGGAGGGTGATCGGCAAGGGGGGTGGGCCGCGTTGCGGATGCCACGGCCCCAGCTCCTAGACGGAGCGACGACGCCATAGCATTCGCTACGGCTAGGAGCTTCAACAACGGGGCACCGCGCGTAAGCGTGGTCGGGGTCGTGCCACCGCAACCCTTCAACATGTACGGTCATGCCCCAAATGGTGGAGGGCACAGGGCGGTTGTGCGGTTGATCCNGCGTCTCTCCTCCTCGGAGTAGCTTTGCTACGCCTCGTCGTCNTTCCTTGTCTGAACCCGCACAAGCGCCGTGTGCGCGACCCGCCCTCTTTTCCGATCACCCTCCTAATCACGTACATCGGCCCCACAGGAGATACAGAAATGCCATCTGGCCTCCATCGCCTCGCCACACTCTTGGCAGGGCGATGGGCGAACGTCGCTGCCACAGAACGGACAGTAGTTGACCAATTCACACGCCGGAAGCGTCTCGCGGCACCAGTGACACACGGTCAAGACATCGCTGGGTTGGCCGTCCGTGGAAACATTCCCGGCGGACGCCGGTTCATGCGACACCGGAGACGGTGCNGANGCCGTCTCAATGTGACCCACCACGCCGTCCTCGTCTGACCTTCCGGGCTCGCTCCTCAAGACCTCCACCGGTTCGATATCTTCCGGGGGGGGTGCCGTCGGCTTGACNGGCCCCGTGCCTCCCACCTCNAACTCCCGCTCGGCCCCTNGCTCTCTCTCNGCCTCCAACTCCGCGGCCCCTCCCACCGTTGAGGCCATCTCGGGATCGATGGTGTCCGCCTCGGGAACCTCGGCGGCTCCTACTTCGGATCCGCGACCAACGTCCAGGGGCACGCGCCTGGGATGTAAACGGACGTCCGCCGCCGCAAATTCATGGAACAGTGCCGTGTTGGGATTCGGGCCCGCGAGTTCCCTCTGCATCTCCTGGCGGGCAACCGACGAGTCGACGAGGAGGCAGTCGCCCTCACCGGAGAGCATCTGCAGGAGTGCTTCCTCGTAGTCCCCATTCATCTCGACGCCGATCAAAGCCCTGTGGGATCTATAGGGAACGAGGTTCAGATAGATCTCCGCAANCGTAAACGGAGTCNTCAGGTACTCCGGACGGGTATCCGTGATCTCCTGTACGAGCGTCTTGATGAATCGCTCAAGAACCTCCTCAGACTGTGGCATCAGACCCGCTGTACTCCTCCAATAACCTTCCTAGTCTTCGAGATACACGACGCCGACGCGGATGGCGGCCTCGAGGAAGCTCTCGGGATCGGCAAAGGGGATCTCCACACCCAGCTGTTCGTGCCAACCCTCCGCTAGCCGTCTCATGTACTGGGACAGAGATTCGTGTGAAAACCCGGCCTGATCTCTCATCTGCCGCACGATGCCTTGCCATGTTCCGCGGAACAGGTGCCCATCACCAATTCGGACCTCGTGCGACTCCGTTTGGNCCTTTCGTTCGCCCCGTTCNAAGAGTTCGAGCTGACTCGGGTCGACCAGCGACCGCTCGCCACCGTTAACATGCGCTTCGACCTCCGCGAGCAAGCGGTCGATGGGATCATGTAGNGCTTCGAGCTCGTCCAAGCGCTTCTGCCAAGGCTTGATCCTCATATCGCCGTCTTCCACCTGCCAGAGCGCTCGCTTGAGCTCGACGAGGCGCCACACCGCCAGCGCGTCCCAGTGATCGAGTGGCGGCACGCGCTCGAACTCGCGGAGCGCTCCCTCCCAGTCTCCTCGATCATACAAGAGATGGCCAAGGTAGATTCTGGCTTCATGGAGATCNGGATCGAGACGGAGGGATCTCCGGATCTGACGCCCGGCCCCTACCTCTTCACCAAGCCGATGGAGTGCATAGCCCAGTGACGCTGCGACCTCTGCGCTGTCGGGACGCGCNGCGGCAGCCTTCGCAAACACATCCCGGCTCTCGGTATAGAGGCCCTCACGATACAGCGCCCGCCCCACCGTGAGCATCANCTCCACGTCNNCCTCGAACCCCAGCGCGGCGACCCGCTCGAACAGTGCGAGCGCGGCATCACGCTCGCCGAAGCGGAGGAGGGTCTCGCCTAACCCGACCAGGGCGTCCTCATGCCCTTGATCNAGAACGAGCGCACGGTCGAACGCCCTGCGCGCCCACGCATACTCCTCCCGGGCGAGACGTGCGTAGCCCATCCCCACACAGAGTTCGACCGCATTGGGATAAATCGAGAGGCCCTCCTTGAGCATCTCGAGAGCCCCTTCGTAATCCCCACTGNTGTAAAGCTGATGAGCTTTTTCGTCGTACTCCTCAGAGCTGAGGAAACCCTCTGCCATCGCGACAAAAGCTCCTTAGTTTAGAGGGCTACCATAAGGACAGCTTCGCGAGGGCACACAGCGCAAACGTAATGGACGCCGGTGGCGATCACCACCCTGACCCTCGCCGGCCACTACTTTGCTTTGGCATACCGTACACCACATCTGGGGCAAGCGAGATCGTGCCTTATTCGCGTCAGGAGTTGACCCTCGTGTCTGGGGCATTNCGGGTCACGNCCATCATCAAGCAGGTCCCTTACTTTCTTCCTCTCGGTGCGCGTGGCCTTGGGCACACTCATGCGATACCGAAGTGATGACGACGTGCACTCCAAGAAAACCGAACCTGACCCCTCGGCCTCAGGCTGAACCCCCAAGACCATCAGGAATCCGCCCGACGGAGAAGGCAGACGCCCTCCCTCGTAATAGAGGCCCAGGAGGTNATCCTCGTCCGNGAGTGACAGACGCTGGCNGCCCTCCGCCGCCACACCCTGGTCGTTACNGGCGCTGGTCATGAAACACTGCGACGCACACCGCACCACGATTCTTTTTCTCGGGGGTCCCTCATAGATGCGTCCGGGTCACCCATTCGAGAGGCGCAAATTCATCCGCTTATTCAACGGTCCCGCCAACTGGGGCGGCAACGTACCATGTGTCCGAAGCGTGCGCCAGCACCCCCGCATAACGTGCCGCGGACACCCTTTTNCCCTATCTAAAAGGANAAGGCCANAGAACGCAGGTTCCCGCCGTAGGATGAACGATCTCTGTTATGTGGGTAAGCCCNGAGGCAGCGTTGGCGCCCCATCCTAGTCCTGTTAGCTCGGGCCGATGATGAAGTCGAAGAAGCTCCGACTAGGACGTCTGAGAAACTGGCCGTGCGGCGGCCTCTGGCGCATCTNCTACTTTGGGCACCTCTGCTACTTCGGGNGCATCTACTACCTCGGGCACCTCTACTACCTCGGATGCATCCGTGGCCGTNNCCGCGACCGTGGTCTCGGCGGCCGCTCCGGACACTGGTTCGGCAGCTACTGCAGCAGGCACATTGTTGATGGCCGGCTGACAGAACCTGATACCGACCGCATGGAGNTCACGGAGATCTGGATCCACCAGGTCGGGATAACGCTCACCGATGTAGTCGATGGTCTCGGTCATCCACGTTGTTCGGTCATCATCCGTGGCGCTCAGCACGCCACACCGATTGATGTGGCTGAACAACTCATCACGAGCCTGTGCGAAAATCTTCTCTTTTGGCACTCACACCTCCCTGTATTCCACTTGAACGGATAGAATATCCGGTCCAGTTGTATTAGATGGGACCTTANCCANTAGCCATTAAANCTAACTTATGCTCGATAGTCGGCCAACGGGACCNGGGGAGCCCGANGCCATAGCGCTTGAGGTTTTCCGTCACCTCTTCACGGCATTAACCGAGGAGATGGGCGCGGCGCTCCGGCGAGCCTCCTTTTCACCCAACATCAAGGAGCGTCGAGATTACTCGTGCGCGCTCTTTTCAGCTAGCGGTGCAGCGGTCGCTCTAGGGGACCACATGCCCGTCCACCTGGGCGCGATGCCGATGAGCGTGGAATCTGCCCTCGATGAACTCGGNCCGCTCGAAGCTGGAGACGTCGTCTGCCTGAACGATCCGTTCCGGGGCGGTACACATCTGCCGGACATCACTCTGATTTCACCGGTACACGATCCGGACCGCGGCACACCGCTTGGTTATGTCGCGTCGAGGGCCCATCACTCGGATGTCGGCGGGATGAGCCCGGGGTCGATGCCGCTNGCCCAGGAGATCTACCAGGAGGGTCTACGCATCCCGCCCGTCTACCTCTACAGAGAAGGCGTTCGCGCGGAAGGGGTCTGGAACCTCATCTTGGCAAACGTCCGAATCCCGACCGAACGAAGCGGCGACCTCGACGCCCAACTGGCCGCCTTGCACGCGGGCACGTCCCGGCTCTTGGAGATCGTCAAGCGAAGGGGCACCGCGGCNACAACCGCAGCAATGGACTTATTGGTCGAGTACGCGGACCGACTCGTGGAAGCTGGCCTCGCACACATCNAGCCGGGNAAGTACGAGGCCGAAGACTTCATGGACGACGACGGATTCGGAACCTTGGACATCCCGATTCGCGNGANACTCGTCCGACACGCCGACGGTCTCGACGTCGACTTTGCGGGGAGCAGCCCTCAAGTGAAAGGAGGGATCAATGCCGTGAGCGCCATCACCGACTCCGCCACAAGGTACACTGTACGGTGCGTCGTAGAGGCCCTCCTGGGCGAATCGCTCCCNGCTGGAGGCGGCTCCATGTCGATGGTCAGGCTCATCCTTCCGGAAAATTCGGTCGTGAACGCCAGCCCTCCCGCTAGTGTTGCCGCGGGGAACGTCGAGACNAGTCAGCGGATCACAGATGTCCTCTTCCAGGCGTTCGCACAGGCTCTTCCCGACCTCATTCCGGCACCGTCCCAGGGCACGATGAACAACACGACAGTGGGGGGCGTCGATCCCAGGAGCGGAGCCAATTTCGCCTACTACGAGACGGTTGGGGGGGGGATGGGTGCAGGTCCGACCGGACATGGACTTTCTGGTGTGCACACCCATATGTCCAACTCCCTGAATACGCCAATTGAAGCTCTCGAACACGCCTATCCCTTCCGGATCACTCGGTATTCATTGAGGCGGAAGAGTGGGGGTGCGGGGTTCCACCAAGGCGGCGACGGCCTCCGTAGGGACCTACAGCTCCTGTGTGAGGGAACCGTAACGCTCCTCTCCGAACGTCGGAGCCGACGGCCCTCGGGTACCCGGGGCGGGCACGCAGGAAGCGCCGGCCAAAACGTCCTCATGCGAAACGGTGGTGAGGATCCCCTCCCGGCGAAGGTTACGTTTTTCGCACAATTCGGCGACGTAGTCAGTATTCGTTCTCCGGGCGGCGGCGGATGGGGCTCCGCCCAGGACCGCTGATGAGACTGCAACTGGCTCTTGTCTGTGACCACGCGGAGCAAACTGCGGACGGCAAGCTCGACATCCGGGGAGTCTTCAACGATCTCGCCGCTCCGGGTTTCCCCGCTAAGCACGACATGGTGCTTGTCATCGCCGTAGAGTGGAACCGAGACGACATCGGACATTACGACTTCGACGTGGACATGACCGGGCCGTCCGGCCAATCCACGATGACGATCAACGGACACTCGGAGGTGGACCGGCGCGACCCGGACAGCCCCCCCGCTCGTACTCAGATCGTCATGCCACTTCGAGAGGTCGTCTTTCCCGAACCCGGGGCGTACGGTTTTCGGATCCGCATCAAGGGCCGGAGTTACGAAGGCCCGTCCCTCTTCTTGATGGAACTGCCCGCCGGGAGCTCCATAACATGATCCGGCCCGGCCCGCCCGAGGGCAGCGCAGTTCAGAAGACCAGAGCCCATGCTACCCGAGGCGACCGTGTTTGCATCGTCCTACTTTCGGGCATCGGGGACGTCGTTCACGGACTACCGGTCGCCGTGGCCCTCAAACGCGATCGGCCCTCCAGGAAAATCGTCTGGGTCGCCCAAGCCGCACCCGCACAGATCCTCGAACATCACCCGGCGGTGGACGAGGTGATCGTCTTCCGGCCGGAGAGAGGTCTCCGGGGTGTATACGATCTTTGGAACACCTTTCGCACCGCACCCTCCTGTGACCTGACACTCAACATGCAACGGTACGCCAAGAGCATCTTCCCGGCCTACCTCTCCGGCGCGCCGGTGCGAGTGGGCTTCGCGCCCTCGAGGACACGCGACGGAGTCCGGCTCGTCAACACCAAGTACACTGCGGGAGGAGACTGGCGGCACACGCAGGATCTGTTCTTGGAGTTCCTGGATGTTGTAGGCGTCGAGAGACCGACCCCGCTGGCGTGGGAGATCACTCTGTCGGAGGAGGAGGAGTCGGCAGCCAAGACTTTCTTCTCGGCCTCGGCAGGTGCGACCGTCGTCGGGTTGGCGTTGGGCACCGCCAGCCGGGCAAAGGATTGGCCAACAGACCGATACGTATCGCTCGCACGCTCTCTGGAGGCCGAGTTCGGATTCCACGTGCTTCTGTTGGGAGGGCCCGGAGAGGGGGAACAGATGACCGCCCAGGCCATCTTGCGCGATGGGAAGGTCGCTGCGAGGTCGGCGCTGTCCAATTCTGTACGGCAACTGATCTGGAGCATCCGAGGCTGTGATCTCGTCATCAGCCCGGACACCGCGGCCCTCCATATCGCCCACGCGATGGGCGTTCCCGTGATCGGGCTCTTCGGCCATACCAATCCATGGAGGGTGGGCCCCTACGAACAGTACCACGACCTGATCGTGGATCGATACACGGAGCCCGGCGAGACCCGGACCCCTGCCCGCTATGGAGCCCGCCCCGGACGAATGCCGGGAATCGCGGTGAGCGACGTCCTGGAGCGTGTAGGTCGCGCCCGCGAGCGCTACGGAGTGGGGCGTAGCGGATGAGGGACAACGATACCTCCTCGGGGGGCGATCATACGTCCCGTCAGGACGATCACCGCCTTGGGCCGGAGGGACCATACCTCGGGCCGGTGGCCCCCCCGGACGGGCCACCGTCTAGAGGATTCAAACGGATTAAGGTGGGGAAAGGACGGATTCTTGCGCGAACCGAAGCCGTA
>PCCM01000094.1 GCA_002731735.1 Gemmatimonadota bacterium | reverse complement strand
GTTGCCGTAGCACCATACGCGTCTTGTCGGACGGGCCGGCTTATCAGCCGTAGCAAGACCGTCAGGCAACGCTGATCTAGACGACTCCCCAGCCCCCAGAGGGTTGGGGAGTCGTCTAGGAATCGGGCCTAGCAACGCCTGAAGATGTTGGCCCCACCGGCCGCGGTTCGGTGTATCCAGACAGTCCGTGAAGGCTGTTGAAGGAGTAAGGCCTTCGAGCGTTCAAACCAGGCGGAGAAACGCGTGAAGCTGGATGAGATCCAGGCCGTCATCGACAGCGCCAAGGCTCGGGGCCCCGATCGGCTGGCGACTTACGTGCGAGGGCGCCTGCCCGACGTGCCCGAGGCGGAGGTCCTGGACACCGCCGAACTCCTTCTGGAGATCATAGAGAGCGTGCCGCTCGTCCTGGCGGCCGCCGCTCAGGAGGCCGAGGACCGGAGCCTGGGGCATGTCGTCCAGCCGGTTCTCGATCGGGCTACCCGCTACTTTCTCCACCCAGTGGATCTCATGCCCGAGATGACGCTCGGGTTGCCCGGACTACTCGACGATACCTATCTGGTCTTCCGAATTCTACAGGTACTCGAAGAAGGCCCTGAACCCCTGGTGGAATGGGACCTGGATCATCCGACGGCCCTGATACGGAAGCTTCTCGAGCACTCCATCGGTCAGCAGCTCGACGCCATCTCCTCGCTCGCGTTCGCAGAGGTCGCTGATGACGTGAGACAGTCGTGGGGGGCCGAACCTCTTGACGCGTGACGATCCACGTTTCATTTCACCATGAAGGCAGGCAGGGCAAGGGCCCGCGATCCACTTTCCTGGAGGTAATTATGCGCCCGCTCAAATCGGCATTCCTCTCGCTCCTCGCCCTGGGCCTTGTCGTCCCGGTGCTCGGCGCTCAGGAGAACCAGACGATAGAGATCGCCGAGTGGGACGTCCCGTGGGAACAGAGCCGGCCACGCGATCCCTACGTCGCTCCGGATGGTAAGGTGTGGTTCGTCGGCCAGCGGAGCCACTACACAGCGTGGCTCGACCGCGAAACGGGGGAGTTCAAGCAGTTCCCCCTCCAAGACGGCACCGGGCCCCACAATGTGGTCGTGGCTGAGGATGGAACGGTCTATTACAGTGGCAATCGGGTCGGAAACATCGCCTCTCAAGACCCCGAGTCTGGTGAGGTCGAAATATTCCCGATGCCCGACGAAGCGGCCCGCGATCCCCACACCCTCGTCATCGGAAACGAGGGGGAGATATGGTTCACCGTGCAACAGGGTAATTTCGTCGGCCGCCTCGACACCGAAACGGGTGAGGTGGATCTCTTGAAGACTCCCGACGTGGTGGCCGGCGGCCGGACTTCATCCAGCCGTCCATACGGGATCAAGATCGACTCCGACGGTCATCCCTGGATCGTGCTCTTCAACATCAACAAGATTGCGACGGTTGACCCCGAATCGATGCAGCTCAAGACGTTCGATCTGCCCGACGAGGGGTCAAGGCCGAGGAGACTGGTGATCGACTCGGAGGACAAAGTCTGGTACGTGGACTACGCCTTGGGACGCCTCGGTCGGTTGGATCCACTCACCGGGGACGTCGAGGAGTGGGACAACCCGTCTGGCTCTCAGTCCAGGCCATACGGCGTGGCCATCGACGACTCGGACCGGATCTGGTTCGTCGAGTCGGGTGTGCAGCCCAACAAATTCGTGGGCTTCGACCCCGACACCGAAGAGTTCTTCTCGGTTACGGAAATCGGAAGTGGGGGTGGATCCGTTCGCCACATGTTCTACGAAGAGGCCACGAACTCCATCTGGTTCGGCACTGATACGAACACGCTGGGACAGGCCAAACTTCCACCTCTGAAGCCGCGGACGATCACCGATGGCTGAGGAAAGCCGCCGGCAACGACATGGCAGCGTATTTTACGAAAGAGACCTTCACCTTCCTGAAGGACCTGACCGAGAACAACAAACGGGAGTGGTTCAACGAAAATAAGCACCGCTACGAAGACCACGTGAAGGATCCCGCCATCCGGTTCATCATCGACTTCGGAGCCCACCTAAGAACGTTGAGCGAGCACTTCCGGTCGAATCCGCGGACGGTCGGCGGCTCGATGTTTCGAATCTACCGAGACACGCGGTTCTCGAAGGACAAGACCCCGTACAAGACCCACATCGGCATCCAGTTTCGCCACGAGTTAGGTAAGGACGCCCACGCGCCCGGATACTACCTCCACATCGACCGTGGTGGGTGCTTCGCCGGCTCCGGCATGTGGCATCCCGACTCACCGAGCCTGAAGAAGATCCGGGAGGCGATCGTCGACGATGCGCAGGCCTGGAAACGAACGGTTGGCGCCAAACGCTTTCGTGACACCTACGTGTTGGAGGGCGACCGGCTGAAACGGCCACCCAAGGGTTTCGACCCCGACCACCCCCTCGTCGAGGACCTCAAGCGGAAGGACTTCATCGGCGTGGCTCAAGTTCCGAAGAAGATGATCACCGACCCGAAGCTTCCCCAGGAACTCAAAAGGGTTTTTCGGAGCGCCACGCCACTGATGGAGTTCCTCTGCGACGCAGTAGACGTTCCGTTCTAGACGGCTCTGGAACGTTGTCGGGTCGACCTCCGGGTGTCCAACAAGCTCACTCGACCACGGGGACGACTAGTGTGGCCCGCACGATCACGTCACCCCCCGCCACCTTGTCACCATCCATTCGGAACACCGCCTGCCCCAGCGCGTTGACTGCCTCGGAGCGTACGGTCTCGTCGTCGGAGAAGAGGAGTGGGGGGATCAGCGGGATCAACTCGGGATTCTCGAGGCGCCCGACGGCACGCACCGCCAACCGCTGAATTCGGGTTCTTACCGCACTTCCGTGTCTACGCCGGTCTCTCCCTCCGACCGCGCGATGATCGCCGCGCCGCAGGAGTCGCTGAAAACGTTGGCCGCCGTTCGGTACATGTCGAGCGGCCGGTCGATAGCCAGCATTGATCCGACGATGACGTTCACATCCGGGCCCTCCAGGCCGATCGCTCCCAGCACGATGAAGATCACCACGAGCCCGGCCGAGGGCACGGCTGCGGCACCGATCGACGCCAAAAGCGCGGTCAGCACAACAATCCCTTGCTGCATAATGGTTAGGTCGAATCCCATCGCCTGCGCAATAAAAAGTGCACCGGCACACTCGAAGACTGCGGTGCCATCCATGTTGATCGTAGCCCCCATCGGCAGAACGAAGGACGCGATCTTGTTGGATACGCCGACCTTTTCTTCGACCACGTTCATCGTGACGGGCAGCGTCGCCCCAGAGGAACTGGTCGAGAAAGCGATCAACAGCGGCTCGCGCATGTTGGCGAAGTGAATGCGCGGGGAAATTCGTCCGAGAAGGATCAACAGGATCGGCAGGCTCACGAAGAAGTGGATCGTCACGCCGGAGAAGATCGTGAGCGCATACATCGCAAGCGGGCGGAAGGCGTCGAAGCCGGTCGTACCGATCATGCGCGTGATCAACGCGAACACGCCGATGGGCAGGAACCTGATGATGCCCGACGTGAGAGTCATCATCACATGGAAGAGCGCGTCGAAGAACTCGACGAGCGGCCTGCGGGACTTGTCCGGAAGGGTCGAGAGCGCGGCTCCGAAGACGATACAGAAGAAGATCAGCGCCAGCATGTCGGCCGTTGCCGCGGCCTGAACGACGTTCTGCGGTACGATGTCGAGAAGGAGTTGGATCGGCGACTCCGGCGTGGACAACTCGGGGAGCGCCTGCTGATCGGTGCCCGTCAGATTAGCCCCCACCCCCGGACGGATGAGATTGACCATCAGCAGTCCCACGAAGGCCGCAAGGAAGCTCGAGAGCACGTAGTAGCCCATCGTCTTGCTGAACAGGCGGCCGAGGGAGCGCCCCCCACCCACCGACGCCACACCCGAAATGATCGACGTCAGGACGAGCGGCACGATGACCATGCGGAGCAACTTCATGAACAGATCACCGATCCATCCAACCCGATCCGCCATCGGCTCCCCACCGACGAATCCGAACAGCGCGCCGACGACCATGGCGGTCAGCACCTGCCAGTGCAGTCGGCCGTACCAGGGTGCGTCCGGATTGTGCTCCATCTGATGTCCTGTCTGGGGCGAGGGGAGCGCTCACGGCTGAAGCCGCCGCGCCGAAGATAGAGGGGCACCGGTCTGTTCGTAACCCTCTTGCCACCGCATGTTGTCGGCTCGGTCCTAGGACGTGGGCCACTGAAGGTCGATCCCTCGATGACCATGGAGTCTCTGTGAACACTGCAGCGCTGGCCGGCCTCGCCGCCCTACCCATCATTCTCGCCGGTGTGCTCCTGGTCGGCTTTCGTCTTCCAGCCAAGTGGGCCATGCCTGCCGTCTACGTCACGGCGGCCGCCGTCGCCCTGGGTATCTGGGACATGGCGTTCGTCGACGTAGCCGCCTCTACCATCGAGGGGCTGTTCCTCACGTTCGACCTCCTGCTGATCATCTTCGGAGCCATTCTGCTCCTGCACACGCTGGAACGATCGGGCGGAATGGCCGCCATACGGAGGAGCTTCCACGACATCAGCGACGACCGCAGGATCCAGGTCATCATCATCGCCTGGCTGTTTGGATCCTTCATCGAAGGTGCCGCCGGTTTCGGGACTCCGGCCGCGGTGGCCGCCCCCCTCATGGTCGCCATGGGTTTTCCGGCGGCGGGCGCCGTGATGTTGGGCATGATGATTCAGAGCACGGCGGTGACCTTTGGAGCTGTGGGGACTCCAATCGTCATCGGGGTGACAGGCGGTGTGGAGAGCCCCGAGTTCACGACCTTGCTGGCCACATCGGGCGTGACGATGGCCGACTACGTTCAAGCCGTAACGGTCCGCGCCGCCGCCCTCCACGCGATCACCGGCACGATCATGCCGGCGTTCATGGTGGTCATGATGACCCGGTTCTTCGGTGCACGGAAATCATGGACCGAAGGGCTCTCGGTGATGCCCTTCGCGCTGTTCGCCGGTGTCGCCTTCACCATTCCGTACTTCTTGACCGCGTGGATGTTCGGACCCGAGTTCCCCTCCCTCATGGGAGGGCTGGTAGGGCTCGGGATCGTGTCGTTCGCCGCGCGTCAGGGTTTCCTGATCCCGAACGACACTTGGGACTTTCCCAACTCGAACCAGTGGCCGTCGGATTGGGTGAGTGACATCGAGGTGAGCGAGAAAGATGACGGAGAGAACCCGAACATGTGGCCCGGAATGGCTTGGCTTCCCTACCTCTTACTGGCGCTACTCCTGGTCCTGAGCCGCCTTCCTTCGCTTCCCTTCCAAGATGCACTGAGGAGCTTCAGCATCGAGTGGCCCGAAATCTTTGGCACCACGGTGAGCGCCTCGACCACACCGCTCTACTTGCCGGGGACGATTCTGATTCTGGTCGTGGGGATCACGGCGCTGTTACACCGTATGAGTGGAAGAGCCCTGAAGAATGCGTTCGTCGACTCCACCCGGGTCCTGCTGGGGGCAGGCGTCGTGCTCATCTTCACGGTGCCCATGGTTCGTGTCTACATCAATTCGGGTGTGAACGCCGCGGAACTCGCCTCGATGCCGCTCGAGATGGCGGGATTCGTCGCGGACACGGTCGGGGGTATCTGGCCGCTCTTCGCGGGCATAACGGGAGCTTTGGGCGCGTTCATCGGGGGAGCGAACACGGTGAGCAACCTCATGTTCTCGGCCTTCCAGCACGGAGTGGCCGCGCGCCTTGCCATCTCGAGCTCGATGGTGGTGGCCATCCAGGCCGTCGGAGGCGCGGCGGGGAACATGATCGCGATCCACAACGTGGTCGCCGCTTCCGCCACCGTCGGGCTGCTGGGCCGGGAGGGTGCCACCCTGCGAAAAACCATTTTGCCGGCGCTCTACTACATGATACTGATCGGTGTGCTGGGGCTCATAGCAGTGTACGTGCTCAGGGTCCCTGGACCGCTGTGGGCCGGCTGAGGGCCATTTCTCAGGGCACTCGGGGAGGGTGATCGGACGGGGGGGGATGTCTCTACTACGGGCGCCTTCCGCTCCCAGCGTAAGGGAGCCCGGGCGCGCTGATTCTCGAACGAATCTCTTCTTCGGCGGAAAACGGGTCTCCGCTCCGTTCTTCGAATCGTCCCTGGAGGTCGAAAGCGACGCTCTCCAGCGGAATCGACATGTAGTTGAACCGGCTCTGTACGAAGGGCGTCACGTACCTGCGAGCGAACTCGTGGATCCCGAGCTCGTCGTACTGCACCACGTGGACCATCTCGTGGAAGACGACCGAGTGGGACGGCGGCCCTGGAACCTGCTCGCCATTGACGAGGATAACGTCCCCGAAGGTGATGGCCGCCCAGACCGTGAAGTCCAGAGGAAAAGCCTCTCCAGCCTCCTCGAATTCCTTGTAGAAGGGAGGGTTCTCGATGCTGGGGACATGCCTGATTCTGGTCCGATCCAGCGTCCCCTTCTCGAAGAAGCCGCTGAGGGCGGCCAGCGTCGTGTCAGGCAGCGGGTCCGCGTGCACCCGGTGCTGGGCACGCTGACTCTCGATCCAGTGCCCCGCATTTTCGGCCAGGTACGAGACCAGCTCTTGCGTGTTGAGTCGTTTGGGGTCCGTCACCGGGATGCCCTGCTGTACTTCTTCAACGACCTTCTCTCCTACACGTCCAAGTTCTTGACGTACTTGGCGTTGTTCTCGATAAACTTCCGCCGCGGCTCCACGTCCTCGCCCATGAGCCGACTGAAAATCGAGTCAGCCTCAGCCGCGCTGTCTACCGTCACCTGGTAGATCGTCCTCGCCTCCGGATCCATGGTCGTGCGCCAAAGTTGGTCCGGGTTCATCTCCCCGAGTCCCTTGTACCGCTGAATATGAATACCCCGCTTCTCATCCTCTGGCTTCCCGTTCGAGAACCGGCTGACGTAATCCTCGCGCTCTTCCTCCGAGTATGCGTAGTGCTCCTTCTTCCCCTTCGCCACTCGGTACAGGGGCGGCTGGGCGATGTAGATGTAGCCTTCCTCGATCAGGTCCCTCATCTGCCGGAAGAAGAATGTGAGGAGCAGCGTGCGAATGTGAGCACCGTCCACGTCCGCATCGGTCATGATGATGATTTTGTGATAGCGGGCCTTCTCGATTTCGAAGTCGTCCCGAATACCGCATCCGATGGCTGTGATCATTGCTCGGATCTCTGCGTTCGAAAGAATCTTGTCGATCCGGGCTCGCTCCACGTTGAGGATCTTCCCCTTCAGGGGCAGGATGGCCTGGAAGGAGCGATCTCGACCCTGTTTCGCGCTTCCGCCGGCGCTGTCTCCCTCGACCAGGTAAATCTCACACAGGCTCGGATCGGAAATCGAGCAGTCCGCGAGCTTGCCAGGGAGCACCCCACTTTCCAAAGCGCTCTTCGTGCGAGCCAAATCCCGTGCCTTACGGGCGGCCTCCCGCGCCCTCGCTGCCGAAAGCGACTTCTCGATGATGGACTTGGCGGCCTTGGGATTCTCCTCGAGGAAGATCCCGAGATGCTCATTAACCGCGGCCTCGACGGCGCCCCGCACCTCGCTGTTCCCGAGTTTGGTCTTGGTCTGCCCCTCGAACTGAGGCTCCATGACCTTCACGCTGAGAATACACGTGAGGCCCTCACGCACGTCATCACCCGACAAGCTTTCGTCGTCCTTCTTGAAAATCTTGTTCCGACGGGCATAGTCGTTGATCGTCCGCGTGAGCGCCGCCTTGAGCCCGGTAAGATGGGCTCCACCTTCATGGGTGTTGATGTTGTTGACGAAGGTGTGCGTGTGCTCGCTGAAGCCGTCATCGTACTGCATGGCCAACTCGATGTCGGCCTCCTCACGGCTGGCCTCGAAGTAGACGACCTTTTCGTGAAGCGGCTGCCGGGAACCCCGCACGTGCTCGACGAACGAGGCGAGCCCACCTTCGTACTGATGGGTATCCTCGGTGCCATCACGCTCGTCGGCGAGTACGATCTTCAGGCCCTTATTGAGGAACGCGAGCTCACGGAGCCGGTTGTTGAGAGTCTCGAAGTTGTATGAGAGCTCCGTAAAGATCTCCGGGTCGGGCATGAAGGTCACATGCGTGCCGCTGCCCTTCGCCTTCCCGAGCGCCTCAAGATCCGTCTCCTTGATCCCCCTGGCGTAGCGCTGATGGTACCGCTCGCCGTCTCTGGTGATCTCCACCTCCAGCCACTCGGACAGCGCGTTCACGACACTCACGCCCACACCGTGGAGCCCCCCCGACACTTTGTAGGAGTCCTTATCGAACTTCCCCCCCGCATGGAGTGTGGTCATCGCCAGCTCCACGCCGGGAACACCCTCTTCGGGGTGTATGTCGACTGGGATCCCTCGACCATTGTCGTCGACCGCAACGGAGCCGTCCTCCCGCAGCGCTACCCGTATCTCGGTGCAGAAGCCGGCCATCGCCTCGTCGATGGAGTTATCGACCACTTCGTACACGAGGTGGTGCAGTCCCCGGGCGGACGTCGATCCGATGTACATTCCAGGGCGCTTCCGAACGGCCTCGAGCCCCTTGAGTACCGTGATCTGTCCGGCGGTGTAGTCGCCGTTCGTCTTTTCGTCGCCCTTCTTTGCCTTCTTGTCGCCTTTCTTCGCCATCTACAGCTCACTCTGTTGTGGGCCTGGACCGNGTCCAGCCCCTGTNCAGTCGTTACGATCCATCCCCTTCCATCAGCGTCAAGACGATCCGATCGATCGTCCCCTCCGCACCTAACCCCGCGTTAACCCGTTCCAACAGCGCTCCCTTCATGANGCTCAATTCCATGAGCCAGGCACTGCTCCGCACTTCGACGAACAGTGTCGAAGCGACAACCGTCTTCGCCTCTGACACTTCAGCAATCTTCTCTCCGACCGCATCGGACCAAACGTCGAGCGCACCGAGCCTCCGGAGCTGGGTACCGAGGCCGCGCTTCTTCAGGAGATTGGGAAGGAGATCCCCCACCCGTGTCGGCCCAACGTCGTTCACGCGCAGATCTGTCCTCCGTTGATTCCCCACCGAGGAAGCACATCCCCCTGGAGAGGTAGGTCGCTCTCTTTCGGCGCGGTGATGATGACCTGACCGAAACGGTCGTGACCCATCAGNCCGANAACTCTCTCTCTCCGAGCGTCGTCCAACTCGGCAAAAGCGTCGTCCAAAAGGAGAACCGGTGCACTATCCCTCGCCTTACGGATCGAATCCCCTTCGACCAACCGCAGCGCNAGCGCCACCGTCCGGCACTGCCCGCCGGAGCCGAACGCCCTCACCTCTACTTCACTCTCGCCCTCGANAAGCGCGAGCAAAAGTTCGTCGCGGTGGGGTCCNGCACTCGTACTCTTGCGCCGAAGATCGACGGCCCATCGGGCGTCCAAAGCGTTTCGGCACGCTCCATAAATGCCGTCGTCAGACCAGTCGTCCACGGCGACCTTGGGCACGTAGGTCATTGTCGCCGAGTCCCCGCCACTGACCTCCTCGTAGTATCCGCGGAAGGCGTCCCGCCACNCTGAAACCCATCGNCGGCGAGCCCCCATCACCGTCGCCGCNCTCCGAGCGAGGGGCTCGTCCCAGGCCCGCACCACCGCCTCGAGCTGACCGGAGCGGAGGGCCGCGTTGCGCTGGGCCAGCGCATGTCGGAAGCTCTGCAGAGCCACCAAGTATCCTTCCTCGTTCAGCGAAAGNGCCACGTCCATGAATCGGCGGCGGCGAACCGGNCCCCCGTTCACGATACCCAGGTCGGCCGGCGAGAAAATCACGGCGCCNAANCTCCCGATCGCATCCCCAATNCGCTCCGGCTCCGTNCCGTTGATCGTCACCTTGCGNCGACGACTCGATCCTTCGTACGCCGCCGCGACCTCGGTCGGCGAACCCCCGGCATCGTTCTCAGAAGCCACCTGGCCGGCCACCCGGAAGACATCCTCCCCAAATGCAATGAGTTGCTCCATACGCGCGCCCCGAAACGAGCGGAACGTCTCCAGATAGTAGATGGCCTCGAGTAGGTTCGACTTCCCCTGGGCGTTCGCACCGATGATCGCNACACCCTCTGGTGGGAAGGAAAGCTCCTGGTCCCCGAGATTCCGAAAAAGCCGGAGTTTCAGCACGCTCAGACGCAAGGAACGGGTGCCGGGGAAGGCCTTGATAACATCCTAAAATTTAACGGTTTATGGGCCCTACATCCACCCATCTCCGCCCTGTCTCATTCGCCTTTGAACGCGGCCTTTCGCTNCTCGAGAAAGGCCTCAGGGTNGGGTGGCATAGCGCCCGCTCGGAGCCCTTGGTACCTTGNGGCGCCNCACTGCCCAAAAGGCACGTGATCCTGCATCAATTATCCAAGGAGTGCACGATAATGAGCCGGTCCCTCAACAAGGTCATGCTCATCGGAAACGTNGGNAACGACCCNGANNTCCGANCCACNTCNTCGGGTACGCCNAGTNGCGAANNTGTCNCTNGCNACNANNNGNNAGTGGAAGGACNGNTCGGGNNANCANAAGGAGAANACCGAGTGGCANCGNCTGACGNTNTNNGGCNNNCTCGTNGACNTNGTCGANCNATNNGTNAANAAGGGNGACCGNCTCTACGTCGAAGGNCGNNTCGAATACTCCGANTCNGAANCTGANGGCCAGAANANNTANTGGACNGANNTCANCGTCNNCGAGATGGTGATGCTCGGATCGNCCGGGGCTGGAGNTCAAGGTGGAGGTGGCCGCGGCGGCGGCTTTCAGGGTGACTCCAGCCCGGCANCGGATCCGNCGCCGATCTCTGAAACGGATGACGATNTGCCGTTCTAGTTGGGGTCCGGGTCCGCCTCGGNGTCAGGCGCTTCCTCCAACTCGCTTTCCCAAAGACCGAGAAGTTGCTCGTCGTATCGAGCCGGGTCCTGCGCGTACTCCTCGGACCACTGTTCGAACGTGGGGAGCGTGAGGCGTTGAGCAACGCCCTCGGTGGCCAAACGCACCATTTGTTCGTAGGAAGGCTCACTGTCCCGACCACCCGCACGATGNGCTTCCCGGGCGAGGACGTAAATCTCGTCCGGTGAGAGCAGGACCAGATGCCCGGCGATTTGAGAGGAACAGTAGTCNAGGTACTTCGCACGGAGTACGCGCTCCGCCCTATCACGGTTTTNCTCTNGGGGCTCTTTCGGCCGNGCGTCGCTCATTCATCCCTCACAGCACTGTCCACGCTCACGCGGCACGCCGGTCTTTCGGCGNGCAAGNGCCTGCCCTACTTGCCCTGAGTCTTTACTAGGGGGTCTAGAGAGTCAAGTCCCTTACATCGANGGNGGGGGGGAGNAATCGACGCGGGCNTGGTCCTGATTGCGGTCGCGCAACTGNTGATAGATGGATCGGCGAGTGAGACCATATAACACAACCCGACCCAAAAATTCGGGATCCGTCTTCTGCACTTCTTCAGCTTGTTCTGCAATATCCTGGGGAAGTTGCACGGTGATTTGAACAGATCGGGTCTCCCACATGGACACACTTCTCCCAAGGCTTTTGAGTGGCTCNAAAAATCACGAAATGACCCGATAGGATCGACCTAACCGTCGTGATTTTCGAAAGTGTCAAGGAAAAGCAACAACGTCGAGGCGAACCCATAGTACAGAGCCTTCGTTACCTGCGCAAGCCTGCAATCAAAATTGTCGTGTGCCCAACGAAATTTCGTAAATCGTTTACCATCAACGACTTATAAATTAGGCTTTTGGCCCGAAATCAACTGTTCCTCGACCCCCGAAGCATCAGATAGTTGAGGTATTCGTGGGAGTGAAACGCAACTCCGATGGGCACTTACGGAAACGAATTCCGAAAAAAACCGCTCCCTTGTCCAAAACGTTTTTTGCAAAAAACGAGGGTTATGGGAGGGTCGAGCGGAGAAAGGATCTCAGGTTAGGCGCAGTAAAAGAAATAAAGCGGTCCCGAAGGTCTTGGAGGTCGTCTTCACGGAAAATCTCGCCGGTGCGGAAGTGTCCATCCTCGCCGTCGCGCTGGAATCGAATGAGCCCCCTCCATACATCACCACCTCGGTAGACTTCGAGCGTTCCGCGCCAAGCCTCCGCCTCGTGCTCCAATCGCCTGAACTCGACCGCGACCGGCTCCATCGACTCGGGCAAAGGCAACACCCCCAGTCCCGCGCTCACATGGGCCAGACGATGGGTTTCATAGTCCAACAACCAGGCGTCGAACGGTGGCAGCGGCAGGATTTCACGGCAGAAAAGGCGCAGAGTCGACATCGGATCTTCGGATTCGTGAACACCCCGCTCAGTCGCCCAAGTCCTTGCGCGCCGGTAAAGCGGCCTTACCACCTCACGTGGGATGATCTCCAAGAGGAGGAATACCTGCTGCCGACAATACTCTTCGTACCGGCCCTTCAGTGCCGCCGAATGGGCGGGTGAACCGGTGGACGAACCCCCGTGGTCCAGTCGATCAACCGGCGTCCCCACCGTGTCCAACAACTCCAGATCGACGGTCATGACCCCGGGCTAGTGGACGGTGCCGCGGGCGGCGTGACGGGTCTGGAGAGCCTCGGCCTTCGTTCGCCGCTCCCGGATGTGGAGCTGGGAGAGCGTGTCTCGCGATCCGAAGGTGGCGAGATGCTGTTCGATCCCCTTGAACCGCTCCGGCTCGAAGCGGGCCAACAGTGCCCGAAGGCCTCGCCTGATCGTCAGAAGCGCCTCCCGGGCCTCGGCCAAACTGGCTGGGAGAAGGAGTCGGACCTGGTAACACGCGGAGCCACCGTTGTGGGTCTCGCTGATACGCATGACGTCGCTGCGAGGGAAAGCCTCGAGCACGCCGGTTTCGAGTGATGCGTCCGGTTCTGGCGAGGGTGTACTGAACACCAAGGAGTTCGAATCATAGTCCAGGTGTGCGCGTACGACCTGATGCTCACTCAGGACTATCCTCACTGCGGTACCCTCGTGAAAATCCAGGTCCCGACATATGTCTCGAAAACCAATTCTCAGAAACGTGGGGCGGGTGAGCGGCCCGTATCCGACCCGTCCGAGCAAGCTCAACGCCATCTGGAACGAGTAGGCGCCGAGCCGTCCAGCGACGTCCAGATTCTCCCCCCCCTGGGCTCTTTCGGTGAGAAGATGATTGATGTGCTTCAGTGTCGGCTCATAGACCCAATCGAGGACCACCAACTCAGAACTCAAGTCCAGAAGCTTCACGGCGGAGCTTCCTAGATCCAATGCTTCGGCGGATGAAGCGAAGCGGCCCTCGAGCACGACGGCGAGCCCGATGTCCTGAATACGCCCGCCGGGCGGATCGACCTCGTGAAGATCACGGTAGTGGACGACGGCCCTGGTAAGCGGAAGTTCACAGACACCTGGGACATCGGCCATGGCCTCAGGCCGAGCGGCGGAGTGAAGCGAGAAAGTCGTCCCCTCCATGTCTCTCCTTGCGGGCCGAATGAGCGGTCGATGTCTGAACCGGCGGACCTCAAACGCTGCCCCCCGGAAATTTTCAAGGAAAAAAATCCGGCATTCCTGCCGGAGTTCTCCCGCCTCGTAAGCATCCGCAAAAGGCTCTGTAATGCGGTAATGCTAGTTTTCGTCAATCCTTATTGCTCCACGATAACAATATGTTTACGGTTATGGCAAGACGAATGGCTAGTGTTGAGCGTTACTTGCCCACGCACCGGCACGACAGCACTTTGGGTCTCACCTCTCACCCTCTACCGACCGGCGATTTGACGGAACGCGCGCTCATCGACCGATCCCGGCGGCGATCCCTCGGATTTCTGGACTGGGAACAGGAAACCTGGTCTTGTTTTCTAGTGACGTTCGTCGGTCGGGATGGCCAGTGGCACGGACATGTCACGTTCCGCCCGCAGGACAGCGACGGAGAATCAGACGAGGTTCGGACCGCCGATATCTTCATCGAGGCGTCTGAGGCGGAGATCGAACACAAAGCCCGTGGACTAGGGCGGCCGCTCTTTCGAGCGTTGCTCTCGTCGGCCATACACACCAGGCGAGGAGACGAGGCCTCCGAGTCTCCCAAGACCCGACGTTGGTTCAAGAACTTGCTGCGGAAGAATTCGCAGGAACTCTCAGCTTCCGCCGAAGGAATGTCGGACACGGTCGAACTCCGATCTCTCTACCAGTCCTATCGGCTCGATCAGGTGTGTCACTTCATCACGCTCGTTGACCCCAAATGTTTCGAGGCGGCCGTCGACTCGATTCTGGAGGGCCAGCGAGTAGACTTCGGCGCCAAGGATCGCTTGCAACTCGGTATGCTCGTCATCGAATACATCGAGGCACGTATTCCCATGCCACCATTCGAAACATGGGTCGAGGACTTCGTCGCCCACAGGGAGGAGTACATGCTCTATACCCACACCCTCCACCGTGAACGAAGACTTCCCTGATGCGGCCGTCGCCACTATTGTCTTCTCCTTGGTCGGACATTCGATTGTCGGTGTATCTTTGGCTTCGACCTACCTGTAGGGGAGTTGTGATCTTTTGGAAGTAACCATTCAGGACAACGAAAGCCTCGAGCGGGCCCTTCGCCGTTTCAAGCGTAAGGTGCAGCGGTCGGGTCTCTACTCCGAACTCCGGAAGCGCCGCTTCTACGAAAAGCCGAGCGCCCAGCGGAAGAGGAAGCGTGAGGCGGCAATTCGCCGTGAGAGACGTCGTCAGCGCCGGGGCAAGGTCTAGCCCTTTTTTTGCAGCCCTGCTGGACCTCCACAACGGGCCTGTTTAGCGCTCGCCCTTGGAACCGGCGATCTCGACCCGAAACCTTCTCACCGGATCCATGACCCACCTGCCCCAGGATGCCAGCGGCGGTGAGAGATCCTCACCCTGCTCCAACCGATCGAGCACCCCCTCCAGTTCTCGCTGAACCTCCTCCCGTGCTCCCATGGAATAGCGACCGATAACTCTTGCCGTGGCAGCCGCAATCACGACGGTCGACAGGCCGTCGTAAGGATCTGAAACGGCCAGTTCTGAAGCCCGCTTCATCACGGCCTCGAACTCCGTACGCGTCAGGACTCCTCGACTTCTCTTCGCCCGTGTGTCGGGTGCGCTCAGAGGGCCTCTACGATCACTGCTCCACCCTGTCCCCCACCGATACAAGCAGCCCCAAGGCCGTACCGGCCACCCC
>PCCM01000093.1 GCA_002731735.1 Gemmatimonadota bacterium | reverse complement strand
TAGACCTTCCTCTTGTAGTGGTGTGCGAAGAGTCCGGACGGCCTGAACCAGAGCACGAGGACGATGATCAGAAACGCGACAGCCGACTTGAACTCGACCGAGATGTAGGCGCCAAAGAGGTTCTCGACCACGCCCAGCAGGTAGCCGCCAAGCACGGCGCCCACCGGGGCGTTCAATCCCCCTAGAACGGCCGCCGCGAACCCTTTGAGAAGCGGGTCCCACATCAGGGTCGTGTCGAGAGTAATGAGCGGAGCCGTGAGTAGGGCGGCGACCGCTCCGATCACGGAGCTCATGCCGAACGTGAGTCCCACGACCCTGTCGGTCGGGACGCCGTTGATGCGGGCCGCCACCGGGTCCTGCTGGGTGGCCTGCATCGCCACACCGAGCTTTGTGAACCGAAAGAACGCGAAGACTCCAACCATCAGCACCGACGAGATCACGATCGTCGCCACGCCCAGCGTGCTGACGGAGACGTCACCGATGCGGATGACCTCGTTGGGTGAGACCGGGAACGGAAACTGCCGTTGTTCGGCTCCCCACTTCCAGCCGGCAAGCCCGAAGAGCGCCAGTTGGAAGCCGAGGGTCACGACGAGGAGGTTGAGATGCGTAGGGTTACGCACACGTCGCAGGATCACGGCCTCGAACCCGATCCCTAGGACGAAAGCGAAGACTAGGGCCACCGTGAAGGCGACGAAGAAGCCCGTCTGGAAGTCCGTCATGAGCACGTATGCGACGAAGGCGGAGACCATGGCCATCTCACCCTGGGCGAAGTTGGGCACCTCGGTCGTCTTGTACGTGATGACGAGCGCGAGACCCACCAGTGCGTAGATGCTCCCAGCGGAGAGTCCGCCCGCGATGACCTGTGCGAGCATGGATCAGTTCACTCCGCCTGGAGGACCCGGAGGGTCCGCCGAAGACCCGCTCGGACCGGCCCCAGGACCGGCCGAGGCACCGCTCGAGGTGCCGGTGTCGCGCTTCCCGCCTCCGACCATGTCTCCCACCCTGATCCAGAGGCCGTGAAGCCCCCTTGGCTCGATGAGGATGGTGAGAACGATCAGCAGCCCGGTGACGACCCATCCGAAGTTCGGGAGGCCCCCGCTCGACATGAAACGACTGGAGAAACTCTCCAAGGTCGGGCCGAGCAGGGGGAACTCTTCAAACGCGTCCATCTCCAGGTTCAGATATCCCATCACGATGCTGCCCAGGACGGCCCCAGGAATCGATCCGATTCCACCGAAGACCACCATCGCGAGGAACATCAGAGAGAGCAGGAAATTAAAGACACCCGGGCTGATGAAGCCGGTCATGAGCGCCAGAAGTCCGCCCGCGATGCCCGCGAACGCCGCACTCAGTGCGAAACTCAAGGTCTTGTAGTACGCGACGTCCACGCCCATGGTCGCGGCGGCGATCTCGCTGTCCCGGACGGCGCGGAAGGCCCGTCCTACGCGCGTGACCGAGAGGTTGCGGGCGCACAGGGCCAGAACCAGGGCGGTACCGACGATCACGTAGTACTGGCTCACGTCGCCGGACAGAGAGATGGGGCCGAGCGTGGCGGTTGGGACCACCAGGCCCATGTGTCCCCCGAAAAACGCCGAGTGGCCGATGATCTGCGTGACCGCGATCCCGAAGCCGAGGGTGACGATCGCGAGGTACGGTCCCTGGAGTCGCAGAGCGGGCAAACCGAGCAGAAAGCCGAACCCAGCGGTCACGAGCCCCCCTACGGGTAGGGCAAGGGGGAAAGGCGCGCCCAACTCCGTCATCATGAGCACGGTCGTGTAAGCGCCGATTGCCAGGAAGCCCGCGTGACCGAGGGACACCTGCCCTGTATCACCGATCAGGAGGTTCATCCCCAGCCCGACGATCACGAAGATCGCCATGTAGTTGACCGTGAAGATCCGATAACCCGGCAATATCAGCGGGAGAGCGATGAGCACGACCAGCAGGATCGCGAGCTTCACCCACGATCCCCGTCCTCGAAGGAGTTGGACGTCCGCGTAATAGTCGTGGGTTGCCCGCATTACGACAGCTTCGGTAGCCCCCCGGCCTTCAAAACGGCGCGCGCCACATAAGCCCTGTGATCGATCAGGCCCACCGGAAGAGGCAGCCACGCGCCGATTTCGTCGAGGTGCGATCGGAGCTCGGCGCCCNTGAAGAGCGCGCCAAGGATCTCGTTGGCCTCCTGACGGGTTCGGTCCGCGGCGCGNGAGAGATAGATCGTAGCCATCGATTCGTAGAACTCGTTTTCCTCCGCACNCCGATNGGGCCGACCCTTGGCCACGCGCAGGAAGATGCTCTCTGCCGCGAACATCTCGATCGCGACGTCGGCCAAGCTGGCCATCAGCTGCTGGTTGTCGGCATCGAACATCCGCTCCTGCTCCACCTCGCTGCACACTNCGCGTACCAGGCAGAGGTAGACCTTCTTGAGGTTCTCGATGGTGNTCGCGTGGGTTTCGAAGTCACCATCTCCGCCGGCGTCGGGGGATCCGTTGCCGGTATCCCCNGGTGCGGAGCCACNGGGCNCGACGTCGCCNACCGCCGCGATGGCGCCCTCGAAGTCCAGNTTCCCTTTCCAGGCACGCCTCAGCATCGCCCTTTGCGCGTACAGCCTGCAGATCTCGTTCGTGCCCTCGTAGATGCGGGCAATGCGCGAATCCCGGTACATACGCGCCGGTGGGTATTCCTCGCTGAANCCGTATCCGCCGAAGACCTGTACCGCCTCATCGGCGAGGGAGTTGTATGCCTCCGAAGTCTGAACCTTGGCCATCGCACACTCGGCCGAGAACTCCGAGAGGGTCGCCAGTTTGGCGTCCAACGTGGGGCGTCCCTCGCCCGNCGCCGCCTCCAACGCGTTGTAGACCAGGCCGGCCGTTCGGTAGGCGACCGCCTCCGCGGCGTAAGCGCGCGACGCCATGTCCGCCAGCTTCCGCTGAATCAGGCCGAANTCACCGATCGGTCGCCCGAACTGCGTCCGCTCCACCGCGTATTTGGCAGCGACCTCGACGGCCGCGCGAGCGCCCGAGGTGCTGTTCGTTGCAAGCTTGAGCCGGCCCATGTTGAGCGTGCAGAACGCGACCAGNTGGCCTTTGCCGATCTCGCCGAGCAGNTTNTCGACNGGGATGTGCACGTCTTCGAGCGAGAGTGCNGCCACGGACGAGCCGTGCTGCCCCAGGAGTCGCTCGTTCGCNCCAACGGTCAGCCCGTCNCTGTCGCCGTCCATGATGAAAGCGGTGAAGTGCTNACCGTCCACCTTGGCAAAGAGGATGAAGATGTCCGCCCATGCGGCGTTGGTGATCCATTGCTTGCCCCCGTTCACCACGTAGTGCGTACNCTCTTCGNTCAGCACCGCACGCGTCGTGATGTTCATGGCGTCCGATCCGGTGCCGGGCTCGGTCAACGCGAAGCCCGAGAGCATCTCCCCGTTCATACAGGGCCCGAGGTAACGTTCGCGTTGCTCCTCGGTCGCGAAGTTGATGAGCGGGAGCATGCCGATGCCCTGATGGCCGAAGATCAACGAGCCGAGGCTCCCGAGTTTGGAGCGAATCGAGCACATNCCGGTGACGGCGAGAACGTTGAGGTCGAGTCCGCCGTATTCCTCAGGAACCTCCGCCATGAAGAGTCCGAGTTCCGCAGCCTTCTCGAACAGAGAGCGGGCGAGGTCACCCGACCCCTCCGACAACGCTTCGAGATGCGGGCCGACNTCCCGGTCGGCGAAGTCCTCGAAGGCTTGCATGAGCATGCGGTCTTCGTCCCCGAGGTCCTCGGGTGTCACTACTTCGTCAGGCGACGTCTCGTGGATGAGGAAGCTGCCGCCGTAGGGTNGTGTCATNGTCGTGGTCATGTGTCGTGGGTCGTCGAGGNAGCCGAGTAGGGAGCCGTGAAAGGAGCGGCGTGCCTGGGCTGGTTGCCGTAGATCGGGATTCATGCTATCCCAATCCGCACGAGATCACTAGAGGCCTGTTGAGGAAGNGCAGCGGGTCGCGCGACAGGCCTCCGGAGAGGCCTCCAGAAGGCGCCATGATTTTTCGAAGTCCCTACCCCGACGTCACCATACCCGAAACCATGGTGACGACGCATGTGCTCCGCTCAGCAGAGGAACTCGCCGGAAAGACGGCGCTCGTCGACGGGACCACCGGTGCCACCACGTCGTACGGTGANCTCGCTGGTNCGATCCGNAGGGTAGCAGGTGGACTTGCGGCACGTGGTTTCGCAAAGGGAGACGTGCTCGGCATCTACAGCCCGAACACGGTCGAGTACCCGATCGCCTTTCACGGGGCGGCGCTCGCCGGGGGTGTCGTCACCACCGTGAATCCCCACTACACCGCCGCCGAACTGGCAAGCCAGCTCCGTGACGCGGGGGCCCGCTTCCTCATCACCGCGAGCGCCTTCATGGAGAAGGCGCNCGAAGCCGCAGAGGAGGCTGGCGGAATCGAGGAGATCTTCAGCTTCGACGACGCCCCGGGTGCGACGCCCTTTTCGNCGCTGAAGGACTCGCCTGAACTCGCAGAGGTGCCGGAGATCGAGTCCGATAAGGACTTGGTGGCCCTACCATACTCGAGCGGGACGACGGGTGGCTCGAAAGGTGTCATGCTCACGCACCGGAACCTAGTCGCGAACATGGTCCAGCTCGACGGCATGCACAGCCTGTCGCGAGGGCTCACCGAGGAAGACACCGTGATCGCGATCCTGCCTTTCTTTCANATATACGGGCTTCTTGTGATCATGAACTGGGCGCTCTCCAATGGGGCGCGCATCGTGGTTATGTCGCGCTTCGAGCTCGAGACGTTCCTAGGCGCGCTCCAGGATTATGGAGTCACTTACTTGCACCTGGTCCCGCCCATTCTCCTNGCTCTCGCCAAACATCCCGTCGTCGACCAATACGACCTCTCGAGCCTCGACGCGATCAATTCGGGAGCCGCTCCGCTGGGCGAGGGCCTCGCATCGGCGGTCGAGGAGCGTCTGGNCTGCATTGTGGGTCAGGGCTACGGGCTGACCGAGACCAGTCCGGTGACCCACCACGGACCGAACCAGGTCAGGGGCCAGTGCCCACACGCNTCGATCGGACCGAGNCTGCCGAACACCGAGACACAAATCGTCGACGTCGACTCGGGTACNGNGCTGGGGCCTGGAGAACNCGGTGAAGTGTGGATCAGAGGGCCACAGGTGATGCGNGGATACNTGAATCGCCCCGACGCCACCGCCGAGACGCTCGACGAAGACGGATGGCTCCACACCGGGGACATCGGATACGCCGATGAGAACGGATACTTCTACATCGTCGATCGGCTCAAGGANCTCATCAAGTACAAGGGGTTCCAGGTCGCGCCCGCTGAGTTGGAAGCGTTGCTCCTCACGCATCCGCAAATCAAGGATGTCGCGGTCGTCCGGAGCCCCGACCCGGACGCCGGCGAGGTGCCCAAGGCGTTCGTCGTTGCAGACGGCGAGTTGTCTGCCGAGGACGTGATGAGCTTTGTCGCCGCTGTTGTGGCTCCGCACAAGAAGATCCGTCGAGTGGAGTTCGTCGATGAAGTGCCGAAGTCACCGGCGGGGAAGATCTTGCGGCGGGTGTTGGTGGAGCGGGAGCAGGGCCGGGTGTAAGCTTCGCCGGATCCTCGGGGAATCCTTAAAGAGATGCTAGCCCTCGTGCATCGTCCTCCCGCCAACCACCGTCTTGACGACCGGGACGTTGATGAGCTCGCTCGGGTCCACATCGTGCGGATCCTGACCGAGTAACACGAAGTCGGCGAGCTTGCCCTCCGTAATGGTACCTTTGAGGCCCTCCTCGAACGAAGCGTGTGCTCCGTGCAACGTGCAAATCTTGAGAGCTTCGTCGACCGTGACCCGTTGGTTCGGCCCCCACTCCCTGCCCGCGTAGTCGGTCCGAGTCACCATGCTTTGCAGGGCCATCATGGGCTCGTACGGTCCAGGCATGTAGTCCGACGCGCCGGGGACCGGAATGCCGTAGTCGAGGAAGGATCGATGCGCGAACATCCAGCGCAGCTTCTCCTGGCCGTACTCTCCCCATTTACCGCCGTGGTAGTAGACGTACGTGTAGAAGGGGGTCGGGATGAAGCCGCCGTCCGCGATCCTCGACAGAAGGTTCGGATTTACCAGCGTACAATGCTCGAGGCGATGGCGCGGATCGGGTCTCGGCACCAGACGCTGCATCCGCTCGTATGCGTTCAGGACCATGTCGATGGTCACGTCGCCGTTGGCGTGGATCCCTATCTGCCAGCGGGCCCGGTGCGCCTCTTCGACGGCTTCGTGAATCTCCTCCTGTGTCATCGTGAGGATGCCGAAGTCGTCTGGTCTGCCCACGTAGGGTGTGCTCATCCGCATGGTACGCTCTGAGGCGGAACCGTCGGCGGCGTATTTCACTCCGCCGATGCGAATCCATTCGTCCCCGTCTCCCGTACGGAGCCCGTTACTCACGAGATCACGGTAGAAGCCACCGCGCGCGAACATGCACATCCGAAAGCGTAGTTCTCCTCTAGCGTGGGCGGTCTCCAACGCGGTGAGCAGCCCTCGGCTCGCGCCGGCCGAATGCACTGAGGTGAGCCCTGCCGCCGACATTTGTTGGGAGATGTAGGCGATCGCTTCCGCCCTGCTCTCGGCGGTGACCGGCTCGGTTCGTCCGATCCTGTTGAAGGCGTTCCGGGCTGCCTCCGCGACCTTGCCGGTGAAGACGCCGTTTTCCCGGTAGAACCGACCGTCGGAGGGGTCGGGTGTACTAGACGAGATCCCCGCCTGCTCGAAGGCCATGCTGTTGTAGACGCCGGTATGCCCGCCCCGGTGCCCCACACTCGCGAGGTGGTTCGGCACGGCCTCGTCGAGGTCCATGCGGGTCACCGGCCGATCCAGCTTCGTATCGTCGTACATGTAGCCTCGGACCCAGAAGCCCGGAGGCGTGGTGGCGGCCTTCGCGGCCAGCACGGCTTTGACCTCCTCGACCGTGCGAAGGTTCACGTTCACGCCATTCAGCTCGTTCACCCCGCTCGGGTGGGAGTGCGAGTCGACGAAGCCGGGAACGATCGTCATGCCTTCGGCATCGATCACCTGGGTGCCCGGGCCGGCCAGATTCAGGATGTCGTCCGCGGCCCCCACCGCCAGGAATCGGTCCTCGTCGATCGCGAAGGCCTCCGCGCGCGGGACCCGGTTGTCGATCGTATAGACGCGTGCATTCGTGTAGATGACCTGAGGTTGCTGGCGAGTACCTCGGTCGAGGCCTCTACGCAACCGCTCCGAGGGGAGGTCCTTGGGAGGGGCCGCGGTGAGCGAACTGTCGAATCCATCGATTCCCAGCGCTGCCGCAACAGCGGCGGCGGATCCGAGAAACCGGCGGCGAGTGTGCTCCATGGTCACGACCCGAGGAAGCGGATCAGCTCGGCGCTCACGATCTCAGGCACCTCTTCGTGTGGGTTGTGGCCGACTCCGGGGATTAGAAAGATTTCGGCGTTGGGGAGCACGTCCACTGCATGCCGCGCGTTCTCTGGAAAGTTGGGTCCGTCGACTTCCCCGCCGAGGATCAGCGTCTTCGTCTGGATGTGCGGCCAGTCGTCCACGACCGTATCCATCCCACGCAGGTTGCCACCGAGCGATCGCACATAGGCCAGCCGTGGCCAGTCGCCGCTGAGGCTTTGGCCGTACCGGATACGAAGGTGATCGATGAACTCGGGTTTCCAGTTCACGTAGCGGCGCATATCCGTGCGAACCGCTGATTCGTACACGCTCTGCGGGTCCGGCTCCGCGTTGATCTGCCCGGTGAAGGGCCGATAGCCCCGTCCTGCCCGGCCGTCGGTCAGGCCGATCTGGTTGACCGTCACGAGGTGCGTCGTCATCTCCGGATAGAGGAAGGCGAAGCGGGTGGCCATCTGGCCGCCGATCGAGTGGCCGACGATTGCTGCCTGGGAGATGCCCAGGTGCTCCATGAGTTGCGCCGTGTTGGAAGCGTGCAAGCTCATGCTGTACGGAAGGATGGGCTTGGAGGATTTTCCCCACCCGAGGCGGTCCTTCACGACGACCCGATACCCTTCGCTACGAAGAGCCTCGATCTGCTCCTTCCAGTACCACCCGTAGTAGCTCCCTCCGTGTAGGAGTACGACAGTCCGACCGTTCGGTGGCCCGACCGGCGACACGTCCATGTACGCGATCCGGACGTCCTGGCCAAATAGCTTCAGGTTCAGGAACTCTACCGGATGCGGGTAGGAGATCTCCTCCAAATTGATCGAGATGGGCCCCCAGTCCGCCGGTGGTTGGGCCGGTGGCGACTGAGCCTCGAGCGCGGCGGGGGCGAGCCCCAAGGCCACTGACAGTGAGAGCACCGTGACGAGGCGGGGGCATCTACGTGCGTTGGTCATCATTCCTCCGTGGCATGTTCGGGCCGGCGGCAGGCTTGGCAATCGCTGGCGGCGCCGGCGCTGATGCCGATGATAGTAACGGTCTGTTCTTGGACCGGCGAGATCTTTTTCTGCCCAATCACCAGCGGCTGATGACCACCCGTTTGTCCGTAAAGAACTCGATGGCGTCCTTTCCCTGAGCCTTCAGGTCGCCGTAGAACGAGGCCCGGGAGCCGCCGAAGGGAAAGCACGCCATCGGAGCCGCCACTCCGATATTCACGCCGATCATGCTGATGCCTGCGTGGTAGCGAAACTCCCGGGCTGCCCGTCCGCTACGGGTGAAGATCGAGGTCGCATTTCCATACGCGACCTCGTGCATGAGCGCGATCGCGTCCTCGACCGACTCCGCACGCGCGAGGCCCAGCACAGGGCCGAAGACCTCCTCCTGTCCCACGCTCATTCCGGGCTCCACGCCCTCCAAGACGGTGGGCCCGACCCAGTGACCCTCAGGGTAGCCGTCGACCTGGAACCCCCGCCCGTCGAGTGCCACATCAGCGCCCTCCCGCTCTCCTTGGTCGATCAAGTCGATGACCCGGTCCCGGTGCCGGCGTGAGATGACGGGCCCCATGAACGTGTCCTCGTTCAACCCGTAGCCTACCCGGAGGGAATTGGCACCTTCGAGCAACTGCACCTTCACCCGATCATAAGCTTCTCCCACCCCCACCAGAACGCTGTTCGCGAGGCAGCGCTGCCCCGCCGAGCCAAACACGGACGAGATGGCGGCGTCGGTGGCCAAGTCCAGATCGGCGTCGGGGAGGACGACCATGTGGTTCTTCGCTCCACCCAGGGCCTGGACCCGCTTACCCGTCTGTCCGGCTTTCGCGTACACGAGCCGGGCGACCGCGCTCGAGCCGACGAATGAGACTCCCGAGACATCCGGGTGCTCGAGGATCGCATCAGCCGCTGTGGCGTCACCATGGACCACATTGAGCACCCCGCTCGGGAGACCCGCCTCTACCGCCAGTTCGACGATCCTCTGGTGCGTGAGCGGATCCTGCTCGCTCGGCTTCAAGACGAACGTGTTTCCGGTTGCCACCGCGTAGGGCCAGAACCACATCGGGATCATCACCGGGAAGTTGTAGGGCGTGATCCCCGCGAAGACGCCCAGGGGTTGGCGAACGGTCTCACAGTCGACTCCCCGAGCCACATCTTCCAGGGTCTCACCCATCATCAGCGTGGGGATCCCGCAGGCGTGCTCAACGTTTTCGATCCCCCGCCGGATCTCTCCCGAAGTCTCGGCAACATTTTTGCCGTGCTCGCGACTCAGCTCTCGCGCCAGGTCGTCCCGATGTTCGTCGAGGAGAGCCTTCAGGCGGAACAGGACCTGTACGCGGTCCACGGCAGGGGTCGCCCGCCACGCCGGGAACGCCTCCTTGGCCGCCGCCACCGCGGCGTGTACGTCGTCACAAGTCGAGAGCGGTACTTGCCCGAGCAGCTGCCCGGTGCCCGGGTCATGGACCGGGAGCGCATCGGATGTCGATGACCGCATCCACTCTCCCCCGATGAAGTTGGGAATCGGGAGCTCCGCCTCGTCGGTCGAGGGGCTCTGTGCAGTCTCACGAACGGCCATGATGGCTCCTAACTCCGGGGCAGTTGCTGGTGTGTAATCGCTGGTGCGCCGTTACTCGTCAAACTGGATCGATCAGCGGGTCGCCGACAGGATACGTGACTTCCCGGCACGGCCAGGAACCGCAACTCCGTTTCTCCGGGTTAGGATCGCAAGGGGCAGGATCGCAGCGGACTCGAACCTACGGAGGGACAGTGCGACCCGTGACCTTAGTCGTTCTGAAAATGCGCACGCCACGGTGGAAGTGGTATGACCTCGCCGAAAATACCTGGACCAAGGTTGAGGATGGTCGTTGATCGGTCCCGTCGGGCGTCTCAACCGGCCATCGCATCGCCCGATCATGTTCTCGCCGTGCCCCCTCACGTTGACCGCATCAGCCCCACGCTTCACATTATCCTGACCCGTCAGAAGGGCTATTTGATAAGAGTGCCGGTCAGGTCCTGGATTCCGCCGGAATGGAGGTCGAGATGAGCAATCGTATGATGGTGGTTCTCGCAGTTCTCTGTGCAACGGCAGCGCCCGTCTCAACCGCGGCGGCGCAGTCTCGAGCCTCCGACGCCGAGTGGGAAGTCCCAAGGACAGTCGACGGCCGTCCGGATTTTCAGGGGAACTGGTCGAACTCCACGCTTACTCCGTTTCAGCGGTCTGGGGATAGGGGTCCGGTGTACACCCCGGAGGAAGTTGCGGAGAGAGAGCAGACCGACGGTAGCTGCCCCGCGAATCCGGGAACCGTCATGTGTGGAAGGACGGAGCGCACGACCGGGAGTAACGAGGCTCGACTGAGCGGCGTCGAGTACAACGAGGTCTATTGGGAGCGGGGCTCGCGGATCGCCGTCGTTAATGGCGAGCCCAGAACCTCTCTGGTCACGGTTCCGGCGAATGGGCGTCCCCCGGCGCTCACGCCGGAGGCCCAACAGCTGATGCAGGAGCGCCGGGATCTCAGGAGCCCCTTCGGCCAATACGACCACCCGGAGCTGAGGCCAATGGCCGAGCGCTGCATCATGTTCGGGTCCCCTGTGGGCCCCCCCATGCTCCCCACCGGGGCCTACAACTCCAACTACATCATCGTGCAGACGGCCGATCACCTGATGATCATGTCGGAGATGGTTCACGACGTGCGGATCATCCCGATTGGTGAGCCCCAGACGATGCGCAAGGACGTCCGTCCGTGGTTCGGCAATTCCTGGGGTCGTTGGGAGGGAGACGTGCTCGTGGTCGAGACCACGAACATCAATCCACAACAGACGATCCGGGGAGTCCCCCCTTCGGAGGACGCTCTTGTAATCGAACGCTTCAGTCGGGCAGACGAAGAGACGATCCTCTACGAGTTCACCATCGATGATCCGGCGATGTGGACCGAACGCTGGGGCGGACAGATCCCGATCAACAAGTTCGACGCCCAACTCTACGAGTACGCCTGTCACGAGGGCAACTACAGCTTAGCGGGCGTTCTGAGCGGTGCGCGTTATGAAGAGAGGATGGAAGCGCAGGAAGCGAGTGACTCCAGGCGGTAGTGGCCCATCGCAGATACAAGTAGGCAAACATGTGGTTTCCTCGCAGGGACCTGACCCCGAGCGATTCCTGGTGATCACGAACTGGTTCGAGGCGCTGGGGGAGCGGGTGGGCAACTGACATCGAGCGGGGGGTCGGAGAGCATCGCCCAATCCGACGTGGATCCCCTCCGCCGGGTCGTGCTCATGAGTGCCAGGGACGCGTTCTCGAGTCAGGCCGAAATCGATCGCCAGTGGCAAAAGCTGAACTTCACGGACCCGCCAGACTTCGAGCCGGCCGTGGAGGAGCATGGACATCTCGTGGAGATACTCCACGGGTTCGGGATCGAGACGGTGTTACTCCCGCATGCGGACGAAGGGACCCTCGACGCCATCTACGTCCGGGACGCCTCGGTGGCGACCGATCGAGGGATCGTCCTGTGCAGCATGGGCAAGGAAGCCCGACGCGCCGAGCCCGCCTCTCAGGAGGCCCAGTTTAGAGCTTGGGGGCTTCCGATCCTGGGAGAAATCGGTGGGGAGGGCCGGCTGGAGGGCGGTGATGTCGCCTGGCTCGACGAACGTACGGTGGCCGTCGGCAGAGGTTATCGCACCAACGACGAGGGTATCCGTCAGTTTCGCGCCTTGTTGGGTGATGCCGTGGACGACTTGATTGTGGTGCCGTTGCCCCATTGGCGGGGTCCGGGCGACGTCTTCCACTTGATGTCCATCTTCAGCCCCATCGATCGCGATCTGGCGCTCATATATTCGCCGCTGATGCCGGTTCCGTTCCGCGAAGAGTTGCTCGAGCGAGGGTTCGGGCTCGTGGAGGTTCCGGACGAAGAGTTCGAGACGATGGCCGCGAACGCTCTGGCTGTCGCTCCTCGGAAGTGCTTGCTTGTTGAGGGGAATGCCCGCACCAGGGCACGTCTCGAAGAGGCCGGGGTGGAGGTGACGGAGTACCGGGGTGGGGAGATCAGCTTGAAGGGGGGCGGGGGCCCCACGTGCCTGACACGACCGCTGGAGCGTCTGCTGTAGTACGATCCGCGCTGTGCCCGACGGGGCAGCTGGCGAGACGCTTGCCGCTACACACGCCCTGGAAGCATCTTGTCGGCCATGGCCGATCTCGTCTCCCGATCGAAAGTCGCCGCATGAGGCCCGTCACGCTGGGGTGCACGATCGCGCTGATTTCCGTGCTGAGTGCCGCAGGTTCCAGCGTGGCCCAATCCGACCCGGATGCAGTCATGACGCTGCCGGACACCATACCGATCTTTCCTCTCCAGGACGTCGTACTGTTTCCAAACAGCACTGTGCCGTTGCACATCTTCGAGCCGCGTTACCGCGCGATGGTGGCTGACGCACTCGAGGGCGACAGCATCATCGGCATGATCTTGCTGCAACCGGGCCACGAGGCGGAGTACGAAGGACGACCGCCGATCTTCGAAGTCGGTTGCGCTGGGGTCATCATCGCGGCCGAAGAACTGCCCGACGGACGGTACAACATCGTCCTGGAAGGACTCGAGAAGTTTCAGGTCCTGAGCGAGGATGCGAGCCGTTCCTACCGGTTAGCGGAGGTTGAAGCGCTGCCGGAGCTGATCGAGCCAAGCGATCGCCCGCTACTCAACCAGAGACGCCAGCAACTCGAAAGAGCCCTCATTTCCGTTTCGCCCGGTATAGGGCTGCCGTCCTCGGATCTCCCGGATGAAGAGGCGGTCGACGGTCTCTCAGCCGTTCTCCCGCTGGAGCCGGCCGTCCGGCAGGACCTGCTCGAGGCGGACGGTCCGGCCGAGCGTGCGTTGAGGCTCATCAGGCGGCTCACTGGAGGCCGCAGCGCTGCTCTTACTGCTCGTCCTCGTCCTTCTGGTTCTTCGAACGGGACAGGAGCTTCATGAGCACCCAGCCCACAACGACCAGACCGATGATCACGGGAATCCAGCCGAGGAAGCGCAACAGGATCGCCCCCCCAAGCACCACTGCCCCTCCCTGAAGCCACCCGATCACCCTCGAGGTGACCGTGGCTCGGGTCAGTTGCGTCTCTGTGTAGGTCTTCTCGGGAAGGTTCGACGTCATCAATCCGCCACACCTCCCAACCGTACCGGCGTCGCACCCCCGAGGTGGATGCCGTTGAAAAGGAACTTGAAC
>PCCM01000092.1 GCA_002731735.1 Gemmatimonadota bacterium | reverse complement strand
GGATACCAGCAATCCGCCCGGCAACGAAACCGAAGCAGCACGATATCTTCAGCGAATACTCCAGCAGGAGGGCATCGAGGCAGAACTCTTCGCACTCGACCCGACGCGAGCGAATCTGGTTGCGCGGCTTGGTGGCAACGGCAGCAAGCGGCCGATTCTGGTCATGGCCCATACCGATGTCGTGGGCGTGCAGCGCGAGAACTGGTCCGTCGATCCGTTCGCCGCGGTTGTCAGAGATGGGTACGTCTATGGTCGCGGGTCTCTCGACGATAAGGACAACGTCGCGGCGGCGTTGATGCTCATGCTGCTGTTGGAACGCGCCGACGTTGAGCTCGATCGGGACGTGATCTTCCTGGCAGAGGCAGGCGAAGAGGGGACGACTAGATTCGGTGTCGACTACATGGTCGAAAACCATTGGGACGAGATCGCGGCCGAGTACTGTCTGGCGGAGGGTGGGGGGGCGGTGGCCCGCGCTGGCCAGGTACAGCGCGTGGCGATTGCGACGACAGAGAAGTTTCCCATGCGAGTGCGGCTGGTTGCCCATGGGACGGCAGGTCACGGGTCAGTCCCGAGACTCGACAACGCGGTATCGGCATTGGCCAGAGCCGTTGGGCGACTCGCCGACTGGCAATCGCCGATGCGGCTGAACGAGACGACAAGAGCCTATTTCGACCGCCTGGGTGACATCAGTTCGCCCGAGCAGGCCGCCCGCTACAGGGGTCTGACCGACCCAGTGCAGCGGCCGGAAATCGAGCGCTACTTCGCCGAGTACGAACCGAACCACTATTCCGCCCTACGAACATCGGTCGTGCCAACGATGATGAGTGCCGGCTTTCGGCGTAACGTGATTCCTACCGAAGCCGAGGCCACAATCGACATCCGAGGGCTTCCCGACGAGGATCCGGAGGAGTTCTATCGTGTGCTGGCAAGCGTTATCGACGATCCGAACGTGGAAATCATCCCAGAAGGGGTCTACCGGCCGGCCAGCCCGCCCTCCAGCCTGGACAACGAGATGTTTCAGGCCTTGGAGGGTGTCACCCAACGTCTCTTCCCGAATGCCGTGACGCTCCCCACCATGCTCAACGGAGCTACGGACATGGCACAGATTCGGGCGCAGGGAACACAGTGTTACGGCTTCGGACCGGTTCGGCCGGAGGATGACGTCAGTGGGGGTGGTGGAGCCCATGGTGATGACGAACGTATCCTGGAGAGCTCACTGCTCTCCCTGGTTCAGTTTCTGTGGTACGCCGTGGTGGAAGTGGCCGCAACCGAGGGCTGACCCTCCGAGAATCGTATGAATCAGCAAACGACCTTTCGGATCGTCTTCGCTGCTCTGTTCTTGTTTCTGTTCGGCGCGGGGACCATTGCTCCTATTAGCGCACGGCGGGGGGGGATGCTTATCATCAGTCGGATGCCACCGTCACCGTCATGCTCCGTGACCGTTCAGGGGAGTTACTCATGAGTTATCGCCTCATCCCAGCCATCGCGCTCGCGCTCGTGCTTCCGGCCTACGCCGGCGCCCAGCAGGAGGAAACCTACGACTATTGGCGATTCAACCGGGACATGGTTCGGCGCGGCCAGCAGGCCATCCTGCAGTGCAACGGCCTGTTCACATCCAACCGGACGCTCGAGCAGGTTTTCGACGAGGAGTTGGCCTTTCTGCGTGAGCCGGTAGGTACGGCGCGCGGCGGTGACTACATCGTAGATTGGGACCTCAAGGCGGTAATCATAGGAGGTCCGGGAGGAGTTCCGCCCATCAGCGCTGCGTTCCGTGAAGGGATCGGTTGTGTCATCATGGCGCCGGATCAGAGCCTGGAGGACGTCGAGAGCTTGCCAGAACTCACTACCCCGGCGCTACCGGGCGACCCGGCCACCATCGCTTGGCCTGAAGGTGATCTGATCGACGATCGCCCGCTAGCGCCCGGCGTGGATCCTGCCGCCTTGCAGGCCGCATCAGACTGGGCCTTCGATACGTCGCCGAGGGCGCTCACCATCAGTCTCCTCGTGGTCCACAAGGGCCAGATCATTCACGAGCGCTACGCCCCCGGGTTCGACATGACAACTAGGACGCGGACGTGGTCCACGGCCAAGAGTATTGCCGTGACGCTGATAGGGATGATGGTAGACGAGGGGCGCATGGCTCTGGACGAGCCTCTCGGGTTCGATTGGTTCCCGAGGGCTCGGTCACCCGAGACCGATCCGCGTAACGAGATTACGCTGCGGCACGTGCTCAACATGTCGAGTGGTCTGGAAACGGTGGACAACGGTGGCCTGGAGTACGCGACGGGCTCAGGCCTGGCCTACTGGGCCGGCGCGAGCTCGATCCGGGGGGCACGGGCCCGCGCACTGATTCGCGAGCCGGGCACGTTCTGGGACTACGAGAACTACGACACGCTACTCGGGGTGTACGCCATGAAGCTGGCCATCGGCGACGACCAGGAGTACCTGGAGTTCCCGCGTAAGAGGCTACTCGACAAGATCGGCATGCGTAGTACGCTGCTGAGCACGGATCGGTTCGGAGATTTCATCATGAGCAGCCAGGTCTATACGAACGCGCGGGATCTGGGCCGCTTCGGCCTGCTCTACCTGAACAATGGCATGTGGAACGGCGAGCGGCTCATTTCGGAGGAGTGGATCGACTTCGTGCGCACGCCGGCTCCCGCCACGGCCACGACCGGCAACGGATACGGTGGTCAGTGGTGGCTCCCGGGTGATAACGCCAGTGGCGTGCCCACGGACGCGTACTCGACGTCCGGCAACCGGGGTCAGTACACCATCGTGGTTCCCTCCCACGACCTGGTCATCGTACGGCGCGGCCTCGACAACCCAGGGGGATTCAGCCGCTGGGGTCTCCTGAGGGAAGTGCTGAAGGCGATTCCGGAGGAAACGGAGGACCGGTAAGCGNCGAGCCGAACGAGGCTANGGCGACGAGCGGAGCGCACGGCCACACCCGTGCGCTCCGTCTTCACGNTGGGGGCAANTACCGCCCCGAAAGGTGCTCCACGAACCAACCGACCAGAGCGTCCGAGGCCTGCGNTCGATCCTCCGGGGTCCGGAACCCGTGACCCGCACCCTCGATGACCACGAGNCCCGTCTCGACGCCGCTGGCCATCAGGGCCGCTTGCATCAACTCGCTGTTGTTGAAGTCGACGAGCGCGTCGGCGTCTCCGTGAATCAACAAGGTCGGCGGGTCGTCGGGTGTCACGAACAAGATCGGCGATACTGAAGCGCCCGCTTCGTCTTCGACATCGATCGCGACGAAACGCTCAGCGGCGCCCGGNACAACCCCGCCGGCGAAAAAGAGNCTCNGGTCGGGGATCGTAGCCGGAAAACGTTCGCTCGGGGTGGCCCTCGGACGCAGATCCACCGGGGGGTAGTTNGCGACGACCGCCGCGACGCGACTGCTATGGCGTAGCACTTCATCCGNCGCGTTTGGGTCGCCCTCGTCNGAGTTCAGNCCCAGCATGAGTGAGAGGTGGCCACCCGCGCTGCCTCCGTAGACGCCGATGCGTTCCGCGTCGAGGCCNAAGTGGGGAGCGTGGAGACGCACGTACCGCACCGCGCGNGTCACATCGGCGTACGCCTCNGGGACGTTGAACCGAGGGCTGCTNCCGTGACGAATGGCNAAGACCGTAAATCCCTGATCCAAGAGCGCCTGGTANCCAGCCTGGGCTTGCTCNGGGTCCCTCCACCGCGANACCCATCCGCCGCTCACCATATTGAGGACCGAGGCTCCGTTGGGCGAAGCGGGNCTGAAGACGTCCAAGGTNAGAGCCATCCCGGCCTTATGCCCATAGACCAGGTCCGGCATGATGGAGNCACTGTTTTGTNCCTGNAGCGGGATNGCCAGGCAAAGCAGCGTTAGCGTAGCGAATGTGGCGCGGGTCAGCGTTTTCATGGTCGGTTTCCTCTTCAGCTGGGATCTANGCGGTCGGCTCACCNGTAGACCTTTCACGGGTCCGGGTAAGGTGCGTCACCGCCGAACGACCGGCAACACCACACGCGACGGATACTCCGCCGAGTGGTGCACGGTGTTCCTCGCCACCGCCCATTCTGTCTCGTCGAAGTTGTTGCCGCCCGTGTTCAGGTTGCGGGTCCAGCGCGGGAAGTTCGAGCTCGACACCTCGATGCGGATGCGGTGACCGGGCCCGAAGTAGTTGGCCGTGGCATGGAGATCGAGGTGGGCCTCATACACCTCACCCTCCTCCATCAGGACTTTGGTCGAGAGCCCCTCCCGGTACCGCATGCGCAAGGCTCCCTGCTGCACGTTGTAGGCGGTCCCATCGGGATACACGTCGACGAGCTTGACCGTAAAGTCCGTGTCGGGTGCGTCGGAGGAAACATAGAGCACCGCTTCGAGCGGACCCGTGACCTCCAACCCCTCGTCGAGTACGGCCGACGTGTATACGAGCACGTCCCGGCGCCGTTCGATGTCGGTCTGATCATAACCACCGGCCCCTGTGCTCATGCCGGTGCAGCACGCTTGGCCTCCGAGCGTGGGCACGGGATCCGTGGGATCATACGTGAAGGCGTCAGACGGTTCGCGTCCGGGTGGGGCGATGGTGAACGACCCGTCTCCGGTGAGCGTGTTGGCCGCACCGCCACTGTGCAGATAGAAGGGCTCGAATGATGTGCCCGGCACCGGCCAAGTGTCAGCGGTCCTCCACTCGTTCGCTCCCATGAGGTAGTACTGCACGCGTGGCATGTCCGAGATACCGTCGTCCTCACCGTCCAGCCAGAGCCGATACCAGCGTACGGAGAGGTCGTCGAGGTCGATCTGCCAATCGCCCATCTCGCGCGCTCCGGCTGGCGGGCCGGATCCGCCTTGCGGGTTGGGTGGCCGTGTGAAGCCGCAGTGCGTGGAGGGCGCGATGATGACGTACTGGTTGTCGCGCGCACGTGCGCTTACGGCCAACTCGCGCTGCTGGTTGAACAGCATGAGTGTCTCGGCGACCCCGTAGTCGTACCAGGAGTCGACGTAGAGCGCCGGAACATCAAAGCGGTCATCCGGGCGGACNAAGTCNAGCGCCTGGAAGTAGTCTGCCGNCGGCGTATTNGACGCGTAGTCCTCGTAGTCACTNCCGNTGACGCCGGATTTCCGCACGATNTCGACCACNGGAAGACTGGAATACAGCTCGAGACGGTCNGCGGCNCGTGCCGACATNAACCANCCCGCGGTCTGGGCGAGCTCGAACGCACCACCGTCGTATGCGGTCCAGGGCCNGCCTCCGNGATCGTACGCGGCGGAGGGGGCCATTGGGATCGCGGTGACGTGGTTCGGATGCCGCTCCGCNGCCAGCGTGATCTGCGTTTCGCCCAGATACGAGCANCCGGACGTGGCCACCTGGTCGTCGGACCAGGGTTGGTCGACGAGCCAGGTGACAGTGTCGTATCCGTCCTCACGGTCCGTGGATCGGAGCGTGTACTCGCCTTCCGATACGCCNCGCCCGCGCGTGTCCTGGAACGCAACGGCGTATCCGGCTTCGACGAAGAGCGGGATGGCNCCCCNGTACGGGGGCTCCCGGTCCTTCCCGTACGGGGTCCGAATCAGGATGGTCGAATAGGGCNCTGTCGCGTCCGNGGGGAAGTACAAGTCGGTTGAGAGTCGGACGCCGTCCCGCATGGGGACCATCAGGCCCGCTTCCTTGCGGATGGCCTGGGGAGTGGCNGAGNTGGGGACTAAGGCCAGCAAGCAGGCGGCGATGGCGGTCGGTATGAGGGAACTACGGTCGAGCATCGAGNATCCGGNCGGGGCGTGGTNGCCAGTGGCGTGTCGTCGCCCATTGGCNTCTTCGAGGGCCGCCGGGGGGACGAACCTGAACGACNTTAGAGTACCGNGGTGCTGGTGCCGCAGCAACTNAGTGGGACCNGGTGCAGTNGTCCCTTCTTTCGGCTTCCTNTGGGCGTGCCTCAGCCCGGCGNGGACTCCGCAATCGGACTCACGATCTNGAGGCCGTCGAGATCCTGCCCGTGGGACAGGACTCGGCGATGGTGGCATCCACGATCCCGAATACGTAGACGGGAAAGGCCGCCCGGGCCTGGCGCGGAGTCGACTCCCCAACACATTCTGTTCAGTCGCAATCCGTCCGACACCGGGGGCGCCCCGATAGGAGGAGCCGCACTGCATGTCCATGATTCGCTCCGTTGTTCNAGCTGCTGTAGCCGTAGCAGCCATGCTGATCGCCTACCCCGCCGTCGCTCAGGTCACGAACGACCCGTTCCCGGACCCGATCCCGGCGTCCGAGGGTGTGATCGTCGTCGGGCTCGAGGAGTTCGCTGCGCTCCCCGACGTCGACGGGGCGCCCGCCCGGCCGATGGTGCTCATCGACGAGCCGGGCTCTGCCCGTCTTTTTGTCAACGACATGTGGGGCCTCGTGTACTCGATCAGCTACGACGGCGCTGTGACCCAATACCTCGATGCCCGTGAGTCCAGGTGGGAGGTGGAAGTGGAGACACCCGAACGGGCACCGATCATGGAAGTGGGGCTCCAGAGTTTTGCCTTTCATCCGCAATTCAATGAGCTAGGCACGGCGGGCTACGGGAAGCTCTACACGTGGATCGACACGAACAACACGGCTCCGGATCCCGATTTCGTCCCGGGTGGTGGGGACGCCACGCACCACATCGTGCTCCTCGAGTGGACCGCACGTGACCCCGCCGCCGCGACGTACGACGGCGGCCCGCCGAGGGAGCTGTTGCGTGCGGAGCAGCCCTTCGACAACCACAACGGCGGCCGGATCGGCTTCAACTGGACGTCGTCGCCGGGCGCTCCGGACTTCGGTTTGCTGTACCTCGGCATGGCGGACGGAGGCGCGGCGGGCGACGAGCTGGACATCGCGCAGGACCTCAGCAGAGTGTTCGGCAAGATCTTGAGGGTCCACCCGCTGGGCTCCAACAGCGTGAACGGGCGCTACGGTGTGCCGGCGGACAACCCTTACGCACGAGACGGCGATGACCGTACGCTGGGTGAGATCTTCGCGTCGGGGGTTCGTAATCCGCAAGGGTTCGACTGGGACCCATCGACCGGAGACCTCCTCATGGCCGACATCGGCCAGAGTGTGGTCGAGACGCTCAATGTCGTTCCGCTCGGCGGCGACCTCGGTTGGAACACCTGGGAGGGGAGCTATCGGGTGGTGACGAACACTCGGGTCGAGGCGTCGAACCCGAGGGGCGAGCCGGGGATCACCTTTCCGGTGGCTGAGTTCGACCAGAACGATCCTCTCCTCCAGCCGGGATCGGCGGCNACCGGAGTGGTGGNGTACCGTGACGATCGGATTCCTCAGCTCACGGACCGGGTGCTCTGGGGCGACCTCCCGAGCGGTGAGGTCTTCCATGTGCTTGCCGACGGCCTACGGGGTGGCGGGCAAGCCGGGATCCGGCGGGTCCTGTTCCGCGATGGAGCGGAGACCAAGACTCTGCTCGAAGTGGTTCAGGCGAAGAACACCGATCAGGGTCGCCGGCCCACATTCCGCGCCGACCTGCACTTCGGAAGGGGGCCGGCCGGCCGGGTCTTCATTTTGAACAAATGGGACGGCATGGTTCGGGAGATCGTGCGGTAAAGTAGATCGTGCTGTAAATAGACATAAACCCGNTCACTATCGGAGACNTCNATGCTCAACCACNTGACCTATCTCTACCGATTCAACCTCGGGTTCNCGGAGATGCTCGTGANGGACCTGTCCGCCGAGCAGATGGTCGCACAGCCCGGTGGNGTGATCAATCATCCGGCCTGGTCGCTCGGGCATCTCGCGGTCGCCGCCGGCTACCTCGGCGAGCTGGTGGGACTCGAGTCGAACGTGCCGGACGGTTGGAGCGAGACCTTCAAGACGGGNGGGGAGCCGTCGGGCGACCCTGCGGACTATCCGAGTAAAGAAGAGATTCTCGAAGAACTCAAACAGCAGCACGCCAGGAACACCGAGGCGGTGAAGAACTTCGATGCCTCACGGTTCGCGGACCCCCACCCNGACGAAGGGAGANGGAAGTACTTCCCCACGCGCGGGGACCAAATCGTCTTCATGATGACGTCGCACGAGATGGACCACTTGGGNCAGATCGCGGCCTGGCGTCGGGCGATGGGTCTCGGTGCGGCGATAAGAGTCTGAACTGAATCGTATGGATGACTGATCCTCGGAGTGGTCTTCATGGTTTGGTTGAAGGTGAAGGAGTGACGGGGGGGCGGCGCGGCTTGCCGCCCACGGCATGGGTGCGCATGATGGCTGCTTCTCTCTTGATCGGAGACCGGTGAGCCCATCATGTCCGATTCCGTCACCCGCCTGAACGCAGCCCCCGGGGGCCGATCGATGACTCGAGGCTGGGCCATCGCTCTGGCGTGCGGACTCATCGGGACCGGTGCCCAGCTAGCTGTCCTGGCGCCGGCCGACCTCGCCGCCCAAACGACCAACACCGGTGTGCGCGTCGAACGACTACTGACCGCCCCCATCATCACGCCCGACCTGCATCCGAGCATTGGAGAGAACATCCAGGGTCCGTCCGTGATTCGTGTCCCCGACTGGGTNCAGAATCCGCTCGGGGCCTACTATCTCTACTTCGCCGACCACAAAGGAACGTACATCAGGCTGGCCTATGCNNACGACCTGCTGGGTCCGTGGCGTATCCATGCGCCCGGAAGCTTGCAGATTGCCGATTCGTACTTCCTGACGGCCCCGCCGGAGGTNGAGCCGGAACGGGCGGCCCGACTCCGCGCGCAGCCTACCAATCGGGGACACGACAGCTTNGTCGAGGCAACNACGCCCCACATCGCGTCNCCCGACGTACATGTCGACGACGAGAATCGNCGCATCGTCATGTATTTTCACGGGCTCGATGGCGTGAGCCGGCAGGTCTCNCGTGTGGCCACGTCGAGCGACGGCATTCAGTTCGAGGCGAGGCCCGAGCCGCTCGGCCGAACCTANATGCGGGCCCTGCAGCACGACGGGTACACGTACATCATGTCGATGCCCGGGCAGTTCTACCGGTCTCTGGATCCATTAAGTGGCTTCGAGGAGGGGCCGCGCCTCTTCAATCCNGACATGCGTCACGCGGCACTCCTGAAGCGTGATGAGACGCTTTTCGTCTTCTGGACACAGGTGGGGGAGGTGCCGGAGCGTATCTACCTCAGTACGATCGACATCTCGGGAGATTGGACNNCTTGGGCGGAGACACCGAGCGTGGAAGTGCTACGTCCGGAGTTCGACTGGGAGGGCGCTGACGCGCCGCTCGAACCATCTGTTCGGAGCACCGCTTANGGCCACGTCAACCAGCTACGCGATCCAGCCATCCTCGAGGACCCCGAGAGCGGGCGTGTGTTTCTACTCTATGCCGTCGCGGGCGAGAGTGGNATCGCNATCGCCGAGGTGCACTTCGACGACTAGACGATCAGCCGGGGCCCACGCCCGCCAGNCAGGCTCTAGAACGTAATCCGCCGCGGCTCNGCGTTCTTCAGGTACACGTCGAACCACTCGACCATTTCAGCCAGGGTGTGCATCACCGACTCCCTCGCGCGGTACCCGTGGCTCTCATTCTCCAGCATGATCAGGCGGGCGGTGGCCCCGTGCCCCTCAAGGGCAGCGAACATCCGTTCGGACTGGATAGGGAACGTACCCGAGTTGTTGTCGGCCAAACCGTGGATCATCAGCATGGGCTCGTTCACTTGGTCGGCAGCCATGAAGGGCGACATGTTGAAGTAGACTTCGGGCGCCTCCCAGTAGGTTCTGCGCTCGTTCTGGAAACCGAAGGGTGTTAGGGTGCGGTTGTAGGCTCCACTGCGGGCGATTCCGGCTCGGAACGCGTCGGAGTGGGCCAGGATGTTGGCCGTCATGAAGGCCCCGTAGCTGTGCCCGCCGATCCCGATGCGGTCGCGGTCTCCCACGCCCAGATCCACCAACTTGTCCACCGCGGCCTGTCCCGACGCCACCAGCTGCTCCACGTAGGTGTCGTTGGCCAGATTCCCACCGACGATGGGCATGGTGGCGGCATCGAACACGGCGTATCCCTGGGTCAGGAAGAACAGGTGGGAATAACCGCCGATGCGGGTGAACTGATTGGGATTACCACGCACTTGGCCGGCCACATCAGCGTTGGAATACTCTCGGGGGTAGGCCCACACCACCACGGGAAGTCGTTGGCCTTCCACGTAACCGGGGGGGAGTAAGAGTGTGGCGGACAGCTGAACACCATCGTCGCGCTCGTAGGTGACGAACTGCTTCTGGATTCCCGAGAGCTGGGGATGGGGATCTGGGAAGTCGGTCAAAGCCGTGCGCTGGCCACTCTCCAGGTCCCGAACGTAAAAATTGGGTGGCTCTGCCCTGGTCTCGTAGCGGGTCAGGATGCGATTGGCGTCGTCGTCCAGTACGGCGACCATCGTCTCGTAGCTGTCGGTTCCGGCTCTCCAGAGCCTCTCCGACTCCCCGGTCTCGAGGTTGAAACGGTCCAGGAAGGGCCGGTCCCCCTGATCGGACGCTCCGGCCCCGGTCAGGAAAATCCAATCACCATCTTGGCGTACGAAGCGGTGCCCGTCGTCGTTCAACATCGTGAGTGGAGTTCCCGGATCGCCGTAGCGATCTTCGGAGTTCCTCTCCCAGAGCAGTTCTTTGGCATCGGGGTCGTCCATGGGCACCCGCCAGAGCCGGCGGGTCCGAGTCGGCTGATCGAACTCAGACAGAAAGCCGGTCCCACTCTCAGATATCGAAAGGCCTGCGTAGCGGAACTCTGTGTGGAGCACTTCTCGAGGACTCGCCGCCAACTCGAGTCGCATGAGTCGGTCGCGATACTCGACGTCAGCATTCGGATCGCCCCCGTCCAGCGCTTCGAGGTAGGTGAGCGTGTGATCCCTGCCAGTCATCCATCCGATGTTCCTCGGTCCGACCGGGACGCCTCCGACGATGGTGGCCTCCTGTAGCGGC
>PCCM01000091.1 GCA_002731735.1 Gemmatimonadota bacterium | reverse complement strand
CTGCCTTTTGCGCGTCTTGCTTGGCCTCTTGGGCCGCTTGTTTTTGCTCTGCCTTATCAGAATTCTTGGCTGCCTCAGCAGCTTTTTGCGCTGCCTCAGCAAGCTCTTGGGCAGCCTGCTCCAAAGGTTTCGCTGCCTCTGCCAATTTCTCCTCCTGTTGTTGAGCCTGCTTGGCCGCCTCAGCAGCCTGCTTGGCCGCCTGTTCCAGCTTTTCAAGCGCCTCCTTGAATTCCGGCTCAGCCTCAACCTTGCCTGCTTCAGATCGTTTCTCAATACCAGGAATTTCCTTGGCAATCTCTTCGGCCTTCTTGGCCGCAATTTCAGCAGCCGCCTTCACTTCCTCGGGCGCCTTCTCTAGGACCTGTTCCAAGTGGCTGGCAATTTGCTTAGCCTCCGCAACCTGTTTTTCGGCCAGTTGGCGGGCAGCCTCAGCTTCGCTTCGTTCAGCTTCAGATGGGTCAGGCAGTATATCGATTTTCTCGCTTTGCTCCTGAATAGCTTCCTCCTGCCTCTTGAGCTCTGCGACTTTCTCGGCAAGTTCCTTAAGCGTCTCCAACTTGTCTTTCTTCTGGGGGTTATTGGCTTGCTCGGCCATTTCCTCCAGCTGTTCCTCTAAAATCTTTTTCGCATCAGCCAGATTCTCGATAGCCTCCGACTGCTGTTGCGTAGCCTGCTCGGCTTTAGCCTCGTTACTGGCCTTGCTATTGCTGAGAACCGCCCGGGCCGCGTCTACCGCGAAGCGCGCGCCGGAGAGTTGCGACATAGTACGCTGGATGTGTCCAGGTTCGCCGAGCGTGGATGGGCGGCCCGGCATACGCTCGAGGATGGTCTCCGGGAGACATTTCACTTCATCGCACATCAAAAGATCGGAGCTTGAATGGGGTTTTCGACGCTCCTCGCCCAGGCCGCTGCGCCGACAAGTGGGTGGGATATGCTGTTCGGGGGGACGTGGGCGACCAGGATGGTCCTCCTGGTCCTNGCCNGTGCGTCGCTCTTTTCATGGGTTCTCATTTTCTGGAAGGCNAGGCAGTTCAGNGCCGTTCGAATTCAGGGCGACCGCTTTCTGGAGNAAATGGAGCGAGCGNCCGGCCTGGCGGACGCCTACAAAGCTGTTCTGCTGCTCCCGGAATCTCCGTACGGGCGTGTTTTTCGCGGGGGCCTGAACTTCTTCAGCGAGCTGCGGCCGGGTGCGCTCCGTGAAGGGGCCCCTCCTAGCGAAGGACTCTCTCTGACTCAGTTGCAGGTGCTCAAGNTGGTTCTGGAGAAGGAGGAAGCCGAGGANCGCGACGAGCTCGCGGTAGGNCTGATCTGGTTGGCAGTTCTGGGTTCGGTCGCGCCGCTGCTGGGTCTCATGGGGACNGTCCTTGGCATCACGAACACGTTTCTCGGGATCGCGGCGTCAGGCTCCACGAATATCACCGCGGTGGCGCCTGGTGTCGCCGCGGCCNTGGTCACTACGGTCGCCGGGCTCATCGTGGCGATGCCNGCGATCATCTCTTACAACCATTTTCTCGCGCGGCTGAGCTTGCTCAGCNGCGANCTCGAGGGTTTCTCTAGCGAATTCATCGGCACGCTTGCCCGGGAGGGACGTCTATGATGGGACCCGGGGGCGGCGGGCGGNNCNTGCAGCCGGTCGCCGAAATCAACGTCACGAGTATGGTCGATGTGGCGTTTACGTTGCTCATCATCTTCATCATCACCGCCCCGATCCTCCAGGGGGGCATCGAGGTGGCGGTTCCGGAAACGGACATATCTGCACTTACCGCAGACGNCAACACGCTGATNATCTCCCTGNACCGTGACGGGATGGTGTTCGTGGGCGAGACTCCTATGGACCGCGCCGAATTCNGGTCGTCTTTCGGACAGATCGTGTCGGGTGGAACGGTCGATAAGGTCTGGTTCAAGGGCGACTCACTGGCCACTTGGGGTGCGGGCGTCGACGTGATGGGCACNATCAGGGAGAGCGGNATCCCNTTTGCGGTGGTCGCCGAACAGAGTCCGGAGAGGTAGNCAGGCTATGACCGTCCCCGANNAGGCGCCGAGGCGCGCACCGCGCCAACCGCGACAGACGGTNGGGAAGGGTCCCATCCTCGGGTCCGCTTTCATTCATACCNTTGCGATCTTCNTGGCCTGGGGGACTTCGGCAGCGACTNCCCANGTACCCGACTTCATCGCCTTCGAGATCGAGTTGATCTCTCCACCGGCGGCGGANCTNGGTGAGCGGACGACGCCTCCGCCCCCCGAGGAATTGGTCATCGAGACGCCCCTCGATCCGGTACCCGAGCCGCCGGAGGAAATTGCTCCCGCGGTCATCGAGGAGGAGGTGCCCGAGGAGATTCCCGTCGAAGAGCCTCCGGTGCCCGAACAGACGGTCNCNCCACCCGATGTTGAACTGGTGGACGATGTGGAGCCCCCAGCNAGCCCCGACCCNGATCCAGATGTCGAGACGCCGGGAGAGCANCTCAACATTCGGATGGCGGGCGTCCAAAGAGATTATCCGGTGTANTACAACAACATCCTTNNNCAGATGGNGCGCTGCTTCCGGCCNACGGCGCGAGCTGACGACTTGCGCACGCGGATCTATTTCGTGATCAATCGGGACGGCTCGGTGTCCGNCGTCGACATCCTGGAGCCTTCGGGGAGCATAGCGTTCGACATTGAGGCGATGGGGGCGGCGGAGTGTATCGGGAGGCCGGGCCGATTGGGTCCGCTTCCCGANGAGCTTCCCTTCGANCGGTTCCCCGTCGTCTTCTATTTCGAACCCCAGTCNGGGCGCGACGCCGATTCCGGAAAATGAGGAGAGAGGNTATGCGCATGCTGAGATCGCTTACGGGAGCGGCGTTGGNCCCCATGTTGGTGTTGGTCTCCATGTTGTGGGCCGGTTCCTTGACGGCGCAGCAGGACTCGATTCCGGGTGTGACGTTGGGGTTACTCTACGAAGCGGAATTTCAGCCTGCCCTGGCGGTTCAGCCTTTCTCAGGCCGGCTGGGAGGAGAGTCATGGGCCNCACNGGTCGAGGCGATCATCGCCAGAGACCTACGCTACAGCGATCGGTTCGAGGTCATGGATTCCCTTCCGGCTTCCTTGGTCAGGGACGAGATCGACTATCAACTCTGGGATCAGCTTGGGGCCGTATGGTTGGTGTCGGGCTCTTTGGAAGGAGCCGGTGCGGGCTTCGTTTTGGTGCTGGAGCTCCACGATGTGGTCTACGGGGAAATCCGCGAACGGGGCCGCTTTCCCGTTCCGGACCCCAGTGACGACGACTTCCGAATGGCCGCACATGTGGCTGCGGATGCGGTCATCGAGTGGATCTATAATGAGCCAGGGATGGCGGCGAGCCGGATCGTCTTTTCGCGCAGAACGGAGGATGGCAATCAGGACCTGTACGTAATCGACTCCGATGGCGAGAACTTCAGGCGGCTCACCAACTACAACGACCTCACCATGTCTCCGTCCTGGTCCCCGGACGGGACACACATTGCCTACTCGTCCCGCAAGGACACCGGCTTGCCTCGAATCTACGAATTGAACCTCGAGACCTTCGTCGAAACGCCGCTCGACGCGGGGCGAGACGGCGACCACAACACGCCGACGTATAGTCCGAGTGGCAATGATCTGGCTTTTTCGATCACTGGTGGCGCCCGGAGTGGAATTTTCTTCTATGACTGGGGACGAAACTGCTGTCTCACACATCTGAGCGGCGGACGTTGGGATGACATCTCACCGACTTTTTCTCCTGACGGGCGTTGGATCGCGTTCAACTCCAACCGTCTGGGTACTCCGTTTCCACAGATCTACGTGATGCCTGCCACCGGAGGAGAGGCGGACCTCGTTTCCCCCTATCTGCACGGCCAGGAGGGTTACTACACGTCTCCTGATTGGGCGCCCGTGGGTGATCACGTGGCTTTTCACGGGCGCGTGGGCCGCAGAGGGCGATACAACATTCTGGTTGCGGATGTTTCCGACCAGGGGCGTCGTTTGAGGCAGCTTACCTGGGAGGGGAACAATGAGGATCCGAGTTGGGCTCCGGATGGACGTCATCTCGTGTTCGTCGGGCGCCGAGACTGGGGTACCGGTCTGATGGTGGTCGATACCGCCACCGGAACGTATCGGATGCTCCTACGGGGGTTCGACGTCCGGTTGCCCGATTGGTCACCACCTTTGGGATGAGACCCAATGCGCCTAGCCAAAGTTATTGCGCGATGGCGCGCAATTGCGTATATGCGTTATGTTGGCTTCCACCCTTATGCTGAGCAGAGTGCGTATAGGAACAAAGCTTTTCGCCCACGGGCTCGCCGACTTGGTAAGCCTCCTGACATGACCACACACCGACAGGACTAAGGATGCGGATCAAACATCTCTTCATACCAGTCATTGCCGCCACGCTTGCTCTCAGCGCATGTGGAGGCGCTGCGGAGCCGCCTGCGCCACCGCCTGCGCCCACCGGACCGACTCAGGCCGAGATCGACGCCGCCCGTGCCGATTCGATAGCAGCGGCAAGGAGGGCGGAGGAGGCGCGCGCCCAAGCCGAGCGGGACGCTGCGCGCCGCGAGCAGGAGCGTATGACGCGGGCGGCGGACCAGGCACGGTCGACGCTCCAAGCCGTGGTCCAGTTCGAGTACGATGAAGCGGACATCACGCCGGCTACAGAGCGACTCCTACGTGCGAAGCTACCGATCCTGCGTGCCAGCCCGACGATTCGCCTTCGCCTCGAGGGGCACGCCGACGAGCGGGGTTCGACGGAGTACAACCTCGCGCTGGGAAGCCGGCGCGCCGAGGCTGTGCAGGAGTTCCTCTCGGGCTTCGGGATTTCGGCGAGTGTGTTCACCACGACCTCGTTTGGAGAAGAGAGGCCTGCTGTCAACCGGAGCGACGAGGCGGCCTGGGCTCAGAACCGTCGGGTCGAGTTCGTGATCACGGGTGGTCAGATCGTGACCAGCGAGGACAATTAAGCGCCAACCTCCGGTTGGGGGCAGGATGAGTATGACCCCTCCCTTTGGCACTTCGGTCGCGCTCCGGCGTGGCCGGGGCCGTGGGGGAGGGGTCTTTCTCGTTACGGCGTTGCTGCTCTCCTCAGGATGCGCCACGAAGGGGGACGTGAAGCGTCTCCAGGATGAGGTAGCCGGGCAAGCAGTTCGCCAGGAGGCCCAGTTGGAAGACCTGTCCGCCGATCTTCAGGACCTCCAGGATTCGCTGCAAGTTCAGTCCGTGATTGCGAACGAGATGGTGGTGGACACCCGTGGGGGGCTTGCACGGCAGCTTCGAGATTTGCAAACCCAGCAGTCCCAAATGGTCCAACTGATCGGGCAGATCCAACGTGAAGTGGCCCTGATGTCTCAGCGGCTCCAGGCCGATGGGGGGCGGGTGACGACTTCGACGCTGCGTGCCGATCCCGATTCGCTCGGTGCCTTGATCGGGCGCGGCGGAGGGGGCCAGGCCGACTGTGAGCAGATTTGGGGTGCGGCGATAATACAGTTCAATCGTGGCTCGAACGCTGCTGCACGGGCGGGCTTCAACGGATTCCTGCGCGACTGTCCGGAGGATGAGCGGGTCGCCAGATCTCGGTTCAATCTCGGGGATATCGCCGCGCAGCAAGATCGACCCGACGATGCGATCGAGGAGTTTCTCCGGATTGTCCAGTTGGATCCGGAGGCGGATGAGGTTCCGCTGGCCCAATATCGGATCGGCCTCCTCTACCTCGAACAGGGGAACGCCCAACAGGCCAGGACCTATCTCGAACTCGTGGTCAACAGCTATCCGGACGACCCCGTGGCGGAGCTTGCACGGGTCGAGCTACAGGGGATCCGCTGACGTCCGGCTCCTCTGACGTCCGGCTCCGTGTCTGATGCGTTGTCCAAAGTGTGACGCCACGGAGAACCACGTCGTCGACACCCGCGATAGCAGGGGTGGACGTGCGGTCCGGCGCCGCAGGGAATGCGCGGTGTGTGGGGCCCGTTTCACCACCTACGAACACGTCGAAGAGCGACCGCTACGTGTTGCCAAGCGTGACGGGAGCGGAGAGGATTTCGACCGCACCAAGCTACTACGAAGTGTGGCGATCGCGTGCGCAAAGAGGCTGGTAACCGAAGCCGACATCGACGCGGTCGTGGACGCGGTCGAAGAAAACCTGACCAGGACTGCGAGGTCCGAGGTCTCCAGTTCCCTCATCGGCGAAATCGTCATGGAGCATCTCGGTCCCTTGGACCGAGTGGCCTACGTGCGTTTCGCCTCGGTCTACCGGAACTTCCAGGACATCGGTGAGTTCCAAGACATGGTACACGACCTGAACGCGGAAGAGCGGCGTCAGGGCTCGGCCAGGAACCAAGAGGAGCTCCCACTCTGATTTTTCCCCGTAATACCGTCGTCGCTCCTCCATCACCAGCCTGTTAGACGGCGGCTCACGCAGAATGGCTATACTGACCCGAAATTTGCGCGGCGAGATGCCGTTCCTCGACCACCTCGAGGAGCTCCGCTGGCGCATCTTGTGGAGTTTTATCGCCATTTTCGCTGGGAGTATAGTCGGCTTCATCCTCATAGTGCAGTTCGAGGTCCTCGACCTTCTCATCAACCCGTTCTACGAGGTGATGGGAGAAGAGGAGAGGCTCATATTTCTCTCTCCGACGGAGCCGTTCTTCCTCCTCCTGAAAGTCGGGATCCTGTCGGGAGTCGTGCTCGTCTCACCGGTCGTCATCTACCAGATTTGGGCGTTCTTGTCTCCGGCACTCGAGCGGCATGAGAAGAGGGTGATCATCCCAGCCCTTTATTTCGGGGTATTCCTCTTCGCGGCGGGTGTGTACCTCTCCTACACCCGAGCACTTACGGCCGCTCTCCAGTTCCTCCTGTTCTTCGGAGAGGACTACTTCGACATGATGCTGCAGGCGGGACCCTACCTCAGCTTCGTGACGAAAATTCTGATTGCGTTCGGTGTCCTGTTCGAGTTGCCGGTGGTCATCATGATCCTGTCCGCTCTCGGGCTTGTAACGCCCAAGTTTCTGCGGGAGAAGAGGCGTCACGCGATCGTCATCATCACGGTCCTGGCCAGCCTGCTCACGCCGGGCGACGTTGTTACGGTGACGGCCATGATGATGATTCCGATGGTCTTTCTGTACGAATTCAGCATACTCCTCTCGTGGGTGATCACCAGGCGGCGCAAGGCTCGGACNATCGGAGGGGACCCGCCGGATGGATCGGTAGAGGCAGAGTGAACCTCGGGCCCTGTGTAGTCGGGTGCGGNCTGGCTGTGCTCGCNGCNGGATGGTNCGTCCCCGCCGCCGCACAGGNCGGGGNCCCACCCTCGCAGGANGTCGATTCTGCTCGAATTCGGGTGCTCGAGCGGCTGAACAGCCTCTCCAGACCGCCGGGCGTGGACTCCACACTCTTCGTGATCGACACCGTAGGCCAACCGCGCCGCGTGTTGCCAACGCCCCAGCCGCAAGCAGCCGACTCGTTCATGGCCGTCCTGTTGGCGCTACCCGGCTATTCGGTGTCCCAATACTCCGGTGGGGGAGGGCAATACGATGCGCAAACTCAGCGCATGACCTTGATCGGCGTCGAAGGTACGCCCGCCCGGGCGAGCCAAGACGGGATGACCGTCACGGCGGTGGACACGATCAACCTTGCCGATTCGCTCATCTGGACGGCTGGCCAGACGTTGACGGAGCGACCTGGTGAGGCGCCCGTGGAGAGCGCGAGCATCATCTACGACAATCGAGCCAACCGTGGGACCGCCTTCGACGCACACACGACCATGTCTCAGGGCGCTACCTGGATCATGGATGGTGATCTTCCAGCGATCCTCCCTGATACGGTCTTCGGCCATGACATCAACTTCACGTCGTGTGAGGAGACCGAGCCCCACTACCACTTTGCTTCTCGAGAGTTCAAGGCCATCGGCGGTAGTTGGTTCGTAGCGCGAAATGTGACGCTCAATTTTGACGACGTGCCGGTCTTTTGGCTGCCCTTTATTCTTCAGAGTTCAGAGTCGGGCAGGCACAGCGGCATTCTCACTCCGCGCTTCGGCATCAATGACATCGTGCGTCAGTCCAAGGGATATTCACGGCGGATATCCAACGTAGGATTCTTCTGGGCCATCAACGAGTACACCGATGCCACCCTCGCCGGGGACTGGTGGAGCGACAACTTTATGGCGCTCACCGGAGCTTTCCGCTATCGGGTGACGCAGAAATTCCTCAACGGATCCACGAACGTGAGACGTTTCTGGGAGGTCGATGGCGGCCGTCAACTCTCATTTAATACCCGACACAACTGGAGAGTCAATGAACGCATGGACGTGCGAGTCTCAGCGCGATATGCGTCCAGCTCCAGGTTCGTGACCCAAAATTCGTTCGATCCGAGGGAGGTGACGCAGTCCATAAACTCGGAGGGTGGCCTGAACCGCCGATTCGATTGGGGGAACCTGTCGGTCAGCGCTGACCGCCGTCAGTTCTTGAGCGACGACCGTGTGGAGATGACACTTCCCTCCGCAAACCTGTCTCTGCAGACGATCACGTTGTTCCCGGCCCCGAGTGGCCGCGCCCGGTTCTACAACAACCTGACGTGGTCGGGAAGCGCGAGGTACCAGAGGAACATCGTCGATCGGGCCCCTCAGGACCCCCTGTCGTACGTTCGGGGCCGGGGTGACCAGGTTCGCTCATCGGGGAGTGTAGGTAGCGGTCTGAACCTGGCTGGGTTGTCGTGGTCGCAAGCGTTGACCTTCACTCAGATGGCCGACCTCAGCGTTCCGGCCCCCATCGCGTTTCCGGGCGACACACTCGGTCCGCTACCCACGGGGGCTGTCGATCTAGCTAGGACCGACATCACCTGGAGCACGAGCCTCAACTACCAGCAGCGCCTGATCGGGACCACCACACTTACTCCGAGTTTGCTGGTTTCAGGGTCCGCCGTACGTTCAGACGAGATTCCGGAGGCTCCTAATTTCGTGGCTGGACCAAAGCGTCTTTCGTTCGGTGCCCGCTTGAAGAGCGACATTTACGGATATTATGGCGGTTTCGCCGGGTTCGAGGCGATCCGGCATAAACTAACCCCGTCGATCTCCTACGCTTACGCACCAGCAATCACGGCGACGGGCCTCCAGGAGACCGTCTTCGGACCGGCGAACGCGTTCGCCAGGAACCTCGTTACCGTCGGTCTCAATCAGACCTTCGAGGCGAAGCGTCCAGCGGTCGAAGGGGACGAATCAGGTGGTGCTGAGGAGATCGGACTGGATCTGGAAGAGGACCTCTTTGCACCGGACTCGGTTTTGGACGCGAGGGCGGATTCTCTCTTCAACCTTCAAGACGCGCCGATCGAGCTTGCGGCCGATGACCGACGGGATGAGGGCGGTCCGAGGAGGCTCCCGGCCTCGAGGGTAATCAACTTGGTGGCGCTCAACACGAGCGTGATCACTTACGATTTCGAACGAGCGAGCCAGACGAGTGAGTCGCTGGCGGGATTCACAACGACCCGCCTGAGGAGCCAGATCAGTTCGGACTTATTCCGCGGGCTTCAACTCTCCATGGAACACGACCTCTTCGGTACCGAGATTTGGGACGGAGTGCCACGCCGGGCCTTCGATCCGATACTTTCACAACTCAATCTTTCCTTCGCGCTCAGTTCCAGCTCCGGTATCATCCAGACGATCACCCGCTTTTTGGGCGGCGGTGGGGACGGGGGAGCCGGGGCCGCGGGGCTTGCGGCGGACTCGGCGGCCGGGTTGGATGATCCTGATGGCCTCGATCCGCGTCTCGACAACGTTGGCAATCAAGGCGTGACGAACGAGTCCTCGATCGTGCCCGGCACAGGACCGGAGGATACTGGCCCCCGGCAGGCCGGGCGGAGCACCGGGGCGTGGAACACCAACTTCTCGTACTCCCTTCGCCGGATTCGCGAATCGTTGGTACCGGCGAGCCAGCTACTTCAGATGGGTATCCGTCTCAAACCGGCGGAAAATTGGGATCTCGTCTGGCGCACTTCGTACGACATCACCGCGCGGAAATTCGCGGACCATTCGGTTCGATTGACGAGAGACCTGCACCGGTGGCAGGCGAACTTCGACTACACGCAGACCGCGACCGGAAACTGGGCCTTCCGCTTCTCGGTGTCCCTGCGCGACAACCGGGACCTGAAGTTCGATTACGACCAACGTAGCACCGACCTCGAGAGTCCCTTCTAGAGTCCGCCAGGCGCGACGCCCCTGTTCTTCTGTCTCCGACAGGAGAGAAATTGTCCTCTGTGGAGGACAGTTTATCCGGACCCCCCGCTGAAAGCCTATGTTTCATGCGGGTTCCAGGTTTGGTATCGCTTGTGCATTGGGTGGGGAGTGCAAGGTCATCGAGGACCTCCGCTGGGTCCCAACGGCGGGTCCCACTCAACGCCAATAGGAAGGGAACTATGAGGGAAAGAGTGCTTATGCTGACGGGGACGCTGCTCCTGGGGGCCTGCAGCGACGACGACGTGATCTTCGACCCGTCCGGTGGTTCTGCCCCGCCCATTGGGGTGGACGCCACCTATTACAATCGGGCAGTGACCGTGTACTGGGAACTCGCCTCGGGGTGGAACGGTGAGGCGTTCCGGGTCTTCAGCAAGCGGGTCGGAGTTGAGTCCTTCTTCTTCATCGCCGAGGTGACGAGTTGCTCCTCGGGACTCTGTGAGTATACCGACACGAACATCTCGTCCAACGTGAGTTACGACTATTTCGTGTCGGCCGTGGATCCTGATACGGGTGTCGAGACCGAGTCCGAGCGGACCGTCCGGGTGTCCGTGCCATCCTTCACTCCGCCACCTGTGCCTACGGACTTGGAGGTGATCGCTCTGGACGCCACCAATTACATGCGTTGGAATGACGACGCCCGTTTGGACGATGAGTTTTCTGCATATCGGATCTACCTCCTGTCCGATGGAGGTGCGACCCAGATCCTTCTAGGGGATTCGGACTCGCCTGCTTTTCTGGATGCTCTGGCCGAGAACGGCGTGACCTCCACCTATGCGGTGTCGTCCGTCGATGTCTATGGCCATGAGAGCGGAACCAGTTTCAGTAGGGAGGGCACACCTCGACCCGACTTCACTGGAGAATTGGTCTACTCCTTCATGGACCAGCCGACCTTGTCCGGTTTCCGTTTCAGGGAATCCGACCAGGACGATCCGATCGTGGATGGCGTGTCTCCCACGAGGCACTTTCGCCTCGAGACGGACGTATCGGGGTGGTGGCTCGTCCCCGGGCCTTCGGCCGAAGTAAACCCGGTTGGTGCTTTTACGACTGAGCTAAAATGTGGTGTGGCAGCCGACGCGCAGTGCGTGGATTGGACGACTGCGCCGTTGTCTGGGTACGGCCCCGCAGACATCTTGGTCGAGCCCGAGTTCACGTACGTGTGGCGGGTGGTGGAGAGCGGGCTAGTACACTACGGCGCGGTACGAGTGACACTGCTTGGGATGGACCAATTCGGGGACGAGCTCATGATCTTCGATTGGGCTTACCAAATTCAGCCAGGGAATCCGCAACTGGGCGTGCGCTGACCGCCCCCCTTTCAGACCACCTTCACAGGGGCACTCCGCTCCCGGCGGCCGCCGGGAGCGTTGCAATTGGGTTTGGACCCTATCTATCATGTAAGATGGTGCCCATTCTAGAAGCAGTGCCCAATTTTAGCGAAGGGCGAGACCTCGGGTGGATCGGGGAGCTGCTCCAGGTCATCGAGAGGGAGAGCGTCGAGGTGCTCGATTGGACCGCGGATCGCGAGCACCACAGATCCGTGGTCACCTACATCGGAGATCTGGAGAGTGTCGAAACCGCCTCAATAGCGGCCGCCTTATTCGCTATGGACGGAATCGATCTACGAACCCATCAGGGTCTCCATCCCAGGATCGGTGCTCTGGACGTGCTGCCTTTTGTGCCTTTGCACGACTTGACCATGGACTTGGCGGTAGAGAGTGCGCGCAGGGTGGCGGGCCGGCTGGCAGAGGAAGGGATACCTGTCTATCTCTACGGAGAAGCGCGTTACGGTACGACAGCGTCGCGACCCGACCGATCGCTCGCATCGATACGACGCGGTGGGTTCGAAGCTCTCCAGGGGGGGTTCCCAGCGGGCCGGGAGCCGGACCTGGCCGCTCCTCAGTGGCTGGGCAAACCACATCCCACTGCTGGTGTTACTTGCGTCGGTGCGCGCCGCGTCTTGTTGGCGTGGAACGTTTTTGTGGAGGGGATATCTTTCTACGCTCTCAAGGCGATCGCCAGAGAGCTCCGTGAGTCCGGAGGTGGGTTCAAGCACCTGCGGGCGTTGGCGTTGGAGCTTCCCGAGAGTGGCCGGCTCCAGATCTCCATGAACCTTGAAGACCCTGAGGCGACTTCGCCCTATAACGTGTTCGGCGCTATTGAAGAGCGCGTCGAGGCTGGGGGCGGGCAGGTCGTCGAGACTGAGGTAATCGGCATGATTCCGGATCCCCTTGTGCTTCCGGCGGCTGTTGACAGATTTAGGATTCTTCATCCGGGCGAGTCCCGGCTCCTCTCTCGTCGCGTGGCAGAACATGTGTCTGCACGGGGCATAAGTCACACGCGAGTATGAGTGTCGCTTTGTGAGCAGTGTTGCAAACCTGAAAGAACGGGCTCGGACCTTATCAACTTCGCCGATGTCACCGACCGCCTTCGGGGCCTGCGCAGTTAGCCCCCGCGAGCCTTGATCGATGTGCACGTTCAATCACGCGGCTCGCCTCGCTTCTTCGGCAGGCGTCTCATGATGGAGGCGGTTCAGAGTTCCATCCTGAGGGGTCCCGTCCCGACTCTCCCGGCGGTGCAGAGGCTCGTGGCCGGTCGCCTCGAAAAGGTCCAGGGCGATCTGAAACGGATCATCATCTCGGACTTCGATCTGATCGAGGAGATCAATGAATACCTGCTCCTCATGCGCGGCAAGCTATTCCGTCCCACGCTTCTTCTTCTCAGCAACGAGGTCGGGGGCAGGCCGGCGAACGACGCGATCACGCTCGGGGCCGTTGTAGAGCTGGTTCACCTCGCCACGCTCGTCCATGACGATGCCGTAGACCACAGTGTCTTGCGGCGTGGTCTACCCACGGTCAACGCACTCTGGACGCATCAGATTGCGATCATCATGGGGGACTACCTGTACAGTCGCTCGGTCACGGAGCTCACGGAGCTCGGAAGGTTGGATGCGGTGGCGGTTCTCGCCGCCGCCGCCAACGAGATGAGCATCGGTGAGATGCGGCAACTCACGTCCTACGATGCACTCGAGTTCACCGAGTCGGACTATTATCGGCTCATCGCGTCGAAAACGGCTTCATTGATGTCGGCGGCCTGTGAAATGGGGGCCCTTGCCGGTGTGAGTGAGTATCGAAAACCTCTTGCGCTGTTTGGGTATCAACTGGGTATGGCGTTCCAGATTGCGGACGACCTTTTGGACTACACCGGATCGGAGGCCGTCACGGGCAAACCCAGCGGGCACGATCTGAGAGAACGCAAGGTCACGCTTCCCTTGGTTGGTGCCTTGAAGAAGGTGTCTGATACCGAGTCACGTGAGATCAGGGACTTCTTCACGCTGGTGGAAGCGGCGGAGGAAGACATCGAGCGTGTGATCGAGATCGTACATGACCGTGGCGGGTTCGACTACGCGAAAGAGCAGGCGGATCTGTATGCCGCTCGTGCGTGGGAGGCGCTCGCTACACTTCCGGAGGACCCTGCCTTGGAGGCCCTGAGAGACGCCGTGACCTACACGGTTGGCCGTGATCGCTGATGCCACGAATACGGGTTGCTAGGACATGTTGAACGACCCGCATCGCCGCAATGTGAAGCGTCTCTTATGGACGCTGGCGCTTGGGCTGCTGCTGGGTGGTTTGCTCACTCAACTCTCGGTGGTGTTTCTTCCGGAGAGCCCGGCCAAGACCTTTCTCACGTCGTCGGTGGCGGCCTCGGTCGGACCGCTGTCCATTGATCTGTTGGTAATCGCGTTCACGGTCGGCCCCCTGATCCTCAGCGTAAATGTGTTAACATTGGTAGGGATTTTCATCGTGGCTTTTGTTGTCCGCTCCTGGATCTGAATCCGGGACGAACGTAGAACGGAGGATTTATCATGGGAATCGGTGGACTCGGCATGGGGGAGATGATCGTGATCTTTCTTGTAGTCCTCCTCCTTTTTGGGGCGAAGCGGCTTCCGGAAATAGGTTCGTCTTTGGGCAAGGGGATACGGGAGTTCAAGGGCTCGATTAAGGAGATCGAAAAAGAGGTCCGCGATGACACGGAGGACGGTTCCGAGAAAAAGAGTGTCGTCGAACCATGGCGCGAAGCAGTTCCTCCTGCGTCGGATTCTTCGAACGAACCTGATCAAGGGCCCAGGCGATTGACGACGAACCCGCCCCCTTCGGAGCAACAAATTGGTGGCGTGCCGACGGCCGAGAGTCAGGCTGAAGGTGGGGCAGCCGAGATTCCGGAGGACGCTCCCGCACAGGAAAGCTCGACGGGAGAGGGGGCGGCCGAGGGCGAGGAAGGGAAGGCCTGATTTCGTGCGTGGGACCGTGAACCCCTCTTCCACCCACGAGCTAGAAGAGGGCCCCCGTACCCGACGGCAAGGAAGTCACCCCTGGAGCGGGACCGTGAGCCCCTCTTCTACCTCTTGCCAACAGGGAAGGGCTTAGAAACCGAAGCCGCCGATTGGCTGCTGAGCGTCCGCGGGATCCGCGTTCAATACTTCGTCTCGCTGGTCGATGATGCGGGCCACATCGCGGAGGCCCTGGAGCCACTCCTGGAGCCGAGTCTGTTGGGCAAGCCCGAGCATTTCATCCCGGAGCGGCAACCGCTCGACCACGAAAGCGGTAGAGTCCGGACCGAAGTATTCGGTCAACTCGATGATGAAGACATTGTTGTTGGCCGCCACTGGACTACTCACGTCTTCAATGTTCAGGCCGAATCCCGCCCCCACGGCCGCGTTCAGTTGCCCCATGCCAGGAACGAAGTCTACGCGGGCGTACGGTCCGGCCATCTGGACCTCCAGGCCCTTTTCTTCGGCTATGGCAGCCAAGTCTGCCCCACCTCGAACTTGGGCGACGATCTCCTCGCCCTCCTCCTGGGCTCTCTCCACCTTCTTCGCGGCCTTCACCGTCTGTTCGATGGACCCTGTGGCGTCGGCGAGTGAGATCGCCCCGGCCTCCCGGAGTTCGACGAGTTCGAGCATATAGAATGCCTGTCTCGTCTCGAGGACGGGGCTGACGTCCCCGACCAAAGCTTCCTCGAAGGCCCAGTCGGCCCCCTCTCCTACCTGCCCGGCTCCGGCAACGAAGGCGAAGTCGGTGCTCAGAAAGGCGGTCTCGACAGCGAGGGTCAAAGTCGAAGCTGCCTCTGCTATCGTGCGTGACTCACCGAGCGCCTCCAGCGAGTCGGCAAGCGTGTAGAGCCCGAGTTCAGATTCCTCGGTGCGGACAAAAGGAATGAGAATATGCCGGGCCTGAACACTGTCTTCTGCCTCATCCTGAACTTCGATCAGATGATAGCCGAAGGTGGTCCTCACTGGCTCCGTCAGTTCGCCTACGGCTGCGGCAAAGGCCACATCGGAGAACTCCTCGGGCATAAGGTCCCTGGTAAACCAGCCCAGGTCTCCCGACCCGGTTCCGACCCCTGGCCGACCGAGCACATCCTCGAAATCGGCCCCGTCGATGATCTCTTGCCTCAGCTCAGCGGCGAGAGTGCCCATGGCGAGCGTGTCTTCGGGTGTGGGCGTCTTGTCGAGGATGACGGCCCGTACCGTGGCCTGGGCCGGAAGCGCGAACTCGTCTTCATGGTCGTCGTAGTATTCCCTCACCTCATCGGATGTCACGGTTACGGCGGAGTCGTCAACCCGTTGAGCGGGATTGAGAGCGACGTAACCGACCGAGATCTTCTCGTTGCGGTCCTGATACTCCCGCCAGACGGCGGCATCCGTGAAATAGATATCGGCCGTCACCTGTCGCATGAGCTTGTTCTGGGGGATCACGCTCCGGTAGTACGCCTCGAGCTGGAGGAGCGTCAGATCGTCGACGGTCGGAGACGCCAGGTACGCCTGATACTTCTGGATATCGAAGAACCCGTCCGTTAGAAAGGCAGGGTTGGTCCGGAGCTCCGGCGGTGGATTGAACCGTGCGGCCGCCAGTAACTCCTCATCGGTCACCACGATACCTCGCCGCTCCAGCTCCTGCTGAATCAGGAGTTGGTTGACGATCTCGTCCCACGCCGCGTCTTCGATGTCACGGGTCTGTTGGCTCGTGACCGGGTCAGGGTCTTGCGAAAGCTGAACCTGATTAAAAAGCGATTGGTAAGTGTTGTTCCAAGCCTCGTACGGGACCGGCGTGCCGTTGACGCTACCGATTTCGCCGATCGAAAGGCCGCTTTGTCCCGTGATGTCCATTCCCCACTGGAAGACCATGAGGCCCACGAATGCCAGTGCCGTCACCAGCATGATCCACTTCGTGTTCTCCCGCATTTGACGCATCATGGAACGGCAACTCCTCTGCAAATCCCGTGCTGGATCACATCCGCGTGATCATACCCCAAAAGGCCACGAAAGGTAATGGCCGGTATGGGGCTCCTCAACCTCTCTCGTTGACACGTTTTCGGCGTAATCAGTATCTTCCTCGCGTCTACCGTCTTATAAGTGTACCCCTCGACCTTTCCTGTCCGTGCGGGGAGTTTGGTGTGCCCGAGTCTCTGAAACAGCAGATCGACCGACTAGAAGAATTATACGAGTCGGAATTGGACCCGCAGGGGAGGGCCTTCGTACCCCTGGCGGATGCCCATCGCCGGCTGGGCGACTTGGATAAGGCGCTGGCCGTTGTTCAACAGGGGCTCGGCGTGCTCGTGGCCGATATCGATGACCGCCAGACGGTTTCCATCGAATCGCTCGCGCCGGATGGTGATGGATAAGATCGTGCGCATCGCTGTTATCAACGGTCCCAACCTCGGTTTGCTCGGACGCCGGGAACCCGAGGTCTACGGAACCGACACGTTGGACGACGTGAACGGCGCCGTGGAATCGCTGGGTTCCGAGTTGGGCGTGGAGGTCGAGACGTTCCAGTCCAACTCAGAGGGAGCCATTCTCGACTTCTTGGACGATGCCAGCCATCGGGTCGACGGCTTTCTGGTAAATCCAGGAGGGCTAACTCACACGAGCGTGGCTCTACGTGATGGTCTGGTGGGTGTAGGGCTTCCGTTCGTGGAGGTCCATCTCTCCAATACGATCGCTCGGGAGAGTTTCCGGCGTCATTCTTATCTCTCGCCCGTAGCCAGCGGGGTGGTTCTAGGTTTTGGATCTCAGGGCTATCTTCTAGCGCTGAGAGGGCTCGTGGCCCGAATCATCGGCGAGTAAGAACGCCACTTTACTCCTTCAACAGCCTTCGGGTGTCATGGCCTCGACCGCGGATTTTCGTAACGGCTTGGTATTGGATATCGATGGTCAGCTTTGGACCATCATCTACTTCCAGCATGTGAAGCCAGGTAAGGGCGGGGCGTTCGTTCGGACCAAGCTCAAGAACGTTCTAAGCGGCGCTGTGGTCGACAAGACGTATCGCGCCGGGGAGAAGGTGACTGACGTTCGACTCGAGCGTCGCCCCGTGACGTACAGTTATTCGGACGGGCAGCTCTACCACTTCATGGACCAGCAGACCTACGAGATGATTCCGATTTCTGGCGATCTGCTTGGGGAAGACCAACTCTGTTACCTGAAGGAGAACATGGAGTGTGAGGGCCTGGTCCACGACGGTACGGTCATCAGTGTCGAACTCCCTCAGTTCGTGGAGTTGGAGATCACCCAGACCGATCCCGGATTCAAGGGCGACACGGCCCAGGGCGGTACCAAACCGGCGACTCTGGAAACCGGTGCCGTAATTCAGGTGCCCCTCTTCATCGAACAGGGAGAGGTGGTGAAAGTGGACCGCCGGGAAGAGAAATACCTGACTCGAGTGTCGTCATGATGGATCTGGACTTTGTTCAGAGCCTCATCAAGGCCCTCGACGAGAGCGGGCTGGATTCCATCGAGATCGAGCGAGGGGGCACCCGCATCCGAATCGCCAAGACGGCTTCTGCCGATACTGGAGCCGCCTTGGTCGTGCCTGGGGGCTCAACGCCGCCTCCCGTACCGATGGGCTCCACCGCCGCACCTGGCCTCGCACAAGAGGGGTCACCGTCTTCCGAGACCTCACCGGGAGATTCGGGACTGATCGAGATTACGTCTCCCATGGTGGGCACGTTCTATAGGGCTCCCGCTCCCGACGCTTCGTCCTATGTCGCAGTGGGTGCCACCGTCTCGCCAGGTGATACACTCTGTATCATCGAGGCCATGAAGCTCATGAATGAGTTGGAGTGTGAGGTCTCGGGCGTCATTCGCGAGATCTGTGCCGAGAGTTCCGCGCCCGTGGAATATGGGCAGGTACTGTTTCGCGTTTCCCCGTGATCGAGGGCCGGGGGGCCGGGCATTCGCAACGCGGCCCACTGTACTCCTTCAACAGCCTTCTAGGGGCACGCTGAGTGTTCAACAAGCTGCTGATCGCCAATCGTGGCGAGATAGCCTTGCGGATCATCCGGGCATGCCACGAGCTCGGCGTAAAGACGGTGGCGGTATACTCGGAAGCGGACCGGGAATCGCTCCACGTTCGTTTCTCCGACGAGGACGTTTGTATCGGTCCGGCGCCGGCGAAGGACAGCTACCTGAATATCCCCCAGATCATATCCGCCGCTGAGGTTACAGGAGCCGAGGCCATCCATCCTGGGTACGGCTTCTTGGCGGAGAACGCCGAGTTCAGTGAAATCTGTCAACGCTCAGACATCGTGTTCGTGGGTCCGAACCCCGATCAGATCCGTTCCATGGGCGACAAGGTGACCGCCCGTTGGACGATGATGGACCTAGGCGTGCCCACGGTGCCGGGTTCGGACGGCGTCATATCGGATCTCGACGAGGGTGAGAAGGTCGCTGCCGAAATCGGCTTCCCGGTCATGATCAAGGCCTCCTCGGGTGGAGGAGGGAAAGGGATGCGGATCGCTCCCGATGCGGCGTCTTTTGCTGACATGTTTCAAGCGGCGCAAACAGAGGCCGGGGCCGCGTTCGGCGATCCGGATGTCTACCTTGAGAAATGTATCGTCGAACCGAAGCACGTCGAATTTCAGGTGTTTGGGGATCAGTATGGCAGAGTGGTCCACCTCGGAGAGCGAGATTGCTCCATCCAACGCCGACATCAAAAGTTGATTGAAGAGGCTCCCTCGCCGGTGCTGACGCCCGAGTTGCGGGAAAAGATGGGGGAGGCGGCGGTGAAGGCGGCGAAAGGGATCGACTACGTTGGGGCCGGTACGGTCGAGTTCCTCGTCGATTCCGATGGATCCTTCTACTTTATCGAGATGAACACGCGGATTCAGGTGGAGCACCCGGTCACGGAAGTCACGACGGGACTCGATCTGGTGAAGGAGCAGATTCACGTGGCCGCTGGTGAACCGCTGTCGTTCCCGAGCGAGATCCCTCAGGTGCGGGGGCACGCAATTGAATTTCGAGTGAACGCGGAGGACGCCTTTCTGAATTTCGCGCCCTGCCCGGGCCTGATCACGATCTTCCATCCTCCGGGTGGACCCGGAGTCCGGCTCGACACGCATCTGTACAGCGGTTATCAGGTACCACCGCAATACGATTCCCTGCTTGCCAAGTTGATCGTCAGCGGGAGGGATCGGCACGAGACCATCGTGCGTGCGCGACACGCGCTGGAGTCCTTTGTAATCGAAGGGATCAAGACAACGATCCCGTTCCTCCACGAGATTACGCAGAACGATAAATTCGTGGCGGGGGGGGTGGACACCGGATTCGTGGATCGTTTTCTAACTGAGAGAGCGGCTGACTGATGAAGATCGACGTACATTTCGAGCCCGCCGCTCCACTGCCCGACCTGACCGGGAGTACGGTCGTCGTGATCGACGTCCTACGTGCGACGAGCTCGATGGTGGAAGCTCTCGTTAATGGCGCCCAGGGTGTCTATCCGGCTGCGTCAACCGAAGAAGCAATAAAATTGGCGTCTTCTCTCGGACGGGACGACACCATTTTGTGTGGCGAGGCACGCGGACTCATGATCGAGGGATTCGATCTCGGAAACTCTCCCCTGGAGTTCTCGAGCGAGAACGTGGCGGGAAAACGGTTGGTAATGAGCACGACGAACGGTACGCGTGTTTTCTTCCTGGTCGGAGACGCAGTGACGGTCCTGGCTTGCAGCTTCATGAATTTGAGTGCGGTTGCGGTGGCAGCGATGGAGTCCGATTCGATCTCGGTCGTGTGCGCCGGAATGGAGGGGTTGTTCTCTCTTGATGACGCCGTCTGTGCGGGAGCCTTGGTGCAGCGTATCCGGGCTGCGGTCGAGGTCGACGTCGAACTCAACGACGCTGCGATGGGAGCGGTGGAGATGGCTCTGACCTTCCGCGTCAACGCCGATTTCCTCGCATCGACTTCGACTGGCCAACACCTGGTCGACATTGGACTCCGAGAGGACCTGAATATTTGCGCAGAAATCGATCGCTACTCCGTAGTGCCTGAGATGGACGACCGGGTCATCCAGTTGCGTGCGGAGCCTGCGGGGTCCTCCGGGTCCGCCTAGGATGCTGTCTCAGAAGCAACAGAAAGACATCGCGGCCGTCGGCTTGTTGGGTTTGGGTCTCTTCCTGCTGGCGGCCCTAGTCCCCGTGACGATGCCTGGCCTGAGGGGTGTGGAGTTTCCTGAGGGTAATGTGATGGGTGTGGTCGGCGCGGCGGTGCGAGGTGTGCTGACCGGCATTGTTGGGATTGCGGCGTTTTTCGTTCCCGGCCTCCTCATTCTCGCTGGGCTCAGGGCGCGCGAGTCACTGTCTGTAACGTGGACGAGACGCCTCTCGATTCTTCTGGGAGGCCTGCTGTTGATCGTGCCCATCGGTCTCAGCGTCCTCGGCCAAGACGGGGAGACAGTGGGCCGATGGGGTGAGTTGGCTGGTCCGGCCCTGGTGACGGCGCTCGGTGTTCCGGGGGGGGTCCTTCTTGTTGTGCTTCTCCTCGTGGCTCTATCAGTGGGCACAATAGGGTGGAATCCGATCGCGTCCTTGGTGGGCGGTGTGGCACAAGGAACGGGCTTCATAGCACGTGCCGCTAGAGCCCTTTTTTCCATGGGGGAGCGCCTCAAGGCCCGTTGGGACCAGCGCTCCAAGGATCGGCTGGAGCGAACGCCCCCGATGGAGTTGCTGAAAGGTGATGAAGTGTCCGACCCCGACTCCGAAGGTGTCGGTGACGATGTGGAGAGCGAGGAGCACGGCGAGTCTTTCGAAGGAGATCTGGAGTCGGCCGGTCGTGCTGGGGAAGGGGGTGGAGACGAGGAGCGGGACGGTGGTGATGTGCGGGACGGTATTGATGAGGGAGACAAAGATGACGACCCGTTTGCGGAAGGAGACGTCTCCGACACTGGACTCCCCCCCATGGAATTCATGTCGGCGGCGGACGATGAGCATCGTCATGACATGGAGCGGGAGCTCGACGCGCTGGGCGAGGTCTTGATCGAAAAGCTTCGAACTTTCAACGTCGAATGCACGTTGGGGGGCCGGACGACCGGGCCCGTGGTCACGCAGTACGAAGTGATCCCCGCTCCGGGGGTGAAGGTGAATAAGATCGCGAGCCTCGACGCCGACCTCGCCCTTGCGATGAAGGCAAAGAGCATTCGGATCGTTGCGCCGGTTCCAGGGAGGGGCGCCGTCGGAGTGGAGATTCCCAACCCCGAGCCGGAGGTGGTCCGCCTACGGGACATCCTCGATTCGCCCACCTATCAGGCCAGTCGCGCCCAGCTCCCGTTGGCGCTCGGCAAGGATCTCAACGGGCGGCCTTACGTAGCCGATCTCCGTGACATGCCACACATCCTCATTGCGGGCGCAACGGGGTCGGGTAAGTCGGTCTGCCTCAATACGATCATCACCAGCTTGGTCTACCGCCACACGCCCAAGACCCTGAGGCTCCTCATGGTCGATCCCAAGATGGTGGAGCTCTCCACGTACCGTTTGCTTCCGCACCTGCGCCACAAGGTCGTCACGGACCCTCAGGATGCCGCTGGGCTTCTCAAGTGGGCGGTCCTGGAGATGGACCGCCGGTACAACCTCTTGAACGCGAACGGCGTGCGCTCGATCGGCGAGTTCAACGAACGCGTCGAGGAAGGCGCGACGCTCCGGTGTTTCGAGCCGAAGGGTGCGGACGACGATTTGGATCGGGGGATCTACGATGAGGGGGTCCTGCCCTACGTGGTGGTTGTCGTCGACGAGTTGGCGGACCTCATGATGACCGTGCAGAGTGCGGTGGAGAGGCCACTCACTTTCTTGGCACAAAAGGCTCGGGCCATCGGGATCCACCTGATTGTAGCCACTCAGCGGCCGAGCGTGAACGTGATCACCGGGCTCATCAAGGCGAACTTTCCGTCCCGTATCGCTTTCCGTGTGGCGTCGAAGACCGATTCACGCACCATCCTCGACAAGAATGGCGCCGACAGTCTTCTCGGGAACGGCGATATGCTTTTTCTTCCTCCGAGCACGAGTGAGCCAGTCCGGATTCAGGGCGCCTACATCTCCACGGCGGAGACCGATCGGATGATGGCCTGGTACCGGGATCAGATAGAGATCCGGAACAAGGCCCTGGACGAGGTTGAAGCGGCGAAGGAATCGGACATTCTGGAACAGATGCGAGCCTTCGAGCACGAGGCCGAAATGGCGGTCGGGGCCGAAGACGCGGGGGATTGGGATGACCTCTTCCGTGCGGCCGGCGAAGTGTGCGTGCAGAATCAACAGGGCTCCACGTCGCTACTCCAGCGCAAGCTCAAGGTAGGGTACGGGCGGGCCGCCCGGATCGTGGATCAACTGCACGACGCCGGTATCCTGGGACCGTCCGAGGGTTCCAAGGCGAGGGAAGTGCTCGTCGGGCTCGACGAGCTCGAGACGATCTGCGGGCACCGGGGATTGTAGTGACGGGGAGTCCAGGCGGGTCCCCGCTGGAACGAGCCTGGACACCACCGCGTTCGGAACGGGCCTGTCACCGACCGTGTATGGACGGCGCATGAACGAGCCCGCCCCACATCCGACAATCAAGATTATGATGAACCCGACCGTCTTTGTGCTCAAGGCCGTGATCGTTCCGTTCCTGCTGGCTTCATCCGTCTGGGCGCCGCGGTCGCTCCTAGGCCAAGACGGCCAGGCCTACGAGGCGTTATACGCCGCGAGCGATCGTTACTACGGCCTCGAAACCCTCTGCGCGCACTTCCGGCAGGAAGTCGAACTCACGCTCCGCAGGCGAACGATCCGGAGTGAGGGCACCGTCTGCATGCAGCAGCCCGATCGTTTTTCCATGGACTACTCCGACCCGGATGGGGATGTGTTGATCGTGGACGGGGAGTTCGCCTGGCGCTTCAATCCCAGTATTGATGACAAGCAGGTAATACGATGCTCGGTGGAGGGCGGCGGGGGCGGGAACAACTTCTTCAGCACTTTTCTGGACAATCCGCGCGCGCGGTTCGAGGCGGTGCATGAGGGCCGAGAGCCGATGGGTGAGGGCGTGTCCCACAAGATCACATTGACGCCGAAGGAGACTGGGGGGGCTGTTGAGTTTCGCTCCGCCGTCGTTTGGCTCCATGTCGACAGCAACTTTATCACGGCCCTGGAAATCCGGGACACCAACGAGCAGATCCGTCGGTTGTGGCTCACCAACATCCGCGTGGGCATCGAGATTCCGCAGGACGTATTTCGTTTCGTGCCGCCTGGGGGTACTCACGTGTTTACGCCACCCGGCTGCGAAGGGTGATCCAGGGATGAAAACGAGGGCCTTGCCGGTCTTCCCCTTGGCTCCCGATCCGATCCGGCCAGACGTGTCGCGAGACGTCGAGGCGGTGCGCTTGACCGTCGATCCGATCGGACCCTTGGACGGCCCCCAGATCGGCTTGGTGACGTTGGGGTGCGACAAGAACACCGTGGATTCAGAGAAGATGATGGCGGCGTTGGTGGGACACGGCGCACGGGTGTCGGCCGACATCAGCGGCGCCGACGTGGTGGTCGTGAACACTTGCGGGTTCATCGAATCGGCCAAAGAGCAGTCGATCGACACCATCCTGGAGGCGTGCCGGCTCAAAGAGGAGGGGCGGGTCCGTGCGGTGGTCGCCGTGGGATGTATGGTCCAGCGGTACAAGGACGAACTCTCCTCCGAGATTCCCGAGGTCGACCTCTTTCTGGGCCTCTCGGAGATGGCTTCCCTGATACCGGAACTGCGCGACAGCGGTTTTCTCCCGGATTCCCGGGAGAACGCGCCGACGGGTGTGCCTACCATGGAGCGACCGCTTCGGATCCTCTCCACGGAGACACCCCACACGTCCTATCTCAAGATCAGCGAGGGATGTGACCACACCTGTGCGTTCTGTGCCATCCCTGGCTTTCGTGGACTGCACCGGTCGGCGCCGCTCCCTGAGTTAGTTGCGGAGGCCGGGGCGCTGGCCCGGCAGGGCGTGAAGGAGCTGAACATCATCTCCCAGGACACGACCTGGTATGGGCGGGATCTGAGGAGAAAGGACAGCTCGGCGCCGCTCCTCCCGGAGTTGCTGCGGGCCTTGATTGCCGAGACGGACGTGCAATGGCTTCGCCTTTTCTACATGTATCCTTCGGGCATCACCCGGGAGATGGTCGAGTTGATGGCGAGCGAGGATGTTCTCCTCCCCTACCTCGACATGCCGCTCCAACACGGAAGCGACAGGATTCTCGAGGCGATGCGTAGACCCGAACGGCAGGCGGTCATACGGGAGCGCGTGGCCTGGATCCGGGAAGCGATACCCGACGTGACCCTCCGGACGACCGTGATCATAGGATTTCCGGGGGAATCGGAGGACGATTTCCGCGCTATGCTGGACCTCCTGGAGGAGGTTCGCTTCGATCGGGTGGGCGCGTTCACGTATTCCATGGAGGACGGCACTCCGGCGGCGGAGATGCCCGACCAGATCCCGGACTCTCTGAAGCGGGAGCGCCTCGAGCAGCTCATGGACGTTCAGCGTATGATTTCCGCCGAACGCAACGAAGCACTCATGGGGCGAAGATTCCTGGCCCTGGTCGATGAAGTTCTGGACGACCCCAGCCCGTTCGAAACTGAGGCGGCCGCCCGCCCGGTCGGTGTCGCTCGGACGGTGGGGCAGGCCATCGAGGTGGACGGCGTCACCCACGTTCATCCCTTCGAAGGGCTCACACCCGGACAGTTCGTGACGGTTGAAGTCGAAGATGCGGAGGAGTACGACCTGATCGCGCGGGTTGTGGAGAAGCAATGACCAATGGACCGTGGGCTCGGGCACAGGCTGTAATCCCCGGAGGCGTGAACTCTCCTGTACGTTCCTTCCGTTCGGTGGGGGGTGAGCCCTTCTTTGTGGACCGTGGCGAGGGCGCCTACCTGTACGACACCCGGGGTCGCCGCTACGTGGACTACGTCTTGAGTTGGGGTCCCCTGATCCTCGGTCATGCCCATCCCGTGGTCACGGAGGCGCTGGGGCAACAACTCGACCGGGGCACATCGTACGGCGCTCCGACGGAGGCCGAGGTGGAACTGGCGGAGCGCATCGTCCGTTTGGTGCCGACCGTGGAGATGGTCCGGCTCGTCAACAGCGGGACGGAGGCGACAATGACCGCGCTCCGGCTCGCTCGGGCGACCACGGGGCGTCCCCTGGTGTTGAAGTTCACGGGCTGCTACCACGGGCACGCGGACGCCTTTCTCGTTGCGGCCGGGAGTGGTGTTGCTACGCTGAGTCTCCCGGACTCTCCCGGAGTGTCCGAAACGGTAGCGGCCGAGACTCTGGTGCTTCCGTTCAACGACCTCGCGGCAGTTGAGACCCTGTTCGGCGCGAGGGGGAATGACATCTCCAGCGTGTTCGTCGAGCCCGTGGTCGGCAACTCGGGATTGATTCCCCCTGTGGAGGGATTTCTGGAGGGGCTACGGACCATAACCGAACGGCACGGTACATTGTTGGTCTTCGATGAAGTCATGACCGGGTTCCGGGTTGCTCTGGGGGGCGCGCAGGAGCGATACGGGATCGAACCCGATCTCACCACGTTGGGCAAGGTCATAGGAGGCGGGCTACCCGTCGGGGCCTTCGGTGGCCGCAGGGACCTCATGGAGCAGATCGCCCCTGCGGGGCCCGTGTACCAGGCCGGCACGCTTTCCGGGAATCCACTCGCGACGGCGGCGGGAAACGCGCAGCTCCGTTACCTCGACGAGGAGGACCCCTTCGACGACCTGGCCCGTGCGGCCGAGCGACTGTCGGGTGGTGTCGTGTCGGCGCTTGCCGAAGCGGGGATCCCGGCCACCGGATGTTCTGTCGGATCGATGTGGGGGGTGTTTTTCAGCCAGGAGCCCATCCATTCCTTCGAGGAGGCGCAGGGCGCAGACCTCGACACTTTTCGGGCTTTCCATCGGGCGTGCCTCCATCGCGGTGTGTTTCTTGCCCCGTCTCCTTTCGAGGCCGGGTTCGTATCCACGGCGCATACGTCCGACGTTATCGACGAGACCCTCGAAGTTGTGCGGGAGGCGGCAAGAGAGGTTGCGGCACTCCAGGTTACGTGACGAAGTGAGGATGGCGGATTGATTTTCGACACGGAGGTGAGGTGCGGATGACGAAGTGTGTGAATGGGATGAAAATGGTGATTGCAGTAGCGGTGGCTGGTGGGGTCGTCACGTCATTGGTGCCCCTGGAAGCCCGGGCCCAGGATCTGGCAGACTACGATTACGAGAACCTCTCGTTCCGGGGTATGTCCTTCGACGTCGGGTATCTTTGGGCCGACAACGTCGAGAATGCCACGACCTACGGAGTCCAATTCGATCTTGGGTTCCTCGGGCCCGGCTTCGGACTCACGCCGGGGGTGACGTACTGGAAATCCACGCTGGCTCAGACGGAGGNGGATCAGTTCGAGACTCGGCTCGGCGAGCTCACGATGGACCAGGGAGGGACGGTTCCGCCAGGGGGTTTCGATCTTGGTGTCATCGACAGGAGCGACATCGTGTTGAGCATGGATGGCCAGTACGTATGGGCGATACCGTTGAACCTGTTCTTCTCANCGGGAGTTGGATTGTCCGCGCACTTCCTGAGCGGCTCCGGGCAGGCCATCGACGANACCTTCATTGAGGACCTGCTCGGCTCGGTATCCGCGGGCTTCAACATTCACGCGGGCTTGGAGTTCCCGATCACATCTCGCGTGCGTATCANCGGAGGGTCCAAGGTCGAAGTCCTCGGCGATCTCAACTATGTCGAGCTTCGAGGGGGGCTGACGTTCATCTGGGGCGGATTGGCACCGGAGGAGGTCCGGTGACGTCCACGTCCGAGAGCGGTTCTGTGCAGGTCGGCATCCTGGGCGTCGGAGCGATCACCCAGATCGTTCACCTACCCATTCTTTCGGAGCGNCTCGATGTCGATCTTGTTGCCGTCTCCGATCCGGATCACCTGAAGGCGGAGACGCTCGGCGCGCGGTTCGGAGTGCCCCGCGTTCTGTCGAACGAAGAGATACTGAGTGATGACCAGATCCAGGCCGCGGTGATCTGTACTCCGAATCATCTCCACGAGTCACTGGCCATCGAAGCCTTGGAGTGTGGCAAACACGTCCTGGTTGAGAAACCCTTGGCGATGAGNGCGGAGGGCGTGCGGAGGGTGCTTGATGCGGCTGAAGCCTCGGGGCGGCATCTCTCAGTGGGGATGCATCANCGATTCCGACCGGATGTGGGGGCNCTGGCAGNTTTTGTGGCCGGGGGTGAGTTGGGCGACATCTATACGGTGCGGGCCAACTCGCTCACGCAGAGTATGCCCGCCGTGGTCTCCACGTGGCGGCAGGAACCGGAAGAGGCAGGGGGGGGAGCGCTCATGGACTTGGGCGTCCCGATCCTGGATCTCGCGNTCTGGCTTGTGGACTATCCCCGGATCACTCGTGTGACCGCCGTTTTCCGGAGTGGGGAAGCCGAAGTCGAGGAAGCGGCCACCGTGTTTGCCGTGTCCGAGTCCGGCATCGCGTTCAGCGTCGAAGTGAGTTGGAACCTCTTTGCCGAGGCGGACCGGCACCGTGCGCGGGTAATGGGCACCGAGGGATCGGGTTCCCTGCCGCCACTGAACATCAACAAGCGGTTAGGGGGGCGGCCCACGGACGTGACGCCNCGACAACCCAAGGCTCGNGGTGGTGAGCACCGATTCCAGAACGCCTATCGCCGCCTTCTGGATCAGTTCGTGCGGGCCGTTCTCGGTGAAGGCGACTTCTCCGCCCCCGTCGAGCAGGTCCACCTGATGGAGGTCGTCTCAGCGGCCTATCAATCCGCCAGGGAGGGCCGGGAGATCCANCTTGGCGAGGATTGAAACGATGGTCCCGCCGTGGATCCGACGGCCTAGNCGCGCTTTTTACGTGGCTCTCGTGGTTTGTCAGGTGGGGGCGAGTTCNGACCCACTTCTAGCCCAAGTCGGCGCGCCGCCTGCACCCGCTGGAGCCCCACTCGGTTCCCACCTCCAGNTCTCGCTGATGACCATCGGACCCGGCGACATCTACTGGGAGCGCTTCGGCCACAACGCTCTCGTCATTCGAGATGAACAGGCTCGGACGGAGATCGCGTACAACTGGGGGATGTTCGACTTCAACGCGGAGGGCTTCTGGCCCCGGTTGGCACGAGGCCGCATGCAGTACTACATGCAGGGCTTCCCGGCTTCGGATTGGCTCGGCGTGTACCGCCGGGCCAACCGCGATGTGTGGGTTCAGGCGGTGAGTCTCACGCCCTCAGAACGCCTCGAGCTTCAAGTCCTGCTGACCGAGATGGATACCGACGCCAACCGCCACTATCGCTACGACTACTATCGGGACAACTGCTCCACCCGAGTCCGTGACGCGCTGGATCGTGTTCTCGGCGGGCAGATCCGAATGGTGACGGAAGGCACGGACACGGGGGCGACGTATCGTTGGCACACTGCTCGTTTGTTTCAGCCTGTGCCCCTAGCCTACGCCGGAATTCAATTCGTGGTGGGGAATCGCGGTGACGAGACGATTTCTGTCTGGGAGGAAATGTTTCTCCCGCTGCGTCTCAGGGAGCACCTCGGAGATGTCCGGATCGTGGACGCGGAGGGACAACCAGGTCCTCTCCTCGGCGAAGCGGTGCAGGTGGTCGAAGCCGTGGGACGCGAACCGATACCACTGGCTGCTCCCGACTTGCGACTCCCTCTGCTCCTGTTGGGCATTATCGTCGGCGCGTTTTTC
>PCCM01000090.1 GCA_002731735.1 Gemmatimonadota bacterium | reverse complement strand
CAATGCTCGGTTCATGAATTCATGATACGAGGCGTCCTTCTGAACGTCTAGTATTCTTCAATTGACGTCACAAAACGCTTTATAACAATGATTTACGATATCTACCTTAGATGTATTCTAGAAAATGTATCCCTAGTCACCCATGAATAGGAGATGTCGTCGATTACCTCGCAAAAAGATCGTCCTCACTTCTAAAACTAAGATATGGTTAAGACAANNCGNAGGAGGGAANGAGNNNATGCCATACGAAATCAAGCGATTCCCGTATGACGGCACAATCGATGCCGACGGACATNTTTTAGANCCACCCGACCTNTGGGAAACGTACCTCGAAAACGAATTCAAGGAACGCGCGTTGCGCATCAAAGTCGACGACGACGGTCTCGAGTATCTNGAGATCAATGGAACGCCTTCCAAATTCACGAGNAGAGGCAGNCTTGGCATTATGGGAGCGATGGGCGAAGAGAATTTGATGCCGAGCCCAGAACGCCGTTACGCNGACAGTATGCCGTTTGGGGCTTGCGACGCCTCAGAACGCATCTCGTTAATGGACCAGGAAAACCTCGAGTGTGTCTTGCTGTATCCGACGATCGGACTGTTATGGGAAGTCGAAGAGACGGACCCATCGATCAGTTTGGCTTATGCCAGGGCCTACAATCGGTGGATCGCCGATTTTTGCCGAAGCTCCGGTGGTCGGCTNGTNCCCATCGCCATGCTCACNNTATTNGATCCNAGCGGGTCGGCGNAGGAACTCGAGCGNGCGGTCAANGATGGGTGCCGAGGCGCNTGGGTAAATCCGTTTAACCATAATAGGGTGATTCACGGCCACTCGGATCACGACGTGTTATTTAAGAAGTGCACTGAACTCGATGTGCCGCTGGCTATCCATCCAACCTTCCATCCATATGGTACNGCTAGTGGNATTTTCGACTGGCCGCCAGAAGGTNTTGGTATGGCGGGCATGATTTGGCTTCGTTCGATTGTGCAGCAAGCCCTTATCTCGTTTTTTGCGCTGGGGACCCTCGATCGATTCCCCTCACTGCGATTGGGCATATTGGAAGCGGGCTCGGGTTGGATTGGGCCATTGCTTGATCGGCTGGAAGCGTATTCGACTTCGATAACCGGTAAAAAGCCTCCTGTCAGGGAGTATTTTCGGCGTCAGTGCTTTATCTCCGGAGACCCCGATGAAACTGCCGTGCCATTCATCGTGGATCATGTCGGCGCCGATAATTTCATGTGGGCTACGGACTACCCGCATCCAGATCACCCACATACGTGGGTAGATGATCTGACGACCTATGCGGAACGGTTGAGCTCNGCAACGCGGAGCAAAGTACTTGGCGACAACGTCAAACGGATATACAACTTGGACTACACACTTCCCGAGCGACGAACTGAAGACGTTGCTGCGCGCTAAATCGCTGGGAGCTTGGGNNCGATCGAGGGAGGAGGAGTAATTGTCTGGCATCGGTACGAAATTGGTCAGTATTGATGATGCCGTTGCGACCATACTCCCCGGCGACGTCGTTCANGTTGCCCCCTATTCGACAACGCCCTACAGCTTATGTGCGGGATTGAAAGCCCGTATCCAAAGGGGCGACCTCAGCCATATCCGAGTCGACCATCCCGCTTCGTTCTTTTCGTGGACCGACGAGGGGATGATCGGTGCGGTCGAGCTGCANGACAACTACGCCACGCCACCAAATCGGGCGGCGTGTCATGCAGGNGAGGTGGAATACTTNCCGNTCGGCATATGGCAAAGTTANGAAATTCCGGCTGGTTTTCACCAAAACCCCGACGTTTTTTTGGTTCCAGTTTCNNCGCCCGATGAGTTAGGGTTTTGCAGCTTCGGGCACGGTGTGTGGCTGTCTAAAACGGTAGCTCAAANGGCCAAACGTATCATCGCCGAGGTCCGGCCAGACTTTATTCGTACCTTCGGCGATAACTACATCCATGTCGACGAAATCGATTTATTTGTTGAAGCTGAGCCCTCGGAAGGNGCAAACCTGGAGGCGCCAGAGCCCTCNGCGGAAGAAGTTGCATACGTCGAGGTAATCAACACGCTCGTTGCGGCTGAACTCGTTAACGATGGGGATACGTTGCAGATGGGTGTGGGTACAGTTTCAGGCGCTCTTGCCAACTACCTGGGGTTTCGCAATGACCTNGGGATTCAAACCGAGCTTATNACCGGCGGNGTCGCCGCTCTTGTTGAGCAGGGGGTAGTTACCGGCGCGCGAAAATCACTCAACCGCCACAAAGTCGTCGGTTCAGCTTGTGTTGCCCTCGATCAGGAAGAGTTGAACCAGATTCACATGAATCCACATTTCGAACTCTACGACTTTGGNTANACNGATGATCTNCGNCANCTGATNCANCANGANAATTTTGTCGCNGTAAANAATGCNCTCATTGTNGATCTNACCGGACAAGTNTCNGCNGAAGCGCTCGACCATCGNCCNTACACGGGNGTNGGNGGNCAAACCGTGTTCATGATCGCCGGNGCNTACTCGAAGGGCGGAAAATCGATCAGTGTNACNCCNTCTAGNTCNGTGCCAACGGNCACCGGCAAGCGGGTNTCNCGAATCGTGCCNACNNTCAGCGNCGGGGCNGCGGTNACAGTGCCCCGAACGTACGTGGACTACGTGGTGACCGAACATGGCATTGCCAAACTACGGGGGAAGACATTGAAAGAGAGGGCGGCCGCATTGCTAGAAATCTCCCACCCCGAATTCCGTGACGAACTTAAGACAGAGGCAACCAGGTTATACGGACTATAGGCAACCTTTTCCGTCAAACTTCTGATGGATATTGCTCTAATGAGCTATCCCGAGTACTGAACCTGCATGCGTTTAATGCTGTTGAGAAAATTGGATCGCATACGATCCACCTCACCCAATACCGTGATATCGGGAAAGCGCTTGAGTAACTCTTCCAAACAGACGGTGAGTTGAATTTCTGCTAGGCGCCAGCCGATACACAGATGCTGTCCATACCCGAAACTCAAATGTCTCGGGCCGTTGCGGGTGACATTAAAAGAAAAGGGATCGTCCCACTTGTCTTCGTCTCGATTTCCGGACATGTACCAAAGTGCAAGGCAGTCACCTTTTTTGATGATCTTTTCGCCTACCTTGGTATCTTCGAGTGCGGTACGCCGCATATAGACCACGGGCGCGACCCAGCGAATGATCTCGTCGATTGCATCCGGAATAAGAGACGGATCGTCAATGAGTTTTCGTCGTTCTTCGGGATACTGACTCAACGCCAAGACGCCACCGCTGATGGAGTTCCTAGTTGTTTCATTACCAGCGACAACGAGCAAGATGAACGCGGAGACATAGTCGCCGAGCTCCATCGGTTTNCCATCGATNCTGGTATTCACGAGCATGGAGATTAAATCGTCGCCNGGGTTCTCTTGNCGCGATTCACGAAGTGCTANGGAGTATTGAAANAGCTCNCCNAACACCGACATGACNTCGTCGCGCCCGATACGCATATCGGGATCATCNCCACCGATCATANTATTGGACCACTCAAATAGTTTNTTTCGGTCTTCTTGCTCGACTCCCANCAGTTCNGCAAGCATTTGGATCGGTAGTTCGGCAGCTACATTCGAGACAAATTCGCACTCGCCTCGACCGGCGATGGATTCGAGGATCTCAACACATCGCGTCCGAATCTCGGGGATTAATGCGTTCAATCGACCCGGTGCGAACCCGGGCGCAACCATCCGGCGGTGTTGTGTATGCGTCGGAGGGTCCATCATGATCATGCTGCTGCCCGACGTAAGGATCGAACCTCCGCCTCCGACCTCATCTTCTGAGGCACTTTCGAGGCTTTTTCGGCGCCTGCGCATCTCCGGCGATTCCAGCGTAATTCCCCCTAGGAGCCGGTCCGAACTAAAGGCTTTCGGATTNTTCGAAATGGACTGAATGTCGTCGTACTTCGTTATCGACCAAAATCCTTTGCCGCCATCAGGTTCTGGACACCATGCCACCGGATCTTCTCGTCGGAGTTCCGTAAAGATTTGATGAACCGCCTCTTGGTCGAGAAACGTTTCCGGTTCGGAAAGTGCGAGGCGTGCTTGATCGTTCATANTAAGAGATCCATTTGAGTTCCCGGCAGAGGGCGCGAAATCAAAGAACAANGGCCGCCAGAAGGAGAGGGAATATACACTCTAAACCCCAAAAGAAAAGCGTTAATACGTAACCAATTGATACTAGTCAACAAGATGCTTACTTAGCAGAAAGATCCTCAAGAAATATCGGCCACGACTGGTTAGTNGATCATCGTTAGGCATCGGANCGAAGCTGGTTACTCGACACTTAGTNAGGCCGTTGTGTCCATTCTCGTTACCTTCAGNACAACGACAAGCTCGAGGGTGTTGTTTATAGATAACGGCGGCAATGCAATAGCGCTTACTGCACTCGACCACAACAACACCATTGACTATGCTCCTACAGGGCACACCACAAGGTGAGACATGAACGACGATGCGTACACGTTGATAACGGCGGATACCCACGCCGGCGCAAGCCATGCCCAGTATCGAGAATATCTAGATCCGGAATCCCGAGATGCGTTTGACGAATGGCGCGGCGGTTACAAGAACCCATCTCAGGAACATTACGGCAAGAAGAAAATGCGGAACTGGGATTTCGACATACGAACGAAAGACCAAAATAGTCAAGGCGTTGTCGGGGAAGTGGTTTTCCCGAACACCGTTCCTCCGTTCTACAGCAAGAGCATTGTGATTGCGCAACCGCCACGGCCCGATCAATACACNAAGTGTTTGGCCGGTATTCGTGCCCACAATCGCTGGCTGGTTGATTTCTGTGCCGAGGATTCGGACCGTCGCGCAGGGATCGGGTTGATTTTGCCAAATGATCTAGACGAGGCGATTAAAGATATNGANTTCATCGCAAAATCGGGTTTGCGGGGTGGAGTCCTACTTCCGCTGATTCCCCCNGACTGCAATTGGCTCCCGTCTNTATACGACAAGGNTTGGGATAGGGTTTTTGCNGCNATTCAAGACCANGACCTTGTGATCAATCAGCACTCAGGCCAGGGCTCGCCAGCGTACGGCGACGACTTGATCGGCGAAGCGCTATGGATGTCAGAAGTGACCTTCTACTGCCAAGCCGGTTTCCGACATCTNTTGATGAGNGGCGTNTTCGAACGNTTTAACCGGCTCAANTACATTCTTACGGANTCCGGCTGCGCCTGGGTCGGCCCGATGCTNGNGCAGCTTGATGGNATTCANCAAGGCATACAGCATGGNGCGATCGGCGAGATGCATTATGACGGTGAGTGGGTTCTTAAGGATCTGCCGAGTGAATACGCGCAGCGCAACTGTTGGTACGGTGCCAGTTTCCCAAGCAAGTCCGATCTGGATGGTATCGATAAGCTTGGAGCCGATCGCGTTCTTTGGGGAAACGATTATCCGCACTTTGAAGGCACCTTCCCTTATAACCTCGAGTCGTTAAGGCTTACATTTAAAGATCTTCCCGAACGCGAACGTCGCATGCTTCTCGGCGAGAACGCCGCGCAACTGTATCAATTTGATCTCGAGAAGCTTCGGCCGCAGGCCGAAAAGTACGGGCCCACTCCCGATGAAGTAAACACACCATTGTCACGAGATGAAATTCCACGCGACGCAACCTGTGGGCTCTTTCGCAACGCACTCTATGCTGCTGGTTAGCGGTCGCTAGCGATGGGAATGCCTGAGGAGATTGGAATCGTCGATACCATGATCGCGTTTCCAGCCACCGACTTTTCACAATACGATTTCATTAGGGCTCAACTGAAAGACGGTTCCACCGATATGGATTTCCCGGTGGAGTACATGTTCAAGAATGTGCCGAAGGAGTTGTACGGGAACAAGGACCCGATCTCGGTTACCTTGCACGAGATGGACCGGTTCGGTATCGAAGTCGGACTCATTGGCGTTGGAGGTGACGTCAGCCGTAGAGCTTTAGAGGATCATTCTGATCGATTTGTAGGGCAGGGCAGTGTCGACCCTAACAAAGGCATGGAAGGCGTTCGCAGTATGGTGCGCCAATACGAGGAATTTGGTGTGCGTTCGTTCGGCGCATTCAATGCAGGGTTCAATCCCCAGGTTGCCATCGACGACGCAAAGATGTATCCAATTTACGCTAAGTGCGTCGAACTAGACGTACCCATTTTTTCTTGCGCCGGGGTTCCAGGTCCGCGTTTCCCAATGTGGCCGCAGGCGGTCGATCGTATCGATAACGTGATGTACGACTTTCCCGAACTCGTATTCGTCACCCGTCATGGCTGCGAACCCTGGGAGGATCTTGCCGTCAAGCTGATGCTCAAATGGCCGAACCTTTACTACTCGACGTCGGCGTTTGCTCCGAAGTATTACCCCAAGGCAATCATTGATTATGCCAATACACGGGGCGCGGATAAGGTGATCTATGCGGGTTATTTCCCGATAGGGCTTTCGTTAGAGCGGATCATGACCGATATGCAAGACGTCTCATTCAAAGATGACGTGTGGCCCAAGTTTCTGAGTGAGAACGCTCGTAAAGTCCTGAAGATCGGAAACCCGTAGTAATACGCGAAGAACGTCGGCGACTAACGCCAGGTCACTTCCATCGCAAAAAAATGGTCAAAGACCTCTCGATCGGGGTGATTCAGCGCAGATCGAGTCGGGCTACGGATATAGAAGTCGAGTTGCTGGGCTGCGGGATTAACGCTGCCGGCGTTTCCCGAGTCGGGGTTCAACATGACCTCGAGGGTCTCACGATGACGCATACCTTGGGTGACCATGAAGTGGATCTCGTAATCCCGGTATATCGTTTCACCGTTTAATGTCGCGCTACCGTATCCCCAACCGGCGATATAGAGAAGGCTCTTGGGCCAGTTCGAATCGCCGCAGCCGGCGTCCCCATGCTCATAGAGAAATGCGGCAATGCCACCATCTTGGCACGCGGAAAATTCATGGACGCGCTCGAGCGTCACAACATACTTACCCTCGGATAATTCGAGATCGGCTGTGAAACTGCCGGTATTGTCGATCTCGTTCACGTCGATCGAGATGTCTCCAGCAATAGCCTTTATGTTCGTAGCGTCGTTCCCCATGTGATCCCAGGGCGGTGTGTCGTTAAGGGTGCCGACTTGGTAGACGTCACTGGCGCTGATATCGAAATGCCCGTCATAGAGATAGTGTTGTTGGGGCGCATAGATGCCGAGTGCGGTCGCCGGCTG
>PCCM01000089.1 GCA_002731735.1 Gemmatimonadota bacterium | reverse complement strand
AATCTGGGAGTGGTAGAAGTTGGTGTGACACTTTCCGGCTGCACAATGATGCGCCGGGAGCCGAACTTGCTGAACCACATCCAGGGCCGCCAGCGGTAAACCCAAGGCCTGTGCCATCACGATTGAGAAGCCCAAGGAGACCGTATTCTCCTTCACTCTCTCGTCCAAGAAGCGGAACGGCAATTTCGATTGACGGAAGCCCAACCGAATAGGCAGGCCACCCGCCCAAAAGTTTCTAGCCTCCCACTCCACCCCCACACCGTACGATACGACTCTGCCAGCGCCCGCGTCCTCGACACTCGCATCGCCCAAACCGCTCCAGTCCGAGTAGGTAGCTCCCGCATTCAGAGCCAACGTCGAGCTGAGAGCCGTGGTTGTGGAAACTTTGAACTGCAACGGCACCGACACTGCCCGTCCGAGATCCTGAAACCCTCTCACCGGATTTACCTTGAGCGTCCCCCCCCACTCCACGGTCGCACCCAACTGTAGAAAAGGACTCGGATCCCACAACAAATTCAACGAGGCCAGAAGGCCCGAATGGTTCCATCGCCCAAGAACTGTGGTGGTCTCGATCGGGTTCTCCACCGCAACGGAATCAACCGTCTCTCCGTCGAATACGCGGAAGAAGTTCCGCTTGAGCCCCCCCCTATACACACCGACCGTCGCTCCGACCGCAAAGACTGTCGACAAGCGGCGGGCCCAGCCCGCCTGAATCGCCGTGACAGCCCCATCCGAAAGAAACCTGTCAGTGTATCCCACACTCTCCCCGTGGACATCGACGGTACCCCTAGACACGACGGACCAGTTCTGGTCGAATTGGCTTCCCGCAGTCAGTGTGATCACGCNATTTGTGCNCAACGGATAGGCGAAACCGAGCACGGGAAACCGGGTCGCGAAGAAGTCNCCCTTCTCCGACCCGACGACGTACGTACCCCACTGCGGCTGGGCGGTGAAGGTTATGGTAGGTGCTAGAAGGTCCAGAGACGCCGCAGGATTTCCTGGAAGCACCGTAGGTGTACGCGTCGTAACTCCCACCCCACCGAGTGCCCGCTGTACAGCATCGAGAGGTTCCAGCCTCATTCCCAGCCCACTCGCCCCTATCACGGATTGGGCCGCCANGGGGCTCGACAGAATCAGCAGGAGCNCCANGAATGATCCGAAAAATCTCATGGCAGGCCCACGGGATTGGNGACGGTATACAGCAGGCGTAATGCGGGAGCCCCGGCACCCCCGGCACCCTCGAAGGACGCGAATCCGATCAGGTGCGGTTCAATATTCGTGAACAGAGCGATCGAAGTCACGGGCACCGTCCCTGTCACGGCGGCGNTGNCAAGAACCTGCACCAGCAACGGAGTCAGCGGCAAAAACACCTGCGTCCCGGCCTGCCCGGCAAAGACCTCCCGCGGGANCNNCTTGGGGAACGCCACCGCTTCTCCGAGCGGGGATTTGGGAAGTAGCTCCGGGNTCAGCACCGGGCGGATGTNCACCNCCGTCGTGTCTTGGGGCTGGAACGCCAACTCGGTTTGGCGAGTCGTCAGCACCAACTCGGCGAGGTTNAGGTGGACCTCCGTAAGATCGANCTCACAACCCACAGAGCCACAGGTCTCAGGCGTGCCGGTTACNTCACGCGGGAGCGACATCGTCAANACGGAACGCCACGACGGTGTGCCCCCCACACGGANCCACCCCGACGGGGGTGGNGGGGCCGGGTCGAACATGAAGCTCGTANTTACTGNGGGGACCGTTTCCTCCCAGGGCTCAGGGTTNAGGAAAGTCGACGAGGTGAGGACAAGCGCCATCTTCACGAGTTGGAGGGACACCCCGGAGCCGACCGCAGCCACCAGAAGCGCGGGCGGCCGTNCACCGGGTTCAGTCTTCAAGAAAGCCACCATCGCCGAGTCGATCGGAATACTCAGCGAATCCGATGCCTCGGGGATGAAGTTCGCCGCTCCAACCAAGGTCGTGNCNCCACCGCCCGGTTGGCTCCANGCCCTCTGACCTCCAGTAGTGTCAACCGCGAATTCCCAGTTCACCGANNNCGGGTGCCACTCCTCCTCCACCTGGAACACTTCAACTTTCACGCGAGAGTCCANCTCACCAGCCAACGAGTCGAAGTGGAGCACGAGTCGCCCACCGGTAAATATCAGTNCCCCACGGTNCTGATCCGAAGAAGGCGTTGTTGGATACTCGTCGANCCCGACCAGCGTCCGCGCATTCAGCCCGTCAAGGTCGGCCGCGACCCATCCACGACCGATNTCCGAAGTGGATCCGTACCCATCGAAGACCAGCACTTCGTCTATGAAGTCCTCAAAAGGGATGAGGACCTCTGCGGTGCGTGGATTTACCTTAAGGAAACCGAGATCAGGGGCAGTCGAGATTTCCTCTGTACAACCCGCAGCCGCACAAACCATTGCCGTCAAGAAAATATATCGCCTCAAAATCAACTTCCTCAGATTATTCAGTGATCCAGATCCTCGGCATCCGTGCCGTGAAGCCCGTAAGGATCTCGTAGCTGATCGTTCCTGCCAAGTCCGCAACTTCGTCCAGCGTAATGACGCCGTCCCCGTCCGTTCCGATCAACGTCGCTGCGTCCCCAACCTCCACTCCGCCGGCACCGGTAATGTCTACCACCGTCATGTCCATCGAGATCCGTCCGATTATGGGAAACTTCTGGCCGGCGAGTAGCGCGTTACCACGATTCCCCAGAACCCTTGGAAATCCATCCCCGTAGCCGATGCCCAATGTGGCCCAGCGTTCGTTCCCGGAGGAGCAATAAGTAGCTCCGTATCCAAGTGTGGTCGACTCGGGCACATCGCGAATCAACGTGACGCGCGCCCGAACCCGGGCTGCCTCCTCGGGTGGGGCCACACCTTTGCCTACGCAACCCCCGTATAGGAAAATTCCGGGCCGGACCGCATCCGCGGCGAACGTCGGGTATCGCATCGCGGCGGCCGCGTTGCAGCTGTGAATCAAACTTCCTTTTTCGGGCGCCAGTCGCTTGAGCGCGCTATTAAAGCTCTCCCACTGCGCCCGAGTCGGCCCGTCGTCCTCCAGATCTGCCGAATGAAAGTGCGTATAACATCCCTCCCAGATCGAAGCGGGGGAGGCCCGATCAGCCAAGTCGGGTCCCCACTCCGCAACCCGCCGCCAGTCGAAACCGGACCGGCCCATACCGGTATCGATCTCCACATGAAAACGACCTATGTGCCCCGTCCGAGTGGCCGCCGCTGCCACTCGCTCGACAGAGTCGAGATCCGATACCGTGAGTGTGAGGTCCTGTGCCACGGCCGGGTCATAGGAGTCGGGCGACACGGGACTGAAAACGATCACGGGAATCGTGACACCCGCGCGGCGCAACCTCAGGCCTTCTTCCACAGTCGCGACGCCGAATCCCCAGGGGGCCTCGGATTCCAACGTGCGTACCACGTCTTCCATGCCCAACCCGTATCCATCTGCTTTGACCATGGGAATGACCGTGGCCGCATCTCCGATGGATTCACGGATTCGACGGAGATTCCGTCGAAGTGCTCCGGGCCGCACTTCCACCCAGGCCCGTGCTTGAGGGTCCGTTGACATATCCGTTGAAAAAAGCGAAAAGATATGCCTTGATCAAGGCTCCGATCCCCCACCTCCAACGATCGAGGAAGACCCGAATGGGCTCCGACGACAACAAACCCGACAAGCCAAAGCTGGGCGCGGGTAATATGGACCGCGCCCTTGAGCTCGTACGCTTTCTCAGAGTCGAATGCCCCTGGGACCGCAAGCAGACCCCGGAAACGTTGATCCCTCATCTTCTGGAGGAGGTCCACGAAGTTGTGGACGCCATTCGCGAGGGCCACGACCACGACCTCGAGGGTGAACTCGGCGATTTGCTGCTCAACCTCTCGTTTCAGATCGTGCTCGGCGAAGAGCGGGGCGGGTTCACTGCCGTCTCGGTCATGGACCGGCTGGAGAAGAAGATGCGAGAGCGGCACCCCCATCTCTTCGGCCTCGGAGAAAAAGAGGATTGGGAGGTCCTGAAGGCGAGAGAAAGGCGGGAAGAATCTGGTAAGGTGAATGCCTCCGTCCTCGCTGGCATACCCAAAAGCCTCGATGCTTTGCACAAGGCGCACCGCATCCAAGACAGGGTCAGCGGTGTCGGGTTCGACTGGGCCAACGCCACTGATGCGCTCGAAAAGGTCCAGGAGGAAGTAGGGGAAGTCCGTGAGGCCCTAACCCACGAAGAATTCCCTCATCTCGAGGAGGAACTCGGGGACCTCCTTTTCGCAGTCGTGAATGTCGTGAGGCGGGCGGGAAGTCACCCGGCGACGTTGCTGGAGAGCGCCAATCGCAAGTTCACACGCCGATTCGAGCGCCTCGAGGGAATGGCTGCTGAAAGGAAAATCTCCGTCCCAGACGCCACGCTCGAAGTCCTCAACCAAATCTGGGACGAGGTCAAGATCGAAGAAGGCTAGGGGGAACTGGTGTTAGTTGAGGTCGAACAGGGTCAGATCGACAGCGTCCGCCATCGCTTCGTAGCCGTCATCGTTCGGGTGTAGGCTGTCTTCCGAGAAGCCAGGCCGGAAACGACTCGGCTGGGCCGGGTCACGAGTCGCAGCGTCGAAATCGATGACAGCGTCGTAAGCTCCGCTCGTTCGGATCCACCGGTTGACCGCTTGGCGTCTCACCTCGCGTTCCGGGCTGAAGTAGAAAGCGCCTTCGAACGGCGTCAGCGTAGCGCCGTAGATCTTCAGCCCTCGAGTGTGGGCACGAGCAATCAGCTGTTGATGACCAGCGATGATCTCATCGGCGCTCGCCACTTCCGGCGCCAACGTCCCGCCGAGCCCGATGTCGTTGATCCCTTCGAGTACCACGATGTGGGTCACGCCGGGCACGCTCAGAACGTCGAGCTCCAGTCGAGCCAGAGCGTTGACACCGAAGCCGCCCAGGTCGTGCAGAACTCGGTTGCCGGCGATACCGGCATTCACGACGCCCAGGGCACCGGAGCCACGAGCCGCGAGCCGTCTCGCAAGGTGATCGGGCCAACGGCTGTTGGCGTCGACAGTCGACAGCGTGCCGTCGGTTATGGAGTTGCCCAGGGTGACCACGACGCCGGTTCTCTCGGACGGCCTCACCTCGACAGCGGTGAGGAAGAACCAGGACTGGGAGGTTTCCGCACCGGATATCTGCTCACTCGCAGCGAAGTTTCCGGGAGACGAGATGTAGCTCGTCTGCAGCGCCGTTCCGTGCGAAGTGGGTGCCCCTGTATCGGATGGGAAGTAGATGCTGATCACTAAATCGGCCAGCGGCTCCACTTCCATGGCTACCGGATCACTGAGCACGAACGCGCCCACGGGAATCTTGATCGAGTTCTCGGCACCAAAGGTCAGCGCCCGATCCGACGCCGCCTCGATCCGAGCTCCCTCTCTCCTAGAGGCGATGTGCACCGCTCCGATCGCCAAGGGCACGCTTCCATGACGATTGGACACCCTTACGCGAACACTGTCACCGCCAACGGAAGTGTGCACGATTTGACGCAGCGTCCGATTCTCGAAGGCGATGCCGGACGCGCCGGGCTCCCCGAAGCTACCAGGAGTGCTCGGGCTCGTACCCCAGGTCGCCACCCACTGTGGGGCTTGCGACGTGTCCTGGCCCGTCGCGAGCACAGGCCAGGCGAGGGAAACGGCGATGCCGAAGACGGCCAACAGCAGGCCCCTTGATCCGAGGCCGAGCTCCCTCCGGTCGCGCAAGAAGAACATCCGCGTGAAGGAGCCGGTAGATACTGCGGCTGGTTCCATCGTCATCTTGTTGATCTCCGCTATCGTATGGGCCACGCAGGCAGCCCGCTGAGCTGCGTCAGCAGCCATCGAATGGATTCAAGAGAGTATGCCTTTTGGATCCGCACAATCAGCACGGAAGGGATAGGAAAAACAAAAACCTTTGGAGGGATCGGGACAAGGTGCGGCGCAGGATCCGGCGCAGGAGCAAGACTGTAACATGAAATCTTGCGTCCGTGTTCCGAGGGAGAAGGCGAAGCGACCCAAAGTTGCTTCCCCCCCTCCCACGAAATACAATGTCAGTATGCATCCTTAAGCTGTGGGATACCCGTGTATACGTTGACCGCAGCGCCGGCCCAAAGGAGAGGGAAACCATGCGACACCTGGCCTTTGTGACAGTCCTGCTCACGACGATGACCTTCGCCGCTGATGCCTCCGCACAAGCAAGCGAAATCGTTCCCGACATCGTATACGGCCACAAGGACGGCATGGCCTTGACCTTCGACGTCTTCAAGCCCCAATCGCCTAACGGCGCTGGCATCCTGTATATGGTCAGCGGTGGCTGGCGCTCGGGCTGGCGCGATCCGGCGCAAGCCCAACGCGGCTACGCACCCTTCCTCGAGGCGGGGTTCACGGTCTTCGCCGTCCGACACGGCAGCAGCCCGCGATATAACGTCGCCGAGGCCGTCGACGACGTCACCATCGCCAACCGCTACATCCACGCCCACGCCGCGGAATGGGGCGTCGATGCCGATCGCCTGGGTGTCACCGGTGGTAGCGCCGGCGGGCACCTCTCTCTGGTCCTCGGTAACAACGGCACCGACGGTGATGCCAGCTCCGACGATCCGCTCCTACGCGTCTCGAACCGCGTGGCGGCTGTCGTCGCCTACTATCCTCCCGTCGACCTCCGGGCCTGGCGCGGGCCGAACCAGCGCTTCCCCGCGCTCGACTTTCCCGCGGAAGACGAGGTTCGGATCTCCCCCATCCTTCAGGTCAGCGCCGACGATCCCCCGACCCTCCTCATCCACGGCACCGCCGACACCACGGTCCCGGTGGAGCACAGTGAGCGGGTGTTTGCGGCCTTCGAACAAGCCCGGGTCGAGACCGAAATCATCATCATGGAAGGCGCCGGCCACGGCTTCCGCGGCGAACAAGCCACACAAGCCACCGCCGCCCGCGTGAAGTGGTTCGTGGAGCATCTAGCCAACTGACGCTACCGAGCCACGTTCGTAGCCTTTCGTGTAAAGCGGGGCGGTCGGGCTTGTCTCAGTTCAGGGATTACCGATCCTGGCCGCCCGGTCGAGCCCATCCGTCGACTGTAGGATCTTCCCCCTGAGGCGGTGCGGGTAGTCATCTGGCAGAGCATCCAGCCATTCCTTGACGTCTGCCGCCAATGCGGGGTCGTTGTGGGATCCTAAAGTCGACCCGAGCCACCGTTGCGGGAAGAAGATGTCACCGGTCCGCTGGATCTCTTCCACCATCTCGAGACTGGGGATCACAAAACGCTGGGAGTGACTGGTCCGTGTGGGATGGTGTAGATAGCCGAGGGCGGCGAGCACCCAAGGCTCCCGCGCGCGATTCTCGGGATCACTCAGGCCCTCAAAGAACGCCTCTCGCACGGCCGGGTCCGCAGACAAAGCAGGGCGTACAAACAAGAATCGAGCTCTCCTGTCGGGGTTTTCGATCCTCTCGAACTGACGGTCGAGGATTTCTTCAGCGTCCCCTTCCCCCAGGATGGCGAGGGTGGTGGCCATACTCGTGTAGTCCTCGACCGAAAACTTCATGCCGCCAACCGAATCAACCTGCTCCCAGATCCGGTGAAGCCGAGCCAGTCCTGTGGGTGTACTCACCACGTTCCGCCAGGTGTTGAAGTAGGACGATTGCCGGGTCGTAACCGTCGCCTGTTCGACCTGACCCCAGAGTATTTCTTCCGTCGATGTCGCCTGGGCCGCTCTCTCGTCTTCGCTCAGATACCCCCAGAACGTGGATCCAAGGTATCCGAGAACTCGCTGAAGACTCTGCTCGTCTTCCTCTTCGACCGCGCCACGGAGGAGAAGCGCGTACCAGTCGCCAACCGCGACCTCCCTCTCGAGGACCGCGTCCCAAAGGGTCACCCAGGCGATGCCCCTGGTCTTGGCGTCCGTGATCTCGGGGAGCGTCTCGATAAGGTGCTGCCGGCTGCCCGCATCTAGATGGAAATGCCCGTACTCGAAGCCCCCACCGTTGGGGAGCACGAAATCTGGCGCGTCGCGTCCTACCCAGTCGCCGAGTAAGAGTGGCTCTCCGTCGAGGTGCACCGGCAGCGTAGAGAGCGTCCCACCGGCCGAGAGTGTGATTTCCATCGTCTGGGGCCAGACACGACCCTCACCGGCTGGATCACTCTGTGAAATTCGAAGCTCCGTGACACGCCCATCCGCGAGAGTGAGTTCCGTGGATACAGTGGGCCTACCCGGTTCTTCCACCCACACCCGACTCCAGTCCGCCAGGTCCTCATCGCTGAGGTCGTCCAAAATAGCGATCAGGTCCGGCCAGGTGGCGTTCGAGTGTGCGAACTCGGTCAGGTACTCACGCATCCCATCGCGGAAGGTCTCTTCGCCGACCAGCAGCTCCAGCTGGCGCATCACGATCGGAGCCTTCTGATAGATGATCGCACCGTACAGCGTGCCCGCCTCCCTCAAGTTCTCCAACGGCTGGCGTACGGCGTTGGCACCCGGAGTGCGGTCCACTCCGTAAGCCGTGTTGTGATGGGCCAGGAAGAACCGCAGATCGTGATTCAGGTCGGGAAAGGACGGCTGTACGATCTTTGCTGCCATGAAGTTCGCAAAAACCTCTTTGGTCCAGACGTCATCAAACCAGGCCATCGTCACCAGATCGCCGAACCACTGATGCGAGGTTTCATGTGCAATCAGACTCGCCCGTCCGATGATCTGATTCTGGGTCGCCGACTCGTCCAGAAGAAGGGACTGTTGCCTGTAGAAAATCGATCCCGGGTGTTCCATCCCCCCGTACTGGAAGGGCGGAAGGAGTACGAAGTCGAACTTCCCGTAAGGGTACTCGATCTGAGTGTAGTCCTCCAGCCAATCCAGCGCGGTCGCGTGCAGATCGAAGACGGCATCCAGATTACGGGCCACCTTCGCGGTATCGGTCTCGCGATGGAACATCCTGAAGGTGCGTCCCCCCTGCTCCGCCTCCTCGATCTGAAAGCCCCCCACGGCAAAAGCAAGGAGATAGGTCGGGATCGGCTTCGTTTCGCGGTATGTGTACCGGGTCCGCCCTCCGTCCAGGAGCTCCTGGGACACCTCCACGCCATTGGCTACTGCCACCCACTCGGACGGAATCTCCAGCGTCAAGCTGAAGGGCGCCTTCAGGTCCGGCTGGTCGAAAATCGGGAGCGAAAAATGGGCCCTGTCGGGAACGAACAGTGTGTAGAGGAAATCTGGGTTTCGGTTGAGGGCCTCGTCGCCGGCTTCGAACTCGATGCTCACTTCATTGTGTGCGTCGGTTGCGAACGCCGAGCCGTCGATAGCCAGGTGGTCGAAGACGGCAGTCCACTCGGCCGTCTCTCCGTTGACATAAACGGTTCGCACCCGCTCGCCCGGGCCCTTGAAGTCGATGACTACGGGGCTATTGGAGTCGTCGCGCAGCGTGAACTGCGTGATCAGGGTTCCCGTGAGCGCTCCCGCGTCGCGCGGTACGCTCAGTTCATAGGCGTAGCTCAAATCTGCAAGCGTAGCTCTCCTGTGGCGAGCGAGTTCCTCGGAAACGCCTTCCTCTAAACGCAGCTCATCGGGCTGGGCAACGCATCCGATCCCGAACGTCACGAGCCCGAATCCTACCACCATCTGTCGCAGACCATCTCCCACGCGTACCTCCGCTGTGTATCTCGGACGGCGCTTCCGTCCTGTATCCGCAAACTGCCGGGCCTCAAGGATCCCGTCCAGAGATTAGCCGCCCCCTTCTCAACGTCAAAAAGAAAGGTGGCTACAGAGGCCGATCACCCTCCAGCAAAAGGAGGGGGGGGCGGCAGCCCCCACAGAGCCCGATATGATGGTTATGCAGCGCCGTCATACTCCGTCGAGGGGCATCTGGGAGCGGAGAGGGGGTGGCCGGGCCGGGCCGCGGACAGCCGCCCCGAGGCGGAGTGCGACGGCGCTCCCACCACCATGTCAGGGCATTAACCTATTCATGAGCCTCGGAAACGGAATCATCTCCCGCACGTGATGACGTCCCGTGATCCACGCCACCGTACGTTCCAACCCGAGTCCGAAGCCCGAGTGCGTGAAGGTCCCAAAACGCCTCAAATCGAGGTACCACGAGTACGTATCCTCCGGAAGTTTCTCCTCCCGGATGCGCGCCAGCAGTTTGTCCAGATCGTCTTCCCGCTGACTTCCCCCGATGAGTT
>PCCM01000088.1 GCA_002731735.1 Gemmatimonadota bacterium | reverse complement strand
AAATAATGAGGGACAGAAGCATGGTGACGATTCCCCAGTCGACACCGGGCGTCCCCGGAAGAATGGCTTGCGGTGGATACAGTGTCCAACCGGCCCCTGTAGGTCCTCCAGGTACAAAATAACTCGCCATCAAAACAAGCACTGACAACAAATAGATGTGATAGCTCAGCATGTTGACGAACGGGAAAACCATATCGCGGGCGCCAAGCATTAGTGGAATACAGAAATTACCGAAGGCGCCGAGTAAGAACGCGGTGAGTAGAAAGATGATCATGATCATGCCGTGCATGGTCACGGCCTGGTAATAGATATCTGGCGTGATAAAAGGCAACAACCCCGGGAAGCCTATTTGTATTCGCATCAATCCCGACAGCACCAACGCCACCAAGCCGACCGCGATCGCCGTGACAGCGTATTGAACAGCAATCACTTTGTGGTCCCGGCTAAACCAATAGCGCGTAATCCAACTTCGCGGCTGGTGCACAACCATGGTTTCTTGGTACGGGGCTTCTGCTTGCGTCATGCCTACCTCTCAGGGTGCGGCGAGGCGCTCAACCGCATACGCGATCAATGCCTCGATCTCTTGGTCTGTAAATTGATACGGCAACATAACGGGGGCGAAACCTTTAACAACTTTTGCGTTCGGGTATTCGATCGACTCCTTAAAATACGCGGCGTCCACCGCGACCGTTGATCCATCCGTCAAATCCTCCATTCGTCCCCATAGCCCCTGCCAGGTGGGACCCACGCCCTTCGTTCCGTCAAGGCTATGACACGCCAAACATCCTTGCGATTGAGCGAGTGCTTCCCCGACATCTTCAAGACCACTGGCGGCGGGCACCGACGTTACCGAAACCGTCGACCGCAAAAAGGCGAGTAGGGTTTGCATGTCATCTTCGGGCAGCTCATAGGACAGCATGACGGGCGCAAATCCGTCAACGATCTGTGCCGCTGGATTGACAATCGACTTGCGCACATACGCCTCGTCTACCGTAACGACGGACCCATCTATCAGCCGTTCGCGGCGTCCCCAGAGTCCCTGCCAGGTGGGACCCACTACTTGACTGCCGTCCAACGAATGGCACGCCAAGCACCCGTTGGTCTCGGCAACCGTGCGACCTGCTGTAATGTCACGATTGGATGGTCTAGCCCCTGCCAGCATCTCGGCGTAGGTCGGTTGCGATTCCAGCCAGATTTGGTATTCGTCCAGCTGATCCACATGCACAACTCCACGCATGAGGTAGTGACTCGAACCGCAGTACTCGGCGCAAAGAATCTCGAACTCGCCAAGTTTTGTCGGTGTGAACCAGAAATAGGTGACCATCCCCGGGACCAGGTCCATTTTTACGCGAAATGCCGGCACAAAAAAATCGTGCAGCACGTCTTTCGACCGCAATAATGCTTTCACCGGCACATTCACCGGAATATGAATCTCCGGCGATTGGATCAGAACGTCATCCAAACCGGTCGGATCGTCGTCGTTGAGACCAAAAGGGTTACGCGTACTGACATTGCGAATGTCGGTGGTACCTAACTTTCCGTCCGTTCCCGGTAAGCGATAGCGCCAGCGCCACTGTTCACCAAACACTTCCATTTCCGACGCTTCAGCGGGAACCCGAATGAATTCGTCCCATACAACTAACCCAGGCGCGAGCATGGCAACGACGCCCAAGGTTGTACCTACGGTTAACCAGAGTTCTAGTCGGGCATTTTCCGGTTCGTATCGTGCCCTTGCCCCTTGCCGGAACCGATATTTATAGACTGAAAAGACAAGAAATAGCCCTACCAAGATGAAGACGACGCCGCATACCCAAAGCGTGAGAAGTACGGTGTCATCAATACTTCCCCAATTCGACGCGACTTCGCCAAACCACCACGGGGTGAAAAAATTGAAGACCACCGAGCCGACAACGACGACCAGTAGAACTGCGGCTACCCACATAAAACTTTGCTCAACGTCAAAATGATTTCTATCCGGCGAACGTAAGCATGGATATTCCTGAATTACAGGTCAGTCTATTCAAGGCAATACCGATTATTTATCAGAGCCACGCTCAACGCACGTTTTAGCACAGTAAGGGAAGACCCTATTGCCGAGATAACGCGCTAACCAGACGGACCCACGAATGTCGTTGAATTGAAACACCAGTACTTTATGGTAGGCGTTTATTGAGCCGTAGTGTTTTGAACGTATTAATCGTTACGCCACCCAATTCGAGCCCATCCTCAACGACTATTTCCAATGACCAATCCCGTTAGACTATTCGCGGAATTCCTCGGCACACTTTTCTTGCTCGCTACCGTAGTGGGTTCTGGCATTATGGCGGAAAGCCTCGCCGGCGGTAATGTTGCACTTGCTTTGCTCGGTAACACCCTTGCCACNGGAGCGATACTGNCCGTTCTTATCACNATTTTCGGTCCTTTATCTGGAGCNCACTTCAATCCNGCCGTCACGCTTGCGTTTGTTNTTCGCGACGAAATTTCGCGAGGGGAAGCCTCTCTCTTCGTCGTCGTTCAAATACTNGGNGGTATCTTGGGAACCTGGTTAGCACATGCCATGTTCGAAATCGATTGGCTTCAGTTCTCNACNCACGCGCGAACCGGCCCCGCGCAATGGCTCGCCGAAGTGGTNGCCACGTTCGGCCTCGTCATGACNATNCTCGGAACACTTCGNGCGCGGCCATCAGCNGTTGCNCCCATGGTGGGACTNTATATCGCCGCCGCGTATTGGTTTACCGCGTCCACGTCTTTTGCAAACCCAGCGGTGACGATCGCCCGTTCCTTAACTGACACGTTCTCTGGGATCGTACCCGAACACGTGCCAGCATTTATCGCAGCGCAGCTCGTTGGAGCAGCATTGGCGACATGGGTTTTCCGTCTTATCGATAGGCGCCTTGCCGCCGAGGTCGATTCCGGCGATAACTCTTAGGTCGAGCGAANACCTCGTCGGGGGTCACCACCGCGCCAGCGCTGTTCAAATTCTTCGGTGGTATTAACTCGCGGGTAAGGAACCTTCGGTATAGGCACCTCCAGCGCTTTGCACAACGGTTCCCAGCCTTCGGCCGAATCAAAGACAATCAAACGCTCTTTCGGGACCTCCTCATATATTCGATCGATATTTTGCTGATAGGCCGCGAGTACCGTTGTCTTGTCGTCTAAATCGCCGCCAAACGTACCATCGACGATGATGTCCTTAGCCATTTCGATCCGTTCGCGGCGCGCTGGTTCATCAGCAAGCATCCCCTCTTTCATGGCTTTGAAAATCGTATTCGAAGCACTTCGGTACCAGCTTTCGGCATCGCGCGTCGTAAGAAGCAGCTTCGCATCGGGATAGTAGTTCATGAGACGTGGCCAGAATGCGACTGAAGGCCAATCCACGGTGGCTCGATATCCATGAAAAATAACTTCCCAAGGATCTTCACCTTTCCATGCATTAATCCATAAAGCCGAGTGCTCAGGGTGCGCGACCACTTCCGACATGTGGTAACAATCCGCGTAACCCATTGTCTCCAGCGCTTGTTTCAACGACAACGTCCCGGTGCGTCCATACCCGACCCCAATGATGTCTAGTGGCATATCAAAAAACTCCCATAGACTGCGGTTATTTGATCAAAATCCATCCTTGGNCGTGTCGAAGGTCTGCGATTCATCNGTCACCGTTGATGAATGCGGCGTTCTCGACAGTCGAAAAAGAGGAATGGTTCTCGAGGAAAGACGCTCCTGGTACAAGGCGTAGTTGGGATACGTAGACACAGCACTTCTCCACGCNGCTGCATACGCGGAACAGTGCANTTCAGCCGCCTCATAACGCTCCCGCCGACCCTTAACTAAACAAGTTACCGAACGATTTGCTCTNAGGTTTTTACACCATGCGGGTTCTCGCCTTGATCCGCCGTTTGACCCGACGACGATCAAGCCNTCATNGGTATCGACGTATAGCAACGGTACTCGCCGCAGTGTTTTGCTCCGAGCGCCAACGACTTCAAGCAGCAGCANTGGGATCACGAACGAAAGGCGTATGCGACCACCCGACCAGCGCATTAGCGGTCCGTCGACTGCTGCCGCGAAAACCTTGAGGAAATGACTAGCCCGCGGGTTCNTAAGNACGCCAAGCAATATTTNGGGTACTTTCAATAAACCGTATCCTGCAAGACTCAANCAGTAGAATAAGGGTTTCCACGTTAAACGCTCAATNCGNTTTCGGCTAATCCTCTCCTCACATAGTCCACCGACCCACCGGGTAAAGCCTGTTGCTGGTGTGACTTTTTCGAGCATGCGCTTATCATGCGCCGAGTCCACGTTGTAAATTATCTGCCCACATGAAGCGAATACTGAGACTGGGTTTTCTAACGTCGGTGCTCGCCTTCCCAACGGCGGGCGCCGATGAACTAGAAGAGATTATCGTCCGTGCGGAAGCTTCCGTCGTCGCGTCGACCGAAACCGCCGGCAGCGGCTCCACCGTGAACGCTGAAACTCTGAAACTCGTGCGCGCCAACCACGTCCACGAAGCGCTCGTCCGGATCCCCGGGGTGTGGGTTTCTNGNGGCTCCGGCCAAGAACACCTGACTGCCATTCGATCCGGCGTCCTCACNGGTCCAGGCGCTTGCGGTGGATTCCTTTTCTTGGAAGANGGCATTCCGATCAGGCCTGCTGGATTCTGCAACGTCAACAACCTTTTCGAGATCAATAGTGAACAAGCGTCAGCACTCGAAGTGGTCCGAGGGCCAGCGAGTGCGCGGTTCGGCGGCAACGCGCTGCATGGTGTGATTAACTCGATTTCTTTCACCCGCAACGAATCGACCCAAGCCGCAGTAGAAATCGGTCCCTACGAGTACCTACAAGGTCGTTTCGCCGCGGGGTCAGANGGCTTTCAACTCAATGCAAATGGAAGCCGAAGCGACGGTTACCGCGACGATACCGGTTACGACCAATACAAAGTCACGTCCAACCTATCGACCAATCACGGGAAATGGAAAGCCGTTCATACGCTCTCCGCAACACGCTTGAANCAAGAGACGGGGGGTTACGTAAAAGGCGAGCTCGCNTACGAAGACGCAACGATACGACGCACCAACCCCAACCCCGAGGCCTATCGTGATGCGACTTCATTGAGGATCGCGAGCCACTGGAATCTCGACCAGAATGATCGGAANTGGTCNGTGGCTCCCTATCTACGTCGATCGGACATGGAATTTCGACAGCATTTCCTCCCGGGGAAGCCGTTGGAGAGCAATGATCAGACAAGTTTTGGNGCCCTCACCCGTATGAAAGGCTCAACCACGAACACCCGTTGGTTACTAGGTGCTCAGGTCGAGACCATGCGTGGTGCGCTGTCGGAACAACAGAACCAACCGACGACCGGATCCGCGTATTTGGTAGGGACCCGACCGGAGGGCACGCACTACGACTACGAGATATCGAGTTTCTTGATGGCGGCTTTCTACGACATTGGTTGGGAAATCGCAGAAAACGTCGAACTCATTCACAGCATGCGATTGGAGCGTCTTAACTACGATTACGACAATCGACACCTCGATGGGAACAGTCGCGATGATGGCACCGCGTGCGGATTTGGGGGCTGTCTGTACACCCGCCCCGCCGATCGCGAAGATGATTTTACCGATGTCGCCGGACGCATNGGTATCGAATGGGAGGCCAAACCGAGGTTAAAACTCTACGCCTTGATCGGACGCGGTTTCAGACCACCGCAAGCGACCGAACTTTATCGCCTTCAGAGCGGCCAAACGGTTGCAAGTCTGGCGAGCGAGTCACTACGCTCTCTCGAAGTTGGGATCAACGCGACAAAAGGTCGGTTCGATGTTGATGTCAGTACCTATCTCGAACGCACTAACAGCCTGATCTTCCGCGACGCCGACGGTTACAACGTTAGCGANGGGAAAACGCGATCTAGCGGCATCGAAACGGATTTCGCGTTTCACCCNAACGACATCCATACTCTCGCGCTCGTCGCGACCTATGCTCGACACCNATACGATTTCACACGAGATGCCTCACGCGGTGAGACGATTATCTCTGGCAACGACGTTGATACTGCCCCTANGTGGTTGGCGAGCGCGCATTGGCGGGCCCGGTTCACGGAACGCACCACCTTCGAATTTGAACTCAGTCACATCGGACCGCACTTCATCAATGCAGCGAACACCGCCAAATATTCGGGACACACCTTGCTCAACTGGCGCGGCAACTGGGAGCTTTCCAACAAGGTCCGTTTATTCGCGCGAATGATCAATTTACTCGACAAGGAATACGCTGACCGCGCGGATTACGCCTTTGGGAGTTATCGATATTTCCCAGGTCTACCGCGGCAGTTTTACCTAGGCGCGGAGCTCGAGTTCAACTGATCAACGTTGCGAAACCCCGTGGCGCTGCCTGCATCAGNGTGTGATCCGACCATCNGGCGAAGCGCCAGTCCGTGACGGTTCATCGTCTTCTCNTTGGNACTTATACGCAGGGCGATGCGANGGGCATTTACTGGGCCACGTTCAACGATAAGGACGGNCATTTNGNGTGCATGGAACTTGCTATCGAATCCGAGAGCCCTGCTTTTCTTTGTCGTATCGACAATCATGTTTACGCAGTCAACGAAGCANTGGAAGGTGGTNTTTCCGCTTTCGAACTTCGCGCGGACACACTACGTTTCATTAATCGCCAATCGTCGTTGGGTTCTTTACCTTGTCATATTACGGCCAGCCGTCATTGGATAGCGGTCGCGAACTATGGAAGCGGCAGCGTCGCCGTCTTTCGGCGTGATTCCAATGGTGCCATTGGCGAAAAAACAAGCTACGTCGCGCATGAAGGAAGCGGACCGGTCAGTGCCCGACAACGGTGCGCGCACGCCCATGAAGTACACCTGGTATCCGACACCGAGTTAATGGTTCCGGATCTTGGCGCAGATCGCGTGTACCACTACCGGATTAACCCGCGCGGAGTGTTGAATATCGATCCGTCGACAACGTCCGTTAAACCCGGGTCAGGACCCCGCCACATCGTTGCCCATCCCCAACAACCCCTCAACTATTTACTCAACGAACTGAGCAACACCATCGCCGTCTTAAACCGCAACGATGTCCGCCACGACCAAGAGTTCGTCAGTACACTTCCCGANGACTATCGTGGACCGAGTACAACCGCAGAAATTCAGTTGAGTGATGACGGTCGATTCATCTATGCATCAAATCGTGGTCACGACTCGATAGTCACGATGGCTTTAGACGATCGCGGTTTACCTTGTGAACCGTCTTGGGTTCCCACGCACGGAGAACACCCGCGCTTTTTCTGTTTCGACCCGACACGAAAGTGGCTCTTGGCCGCGAACCAACAATCAGACAACGTCGCAGTTTATCCCGTTGTCGACGGTCGCCCCACGGAGGTTGTACGGATAGCAGGCGTCCCGACTCCGACTTGTCTACTATTTATCTAATGTGCTCGGCTTCTAAGACGTTTCCCACACGATTCATACAGTAACCGTATAGATCCGCGCCGCAGTGTCATGAAATAGATCCGACTTTTCGTCGGCCGAAAATTCGGCCGCAATACGTTTGAACGAGTTCCACAACACGTTGTACGAGCAACTCGCTTTGTCCACCGGAAAATTACTTTCGAACATGCACCGATCTGCTCCGAATACTTCGATCATATGAAAATAGTAATCTCGCGTGGTTGATTCCAACGCTTCCGACGATGCCGGTTCAGCCGCCTTATGGAACCCAAATCCATTGATCGGCATAACCAATCCCCCCAACTTGGCAACAACGTTTTCACATCGCGCGAGCTCAGTCACCGCCCGTTTCCATGATGAAAAGATTTCATCGCGCTTGCCCTGATAGGGACCGATGCCCAATGGACCGCCAAAATGATCAAAAACGATGGGTTGTTCCGGGAACTCACGAGCGAGGGCGGTAAGTTCGTCGATCTGCAAATGGTACAACCACGCGTCAAAGGTCAGATTGCGCTTTCCCAATTCCGCGAACCCTTCGCGAAAAATCTTGTCCCCGAGGAGCTTCTCTGATGGGGACGTGTGTGAATTGCGGACATCGTCGCTGGCATCCCAACCCGTTGCATGTCGAATGCCACGAAACCGCCCGCTTGCGTCCATATGCGCGTCCAAAACATCTCCAACGGCAGTCCCCATCGACAAATCCGCAAAACCAATGATCGATGCGCACGCGCTTGTTTCACCGTATAGCCCGCTAGCGCTCATCGCCGCGATGCCGTTGACAAACTCCGTCTCACCCACTGGCCTAAAAGCCTCTGGCCCTGCAGCCCTATACATCGCACCACATTCCATGAAAACGGTTGAAACCACATTGTGTCCGCTGTTGGTATCTTCGAGTAGCTCGTCGAGTAGGTAACGACTTTCGGGATAATCCCAAAGATGATGGTGGGGATCACAGATCGGGAGGTCTGGTTCAAGCGTTTCCTCAACGACCTGATCTAACCATGCTCGTCGGTCCATAAAATTCCTCCTCGAAATATAAGCTTGGAAAAATCAGTTAAGAGAATGTCACCACCGATCGAATTGATTTGCCTTCGTGCATCAAATCAAACGCATTATTTATGTCATCCAAAGGCATCGTGTGGGTAATCAAATCATCAATATTAATCTTGCCGTCCATGTACCAATCAACAATGCCTGGCACGTCGGTCCGTCCCCGCGCACCTCCAAATGCCGTACCGCGCCATACGCGGCCCGTGACCAACTGGAAAGGTCTCGTTGAAATCTCCTCACCCGAAGCCGCAACGCCAATGATGATGCTTTCACCCCATCCCTTGTGGCAACACTCGAGGGCCTGGCGCATAACGTCCACGTTACCAATGCACTCAAACGAATAATCCACTCCGCCGCTGGTAAGGTCGACGATGGAAGCGACCACATCATCCACGACGGTTGGATTGATGAAGTCGGTCATTCCAAATTTCTCCGCAAGCGGACGTTTATCCGCATTGATATCGACCCCGATAATCCGATCCGCGCCGACAATCCGGGCTCCTTGAATGACGTTCAGGCCTATACCTCCAAGCCCGAATACAGCGACATTCGATCCCGGTTCTACTTTGGCTGTGTTCATCACCGCTCCGAGTCCTGTGGTGACGCCGCAACCGATGTAACAAACCTTGTCGAAAGGCGCATCTTTTCGGATTCTGGCGACTGCGATTTCGGGTAGCACCGTGTAGTTCGAAAAAGTTGACGTCCCCATGTAGTGAAACAGCCTTTCTCCTTCGCGAGAAAAACGTGATGTTCCATCGGGCATCAGTCCCTGACCTTGTGTCTCACGAATGGCTCCGCAGAGGTTAGTTTTTCCCGATCGACAAAACTTACATTCCCTACATTCCGGGGTATAGAGCGGGATCACATGGTCGCCCTTAACGACGCTTCTTACGCCGGGTCCGGTATCGACCACTACACCGGCGCCCTCGTGCCCCATAATCGAAGGGAACAATCCTTCTGGATCAGCTCCCGACAACGTGTAGGCGTCGGTATGACAAATGCCAGTTGCCTTGATTTCAACAAGTACCTCACCAGGACCAGGACCCTCAAGTTGTACTGTCTCGACCGACAACGGTTTTCCCGCTTCATTGGCCACCGCCGCACGTACGTCCATAGCTATCACTCCCACACCAAGCGTCCTCGAGGCTACAATGCCGGCCCGCCATCGAGCAAGAACCGATGTCAGAGCAACCAACAGGATGGACGCGTTACGTA
>PCCM01000087.1 GCA_002731735.1 Gemmatimonadota bacterium | reverse complement strand
GACGCCGGGATTCTGGACGAGCCACCTATGGCTTAGACCTGTTGGGTGCACTGCCGTGAGATCAGTAGAAATACTGGATATCGAAGGAGAGTATTCCCACGGTCATGGCACCGCCCTCCACCCATCGGCTGCCTGCGACGGGTTGCCGGTCAAGCGGCGCGCACTCAACTTTCGGCGCAATTCGCTCGCTCCTCCGAGCGGCGTGAACTCATACACCGGTATGACCACCCCATCTAGCATTTTCATGTCATTTCGTTTTGAGCCTCTTTCAATCCCCGACGTCATCCGCATCACGCCGGCTCGGCACGGTGATTTTCGAGGCTTCTTCTCAGAGACATACCGTGCCCCCGCGTTTGAGAAAATGGGGATCCGGGACGCCTTTCTTCAGGACAATCATGCCCGCTCAGCTCGGGGTGTGCTGCGGGGGCTTCACTACTCGCTACCGAGCTTCGACTCGGCGACCAGCCCGTTCCAATACGAGCGATGAAGGAGCGGCATATCCGGGTCGCTCGAACGGCGCGCTACTACACTCTGGGGGCGGCTGGCTCCGACGTCCGCGAAATCTGGCTCGTATGCCATGGAATTCGACAGCTGGCACGGCGCTTCTTACCCCGGTTTTCCGAGCTGGACGATGGGAAACGGCTGATTGTGGCGCCCGAGGGCCTCTCCCGCTTTTATCTTCATGGCCCTAAGACCCGCCGTAGCAAGAAAATCCCGATCGGCGCTACGTGGATGACACGAGAAGATCGGGAGAACGAGATCACGGACTATGTGGAGTATCTCGACGCCGTTCTCGACGAGGTAGCGGGAGGGTCGGGCGAAGGGGTGCCCCTCACGGTCTTGGGGTTCTCACAAGGCGCCCACACGGCCTGCCGGTGGGTGGCGGCGGGAGACACCGACGTCACACGGATCATCCTTTGGGGAGCGTATCTCCCTGAGGATTTCGATCTGGACCGGGGGCCTAAGCGGCTGGGATCCGCCGAGCTCATTCTGGTGCGGGGGCTTCTCGATCATTTTATCAACGAAGAGGCCCACGTCGCCCAGGAGGCGAGGCTGAGAGAGCTAGGGATCCCCTTCAAGACGATCACGCATGCCGGGGGCCATGAAATCGATTCGGCCCTGCTTGGGGAGATCGCTGGCCGCGGAGGGTGATCGGAAAGGGTGAGGAGTCAAAACTCCCCTACGAAGGCGATTTCAGGAACCAATTCGTATCCGAGCTCGTCGGCGACTCGCGTCTGAGCGAGTTCGATCAGGGCTCGGACATCGGCGGCAGTTGCACCTCCTCGGTTTACTACGATATTGGCATGTTTCGTGAAGATCTGGGCACCTCCGTGGGTTTGTCCCTTGAGCCCGCACTGGTCTATGAGGCGCCCGGCGCCGACTCCCTCGATTTTCTGGAAGATTGAGCCGGCGCTTGCCAGAACGTTTAGGTCCGGATGCCGCTCTCTACGCCAGACGAGGTTTCCCGCCATGACACGGCGTAGTTCCTCAGTGGGAGCGGGGGTCAACTGGAAGTCCACCGAGAGCACGACGTCGGCCCTATCGTGCAGGATGCTGTAGTCGTAACCGAACTGGAAGTACTCCCGATCCACCGTCCGTCGTTCTCCCTCTTCCGAGAGGATCTCGGCAGATTCGACCACCTCTTCCAAGAAAACGGTGCGCTCTCTCTCAGGCGCAGGTGAGAGAAAGTGCAGGTTTTGCCACATGGCCCCACCCACGGTGCTCGGGATCCCGACAAAGTGGTGAAGTCCACCGAGTCCGCGGGAGACGGTCGCCTCGATGAGGTCGGGGTGAGTATCAACGCCTGCACCAGCGCGGACGCGGCCATCGCCTAAGAATTCCGTGCCGTCCACCTCACAGCGGATCACCAGGCCGCGAAAACCCCGGTCCCCGACGAGCACGTTGGCGCCCCTACCGAGCAAGAAGTGTGGGATGCCGAGATCCCGCACCGCCAGGATGGACTCTGCCAGGTCATCCGAGGTTCGTGCGTGAAAGAGCCTGTCGGCGGGGCCTCCGATCTGGAACGTGGTCAGCGGTGCGAGTGGCGCATCCACCTCCATTCTGCCAGAACCGAGGCGTTGATCGAGCTCGAGAAAGGCTTCCTCGGTGACCATCGTCCTGATTTCGCTCCGGTTGGGGTCGACATGCTGCGCCAAGATAGAACCCTCATTGTATTGCAGGAAGCATACCCGGATTGGGCGAAGCATGCCTCGGGATTACGCTAAGCCTGTTTAGCGTTGTCCGTTCATGCGTGGGCGGGTAACGTGGACAGCCCGAAATCCTGAGCATCCCGTTGGATGCAGGCATTCGCACGTTCAGGTAAAACTGGATTGAGGCCAAGGCACGCTGAAGTGCTACGCCCACCCTCCCTTTCTGTCACCCTCCTAGGTCGGGTCCGCCAGCGACTTGCTTGGGACCCTCAGGTCGCAATTAGCCACTTCAGACCAGCCCCCGATGGGTCACGTAGGGGACCCCTCGCAGGGGGCCGTGTACGAGACCGGGTCCGGTAGGACGAGATACCCGCTCCGGTGTTAGATATTGGGATGCGATGTCCCGCAGATGGGCCAAAGGATGGCCGACCTTGGGGCCCTGACCAGGGGTGTAACCGCAATTTTTGTAACGGTTTAAGGAGATCCATCGCGTTTGGCAGGGATCTCCCTTATGGACTGTGCATGAAGAACGAGCACGAAGACGAATGTAGTGGGGTCCGATCGCAAGGTGCGGGGCAGGGTGGTGGTGGAGTCGTTGGCTCTTGGGCTGGTTCCAGTCGGACCTTGCTTCACATGGATGGACATATCAACGTGCGCGGAGACCGAGGTGACACGATGAGACCGAGGGTGACGCGAATGAGACAGAGGGTGACGCGAATGGCGGATTGGGAGGCTGGGCACGCAAAGAGAGCAGCGGTGCTGACGGCGGCTGTTTTTTTGGCGACCGCGGCGATGGCGCTGGGGCAGGAAACCGTGAGTCTTACATTGGACGAGGCGATCGAACTCGCCCGTGAGAACAACCCCACGTTTCTTTCCACGCAGAACAACGAGGCGCAGTTCGATTGGGGTGTGAGGCAAGCGACGAGTAACCTTATCCTTCCGTCGTTCACGGCGAACGCGAGCGCAACCTACCAAGCTCCGGGAGAGTCGCGGATCGGGACGATCAATACGGGTGGGGTGGAGCGAGGGGCGCTCTACTATTCCAGTTTTTCGATTGGAGGGTCGTACACGTTGAACGGCAACACCGTGTTCGGTCTCGGCAGTGCCAAAGCCGATCGGAACGCCGCCCGAGCATTGACCGACGCGGCGGAGTTTCTCATGGAATACGGGGTCACGCTCCAGTACATGGTAGCGTTACGTGCGCGAGATCGGGTCGACGTGGCCCGGAGACAGGTTGACAGTTCTCTCGAAAATCTCGAAATCGTGCAGGCCCGTGTGGATGCGCAGGCAGCCATCGTCATGGACGCTGCGGCAGCGCAAGTGCAGGTCGGACGTGACTCGGTCGCTCTGCTACAGGCAGAGTCGGCCATGCGGGTGGAGACTCTGAGGCTCTTGGAGACCGTCGGCCTGGATCTCGGTGCCGACGTGGAGCTGGTGAGTCAATTCGAAGTGTTCCGCCCCTCCTGGACTAGTACGGAGTTGATTTCGATTGCTTTGGAGTCACACCCTGGGCTCACAGCCGTTGTGGCCAACGAAGGGGCTCGGCGCGCCAACCTCCAGCAAGCCCGCGGGCAATATTTTCCGAGCGTTACCCTTACGGGTGGCTGGTCGGGTTTTACTCAGGAAGTCGCAAACGGGGACTTCCTCGTCGCAAATGCCGAGAGGGGTGCCGCTGGGGCGCTAGCGAGTTGCCAGACGTTCAACAACATTTCAGCAGGCCTGACGACGCCGCTTGAGGGATTTCCCCAACAGTGTGGCTCGGGGGAGCTCAGCACCGAGGCCCGCGAGTCGATCCTTGGCGGAAACAGGTCTTTTCCGTTCGGCTTCACACGCCAGCCGTTCTCAGCAAGTTTGAGGTTGAGTATTCCGATTTTCAACGGGTTCAGCAGGGAGCGGTCGGTGTCTCAGGCCTCCAACCAACTCGAGGACGCTGTGTATTCCCGCCGGGCGGAGGAATTACAGATTAGGACTAGCGTGACATCTGCACTCGATGCGCTGATGACGGCATTCAGTGTGGTTCAGGTGGAGGAGCGGAGCCGCGAGGTGGCCGCCGAGCAGCTGGAGATGTCGCGCACGCGATACGGTCTGGGTGCGGACAATTTCATTGTATTGCTCGACGCAGAGCGTACGATGGCGGAGGGGGAACGGGCCTACTTGGACAGTCTATATTCGTTCTATGCCGGCCTGGCGAACCTCGAAAACGCCGTGGGCCAGCAGCTCCGCCCAGAAGAGTAGGAAAGCTTTTAAGGAGTGAGGTCATCGTGGACATAGCCCGTGATCCCAAGCCAAGAACGAGAAAAAGAATCATACAGTGGTCGGTCGGGGTCGTGGCCCTGGTTGGGGCCACCGTGGCCTTGAGGAACCTTGAACCTGCGGCGCCCGCCGTTGACGTGGCGACTGTATGGGTGGACACGGTCCAGCACGGCACCATGATACGACAGGTGCGTGGGCCGGGTACGCTCGTGCCCGAACAAATGCGCTGGATTACCGCTCTGACGGCCGGGCGTGTGGAGCAAATCGTCGTTCTACCCGGAACCACGATCGAGGAAAATACGGTGATCGTCCGGATGAGCAATCCGGACGTAGATATCTCACTGCTCCAGGCCCAGCAGTCGCTCAACACGGCCGAAGCCAACCTGATTCAGACACGTTCGAGCTTGGAGACGCAGCGCCTCACCCAAGCGGGGGCCCTGGCCCAGTTGCGCACCCAATTGCAGAACGCCGAACGTGAGCACGCCACCAACCAGCGTCTCTTCGACACGAATCCCGAGTTGGTGGCCGCGACCGAGTTCGCCAGAACCGGAGACGCGGTGGACGAATTGCGGGAGCGGTTGCTGCTCAATGAGGAGGCGGCGGAGTTGCTCAAGGCCTCTGCCGTCGACCAGGTGAATGCTGCGTTGCTCAATATCGAGAGTCTCACCGACATCGTCGAGTTCCAGCGTGATCGAGTGACGTCGTTGCAGGTGACGGCCGGCGTTTCGGGTGTTCTTGCCGAACTCCCGCTCGACGAGGGCCAGTGGGTTCAGTCAGGTGCGACCCTTGCCAGGGTCGTGCAGCCGGGGCGCCTCAAAGCCGAGGTCCGTATTCCGCAGACACAAGCCCAGGACATCACCGCGGGGCAGACCGCGTACATCGATACACGGAACGACACGATCACAGGGCAGGTGGTGCGCATCGATCCGTCGGTGCAGAACGGCACCGTGACGATCGACGTGGCGCTTCCCCCGGATCTTCCGCGGAGCGCTCGTCCGGACCTGAGCGTTGACGGCAACGTGGTGATCCAACGGCTGGACGACGTGACGTATGTCGGACGTCCCGCGTATGGCCAGGCGAATCAGCGGGTGGGTATGTTCAAGCTGGTTGACGACGGTCAGTACGCGGAACGTGTCAACGTCATGTTGGGGGCCAGCTCGGTCAACGAGATCGAAGTGATCGAAGGATTGGTGGAAGGGGATATCGTGATCCTGTCCGACATGTCCAATTGGGACGGTGTCGATCGGGTCCGCTTGAGGGATTAAACCAGAGGCTGGCCGGCGCGCCGGCCATTCACATTCGCTGTAGCATTGCCGGGGTTCCAAGGAAGGCATGATGGAAAACACGCCAGAGCAAGGCAACTCGTCCACGCTGATCGATCTTCAGGCGCTCAGCAAGGTGTTTTACACCGAAGAGGTGGAAACCCACGCTTTGTCCGACATCCATTTGGAAGTCAAAGCGGGTGAGTTCGTATCCATCGCCGGTCCGTCGGGTTGCGGCAAAACGACGCTGTTGTCGATCCTCGGGCTCCTGGACTCTCCAACGGGCGGCGACTATCTGCTCGACGGCGAGCCTGTGGCCAGCCTCACAACGTCCCAACGGGCGAAGATCCGCAACCAGGCGATCGGATTCATCTTCCAAGCGTTCAATCTGATCGGAGACCTCACCGTCTACGAAAATGTGGAGCTTCCACTCACCTACCGCGGGATGGCGGGAAGTGAGCGCAGGGAGCGTGTGCACACCTCTCTCGAAAGGGTCGGCATGGCGCACCGCATGAAGCACTATCCGAGTCAGCTTTCAGGTGGTCAGCAACAGCGCGTGGCGGTGGCGAGGGCGATCGTTGGCAAGCCACTCATCCTGCTCGCCGACGAGCCGACGGGAAACCTCGACTCGAAGAACGGGAATGCGGTCATGGACCTCATGAAGGAATTACACGACGAGGGAGCGACGATCTGCATGGTGACGCACGATCCTCGTTACGCGACAGTGGCCGACCGTTCGGTGCACCTGTTCGACGGCCAGGTGGTGGACGAAGAGGACGCCCAGCGGGCCGAACATGCCCAGGAGTTGGAGGAGAGCGGCTTCGACGTATAAATGAAATTGAGTCGGAGCCCTACTCTTGCGGTAATCCTAGGCGGATTGCTGGCGCTGACAGCACCGGAGCAGGCCACCTCACAGTCGACCTACGATGATATCTGGAAGTTTGCCGAGTGGTATCGCAACGACCAGAACAAGACGGTTCAGAGTGTCCTCTTCAGTGGCAGGTTTCAGTACGAGTTTGCCGCCGTTAATGCGGACCAGGGCACATTCGACGACTGGAACGTCCGACGCACGCGGCTTGGTGTGAAGTCGGAGTTCTTCCACCAGCTCACCGTTCACGTCGAGGCCGGCTTTGATCCTGACAGCGGTGGCGATTTCTACAAGAGGCTCACAGACACGTATGTCGAATGGCAGGCGAGTGATGCCTTCGCACTGAAGGTCGGCAAGCAGGGAGTTGCGTTCACCACAGACGGGTCGACCTCGTCAAAGGAGCTTCTGACGATAGACCGCAGCAATCTCGCCAACAACATGTGGTTTCCCGCCGAGTACATACCTGGCGTGAGCGCGGCGGGCGGGCGCTCGAATTGGGTCTACCACCTGGGGCTCTACACCGGAGGTCGTGACAATGGGGAGTTCGGTGACTTCCACGGGAGTGCTTTCGGGCTTGTGTCCCTTGGCTACAACTTCTCGGAGGCTCTGGGAGTCGAAGACGCGCTGCTGAGAGGAAACTACGTATATCAGGACCCTGATCCGGACAACACTTTTACGCGACAGCTTCAACACGTCGCGTCCTTGAACTTCAGGTTCGAGGACATTCGGTGGGGTTTCCGCGTGGATTTTTCCGGGGCGGCTGGTTACCTGGGCCAGAGCGACGTGTGGGGTGCGATGGCGATGCCGTTTTTCAACCTTACGTCCGGTTTCCAGGTTGTTACCCGCTACACCTACCTTCGTAGTCGAGATGACAACGGCGTCCGCCTNGCGCGGTATGAGAATCAGGTGACAGATGGTCGTGGGGATCGCTACAACGAGTTCTATGTGGGGCTCAATTACTACTTCTACGGCCACAAGCTGAAATTGCAGAGCGGTCTACAGTTCGCAGATATGAATGACAACGCCGCGGATGGTGGGGCTTACTCCGGTGNCGCTTCTACGACTGGCGTNCGTGTGAGTTGGTGANCCGGTGATGGTACACTTCACGTTCNGAGGCTATCGTCCCGNAGAACAGATCATCATGTCGAGGGCTCGAAGNAGAAGAATGAGATGCACCAAAACCGCGCTGTAAAATTATTCGGNCTGGCGGTATCACTGCCCACCATGATGCTGATAGCGGGGCTGTTGCTCGCAGCGACCGATCAACCTGCTGAGTTTTCGGGCCGGGTGGTGAGNGCTTCTGGCGCTTTGGTAGTTGGCGGNGAGGCCACCAATCCCGGCCATCCCGTGGTCGGCGCAACGGTCCATCTGATTCCGNNAACGGCGATTGACGTCACCACACAAATGACTGCCAGTGCCATCTACGCTCCACCATATCCTGCCGAACTCTATGATGAACCGCTNGAGGANGCGATTCGACTGAGAGGGACAGACTTTCCGCGGGCCACGACCGACGCACAAGGCGAGTTCGTCATACCGACCGTGCCCGATGGCACGTTCTTTGTTCACGTGACCCCCTCCCCGGATGATGCTGAACACCTGCCCGGTGGGGACCAGAGCCGAAGAAGTTATCCCGCCGAACTGCTACGCGGTGAATCGAGGACCATCAGGATTTCGAGCAGTCCTTCTCCGGCCGCCGTAGCGGTCGGCAGTTCGAGTTGTCTGACATGCCATGAAGATGAAAGGCACTGGCAAGAGACCGCCCACAAGATCGGATGGACCGTACCGGGAGCCCCGGGGCCGATGCAGGACTATTCGAAACACCCGGACTACTTCGACGCGCTCGAATCGTTCCCCGAGACAGACAATTACGAGAACGGCACGCACCTCGAGATCGGGGATTACGATTCACGGCGGAACAACGACAAGTTCAAGTTAAGAGCAGTTGGCGACTCTCGGCTGCCGATCGAGACGACCTATGCCGATGTTTACTTGTGGAAGAACAATAACGATGACAAGTATTACATCACGATGGTGAACAGCCTCAACCCGACGGACCCCAATAGCCCAGCCCACCTGGAGATAAANCTCTTATACGGCGGGGCGGTTCACGACCAACGGTACATCGTCTCAGTTCCACCAGGGCTNGGATCTCGCCTGGGATGGTATACCCTGCTTCGGTACAACATGAGCGGGCGTGACAATAGGTTGAACAGGTCGCGGCGAGTTTGGCACGACTACAAGTTCTACCTCTGGTGGGCCCCTGGCGGGGATGCCCAATACGGGACTCCCGATGATTTGATCAACGCTCCGCCGGTCAACACCAACACCNTTCAGNCCATGTGTGCCAGCTGTCATCTCACGGGCTGGGAGCGGTATGAAGACGAGGCCTCCGGTCAGTTTCTGGTACGAGCTGTCAACGACCCGGGCGGTTCACTGAACATAGACGATGACCCCGAGATGGATGAGATCAATATCGGCTGCGAGAATTGCCANGGTCCCGGGTCGGAACATGTGGCCAACGAAGGAAGNTCCCGCTTTATCGTGAATCCCAAATTCCTTTCCGCGGAGCGGTCCAGTGTGGTCTGCGGCAGGTGCCACGACAGACGACAAGGGTATGGCGGAGAGACCATCGGTTATACACAAGCTCTCAACGAGGAAGGAGAGCTCGNGAGGCCGGGAATAAGTCGCNACCAGCTGATTACGGAGTACACCGATCCGATCAAGAAGGGGCCNACCATGCAAGGTCCAGGAACGGAGAACAACATCTGGCCCGACGACATCCACTCGAGCAAGCCTCACCAGCAGTATTCTGATTTCCTGAAGTCGAAGATGTATAGAAACGATCGACTGCAGGTCACTTGCTCGGACTGCCATGACATGCATGGTGGCACACCGTACCCACGTTCGCTCATTCACGACCCNGATGACTCCGGCTCGCCGCTTTGCCAGAGGTGTCACCAAGTGGACGTTCTGTCTCACATGGAAACGGAGCTGAACGCCAAGATGAAGGGAGAGCNGACACGCTGCATCGACTGTCATATGCCGGGGACATCCAATACGGGCGGCATCGCGGGCGACTTTGGCAGGATGATAGAGACGCCTCCCTATGCCAATGCAGCTGAAGAAGAAAACAACGCCTACTGGGAAGGNCCCATCAACTCGCACGTATTTGACGTGCCCTTGAAAACNAACGTTGGGGTCAGCGGGGTGTCACCGGGCCGGGCCATGCCNGTTCCCTATACTGCCGCCTGCGGTACGTGCCATATCGTGAGCGAACTGCCGTTCAGATGATGCGCTATGCACTCGTTGGCTTCGCNGNTGTTCTNCTCACGCCGGCGCCCGGGGCGGCCCAGGACGGTGACTCGTGCACGGTCCTGTGTGCGCCGGAGCTGAAGATNGAGCCTACGATCAGCTTCGAAAACCTCGGAAGCCGAGCGCGAGTCGAGGCCGATGGGGTGGTCGAGGAGACCGAACGAGAGACCGTCTTCGAGCTACTCTTCGCTGTCGGCGNACCCACCCAGATCCCGCGGGTAGGGCTGACCTTCGAGGCGGGCTGGGCGGCGTTCTCNGACGACAATCTGGTGGNGCTGGAACTCGAACTCAANCTGCACCTGATCGAGTCCGATCAGACGGGGGGTTGGCTTTCGTCCCACCTCGACATCGTCGACAAGTTCAGTCCGGCTGAGCGGCCAGACGCTACGAGCGCCTACACACACAAGCTCAACTTCGAGTTGGACACGGCCCTCCGTCCGTTCAATTCGCTCCCCGAGGGTCGCTGGCTACGGAACCTCGAAACAGAGGTTTCGATCGACTACGTAGCGACGGGTATTCCGAAGGCGGGTGACGACTTCGGGGACGTGCTCTATCTCGACGATGAGAGCCCGTGGTCGCTCTCCCTTGTCTTGGTGCTTCCGCTGGCCCCGCTCAATCCGTAGGACGTAGGACCTCAGGGAGTAGGTGCGTGTGGCCGACGGGTCGACGGAGTGGCGCCGTGAGATGAACTCGGAATAGCGGCGCCCGGGCCCAGTGGACGGCCCTTTGGATGGTCCGCGTCGCGAACCTTTAGGGGCCCAAAAACCGTAGATTGACAGGCGTGGCCTGGCCCTGCGAGGTTACTGGGCTTTGAAGCGGCCATAACCCGAGGCAGACCGTCCTGATGTTCAACTCCATACCGGGCCGGATCATCGTTATTTTCTTGATGGTCCTCGGCAGTATAGTATACCTGTTTGTAAACGGGATCACGCTGGGCCTGGATCTCCAGGGTGGCATGCACCTCGTCCTCGAGGTGGACGATCCCGAGGGCACGATGGTGCCCGAAGCCCGCGCCGACGCCATCGACCGGGCGGAGCGTATTCTGCGCACCCGCATCGATGAGTTCGGCGTCGAGGAGCCAAACATCCAGAAGGCCGGTGCAGATCGCCTCATCGTGGAGTTGCCCGGGATCGGACCCGACGACGAGAGTCGGGCAAAGGATATCATCCAGCAGTCCGCATTTCTTGAGTTCAAGCT
>PCCM01000086.1 GCA_002731735.1 Gemmatimonadota bacterium | reverse complement strand
TGAACTGGGCCTTCGTGATCTGGCCGCTGTTCAGGATGTCGAGGCCGTACTGCACGCCGTAATTGTCCAACGGACGCGCCGCGAAACCGGTCGCGGGGTCGATACCGTAGACGTTCACGGTATGGTCGTACACAGTGGCCCTGATCCCGTCCGAGTTCGACGAGCTATAACGGAGAGCTTCCAGCTCGGGGAGGCGGCCCACCTCCGCGCCCTGCTCCTCAGGGGACGCCGTCTCCGAGTAGGTGGCGTCGATCCTTGCCGCGCCACGGCTCAGGTTGGGGATGCTCCCCCAGGAGCCGAAGCCGGAAACCAGGCGCTGCTCGTCTTCGCTGAATTGGCGTGGAGCCATCTCGGTGAAGTAGAAGCTGAGCAGGCGCGCGTCGGCCAAGGTGAAGATCGTGGCCGAGGTCACATCCGGAAAACTGGACGAGACGATGATGCCATCGAACACGCCGGGGTAATTGTCGGCCGTCTGATGGCTCTGGTACGAACCGCCCGAGCCCCCCGTGGCGATCGCGTAGGTCGGCTGGCCGTAGCTCTCGACGAAGCGCTCTTTGACCATGATGTGGGTCTCGGAGGCCAGAAGGTCGTTGCAGTTGGTTCCGAACACGTTCAAAGACGCGGAAGTGACCGCGAATCCCATCTCGAGCAGCCCCACGTTGAGTACCTGTCCAGTGGAGCGCCCCTGCTGGAACCAACCGTTCCGACACCCGCCACCGTGGGTGTACACGAGCTTTCCGTTCCAACCGCGGCTGCGGGTCCAGGGGTCCGGCGTGGGATCCGCGGGGTCGTGGAGCATCGCGCTCTGATAGATCGCACGGTTGACCGTCCCGGTCTGGACTCGGACGATGAACGGCACGACCTCGCCGTCCAAGGTCGTCGCTTCAGCCATGTCGGGCGGCATCGCACCACCGTACGCCTTGAACCCCCCGTCGTCCTCCGTAGACAGATACACGTACTCGACCCGTGTCTCGACCGAGCAGTTCTCGTCGAGCGGGGCACCGAGCGTCTCACCGCCCGCTGTCCTGAATCGTTCGGTCCCGCAGAGGTAGGGCGTCTCGTGGGGCCCGGAGATGATAGGACCCGTGATCGGGTAGTTCGTGAGCTCGAGGGCCGCCATCGCATCCGAGTCCGGGATCCGGGCCTCGATCTGGTTGTCTCCGAGGCCGAGTCCGTCGACAAGCCCGATGAGCGAGGCCCCCTGTGAGGCCCCCGGTACGTCGAGGCTGAACCGTGTGGTCACGTCCGTCCCGTTCGCCGACACACGGACGTCTGAGAGATCGAGGTCCTCCCCTGCCTCGATCCGAAGAAGCACGTCGCCACCGGTGACGAGGTACGGTTTCGTGGACACACTTTCGATCCTCAGATCCGAGCTTCCGAGTGCTTCCGACGCTTCGGCGTTGGCACCCGGATCCCCTTCAGGCGAACAGGCACCCAGAACCCCGAAAGCCGCCATCGTCAACAGGGCCGTCGGCGAAGCAGGATTGGCTCGGATTCTCATCGCGGTCGAGCTCCTCTCAGGAAAAAGGGTTCGGCGCGCATCTTAACTCACGAGCCCCGCCCGCGCACCGAAGGATGGCCAAAGCGAAGACTTCCAGAAGTAGGGACGTCGCCGCTCGCACAAGCGAAACCGCGCACCAAGCGCTATGATGTACTAACATCTGTTCAGGAGTCCCATCAGCTAGGAGGACGGGAGATGAGAACGCGTTATTCGACTTCGCTTCTGGGGCTATGCCTCGTGACCGCGGCTGCAGGACTTCTCTCCCCTGTCGCAGCTCAAGAGTGGGTGATGCCGCGTACGCCCGATGGTCATCCAGACCTCGAGGGAACGTGGAGAAACGCGACGATGACGCCGTTCGAGCGTCGGGGGAACGGGGGGCCGGTCTTCACACCCGAGGAGGTCGCACAGCGCGAGCAAGGATTCGTGAACCGTGTCGAGCGCGGTTCCGCGCCGAGCGACCCGAACCGTGGTGCACCACCTGCAGGTCGTGGGGTCGGTAGCTACAACCAAGTCTGGTTCGAGCAAGGCGCGCGGGTGGCCGTCGTCAACGGCGAGCCCCGGACTTCGCTCATCACCTACCCGTCGAACGGCCGGATCCCCCCCCTCACGGTCGAGGGCCAGCGGCGCAAGGACGAGTACCATGGATTTCGTAGCCAATTCGGCGAGTTTGACCATCCGGAGATGCGGCCGCTGGCCGATCGGTGCATCGTCTACTACGCCTCCAGCCCCACGGCCACGCTCGGGCCCCCGATGACACCTTCCGGGGGATACAACCAAAACATTCGTGTCATTCAGACGGCTGACTACGTGGTGATTCACGGGGAGATGATCCACGACACACGGATCGTCCGGCTCGGTGAGCCGAATCGACTGCCGACCCACGTGAGGCCCTGGTTCGGCGACTCGTGGGGCCGCTGGGAGGGCAACACGCTCGTCATCGAGACCACGAACATCCACCCGGGTATGGGTTTCAACGAGATGAACGACAAGATCCTGAATTCCGAGGACATGATGGTCGTCGAGCGGCTCACGCGGCTCGACGAGGACAACATCCTCTACGAATTCGAGGTTCAGGACCCGCGAACCTACACCGAGGTGTGGGGCGGCCAGATCCCGTGGCAGTCGTTCGACCAGCAGATCTACGAGTATGCCTGTGCCGAGGGCAACTACTCGCTCGAGAACGTCTTGAAGGGCGCGCGTTACCAGGAAGCGCAGGAGAGCGAAAACCGCTGAGCTGCATGTCGGTCCGGTAGAATAGGGAATAGGAAAACCGACCGACTAGCGCTTGCGCCTCTCCCCCGGCTCGTCGGCAGCCGGGCGTCCTACGAGCGTATCCGCTACAGTTGCCCGGCCCGCGTTCCAACCCGAGGCTCACCTACGTCGCATTCCAGGCTTGCCGCCGCACAGGTTCTCGGCGCATGTTCCCCCGCCACGGCAATGGCGTTCAACCACCTCAACAAGGTGACAATGGGCGATCTGATAAGGGCAGTTCGCTGCCACCGATACGCCGGACTCGGCGACGACGGAAGACCGGTACCGACCCCGGATCCGCTCAGCGACGTACTGTCGCTCGATGAGGTTCCCGCGCCGGAGTGTGCAGAGGGGCACGTTCTCGTGTCCGTGAACTACGCTGGTGTCCAGTACCCCGACGCCCTTCAGGCACAGGGTCTCTACCAGGAGAGACCACCTCTACCCTACGTTCCCTGCATGGACCTTACCGGGACGGTACTCGAGGTCGGCCCGGGGGTCTCGGACTTGCACAATGGCGACCGCGTCATCGCGCAGGTGAATCCGGGCGCATTGGCCGAGGTCGTAGGGGTCGATGCTGGATCCGTCTTTAAGGCCCCGGACAATGTTCCCCTGTCGAAGTGCGCAAACATCGGTCGTAATTTCTTCGCCGCCTATCACTCCCTGAAGGTCATCGGTGAAATCGGACCGGGCGATCTCGTGCTCGTCGATGGGGCCTCAGGTGGAGTCGGTATGGCCGCGGTCGAGCTGGCGAAGGCCATGGGAGCACAGGTCATCGCGGGGGTCAGCGTACCAGAGAAGCAGGAGTTTCCGGCCGCAGTCGGTGCCGATCGCGTTCTTTGCTACGGGCGAGACCGAGACAGCTACAAGGCTTTCAAGAGCGCCGCTAAGGAGGCCGCGGCTCAATTGGGCCATCCCGAAGGTGCGGACCTGGTCATCGACATGGTCCAGGGGGATCTCTTCGAGGCTGCCCTCATCTCGTCCGTGAAACCGCTGGGCAAGATCTGTTTGGTCGGATTCACTGCCGGCCAGAAGCCGATTCGACCGGGGCTGGTGCTCATCAAAGAGGCCGCCGTCATCGGTAGCATTTGGGCACGCTGGGCAAGAGCCCATCCTGGGCGGCACCAAGAGAACGTGGCCGAAATCATCAACTTCCTGGCAACTGGTGCGGTGGAACCACGTGTAGACCGCATCTTCCCATTCGAGGACTTCATCGAGTCCTTCGAACTGTTCGAAAACAACCAGGGGCGCGGCAACACGGTCGTTTGTATCAGCGAACCCGCCACAGACTCCTGATAACGACGGATCGGGGGCTACTGGTGAGAGCGACCGCCGAGCGCGATATTCTCGCCTCACGATTTTCCCCCACATGGAGGTGGCCAGTGGTCAGGAACAGATTTCTGGTTTCGACAGTGATGGCGGCAATGTTTTACCTGTCTTCGCCGGCGGTCGCTCAGGTGCCGTCGTTCCAAGACAGCCAAGTCACCGATATCGAGACGATGAAGGACAAGTTCATCGGCCTGGCGCAAGCATTCAACGAGTCACAGTACGACTGGCGCCCCATGGAGGGTGTGCGTTCCGTGCGTGACGTGCTCGGCCTGATCATCGCCGAATGTCACGTGTTCCCGACGGCCTGGGGTCATGAGGCCCCCGCCGGGGCCGCATCAGGATTCGGAGCCGAGTTGCAGCGCGCCGGCGCGCTGCAGCGGTCGGAGATCATCAGCGAGTTGGACTCGGCTTTCGATCATTTGATCGGCGTCGTTCGTGGGATGGACAACACCGAGCGCATGGCCGACTCGAACTATTTCGGACGCCCGATGACGATCACCGCCAACATCGTGATCTCGATGGGGGACATGCACGAGCACCTCGGCCAGCTCATTGCGTACGCGCGTACGAACGAGGTGGTGCCGCCCTGGAGCCGCTAGAAAAGGACGCTTGGTAGGGGAAAACAGCCCCTATCTTCGTCGCTCCCAATCCTAGGTCTGGGAGAAAAGTCTTGTATCTGTCGTATTTCTGTGTTTGAGTGTATTGATCAGAGTCTTAAACAGGAGAAGAGGGGCTATGGAGGCGTATTGCGTGAAGTGCAAGTCGAAGCGGCAAATGCAGGACGGTGAGAGGATTACCATGAAGAACGGGCGCCCCGCCATGAAGGGAAAGTGCCCGGTCTGCGGGACGGGGCTTTACCGGATTCTCAGCACGAAGTAAGAAGAGCAGGATAGTCTACTTTTTCTTCTTGTTTCACGCGTTCGAGTGCTTGAGGTGTTTCGCAAGCATCTAGAGCGTGGGGTATTGTCTACCTCTGGAGCCAGGGGTTCCTGGGCCAATGCCCTCTTTTTCTGTAAGGGACCCGGAACCCTGGCGCCGGTGTGCCCGAGGNAATAATGCCCGCTGGTCTTCCCCCNTCAGCGNCCCCTCGATGTCACTTCGATGACTCCGCCAGTAAAGCCGGTGCCGTACTTGATGGTGGCGTCGNTGGCGNTCAGGTAGCGCATGTATTCGATATCATCAGCGTTTATTGCATCGAGGTCACCAAGATCACCGGGGGTGGCACCATCCATCGAGACTCGTGCAAACGATGGTCCTGCGGTAGGGCCAACAGGACCAGGCCGTGTGGTGCGTAGCCAGCGGCTGTTGAATCGCCGGACCACAGCCATGGCCATCTGGCCACTGTATTCCTCAAGCTGGGCTCGGACGATGAGAGTCGAGCTCCCTTCGGTCGGGACGTCGTCGGTCTGCGCCGCGAGCACTGACGGTCGGTCAGGTAGGACGTCACCGGCGTCTACCGCGCGCCTACAGGGCCCGAGGATGCTGGCAGGCGGGGTAGCGCTGGCGCTCAAAAGAAACTGCCCCGTCGATAGCGGATCGGCCGCGCCGACAATGGCTCGGTACTCGCCGTCCTCTGGCGCGGTAAAGGTGATGCGAGCGCCGCAGCCACCACCGCTGTCATCGTCACTGAGTTCCGATTCGAGGCCCGGACCCGTCACCATCAGGTAGGAGTCGAAATCGGCCGAAACGAGATCAGTCGTGACCTCCTGCCCCGCCCTCAACTCAAGCGCCCAAGCTTGCAAGTATGAGCCGTCGGGACCCTCGGTATCGACATCACTCAACGTACCGACTCCCTGGTCACCTATCGCTATCGCCCGATCTTCGAGCGGTAGCTGCCCGAGCAGGGCGACTCTCACCATCCCCACCACGACCCCGTAGTTGTCGCAGCCCTCCGCCACTCCAGCGTCACAGGCTGTCCGGAAGAAGCTGAGGCCGCGCTCGACGTCGGCAGTAACGCCGGCGCCACTCGTATACATGACCCCGAGGCGGCTGCAGCTCACCATACTCAAGCCGTCGCAAGCGCGTTGAAAGAGGCTGGCTGCACGCTCGAGGTCCTGGGTCACGCCTACGCCATCCCGGTACATCTGGCCGAGGAGGTCGCAGCCCAGCATGTCCCCGTCGTCACAGAGATTCTGGTACAACGTTTCGGCATTCTGACCGGCTAGCGGACCCGCCAACAGGCCCAGGAAAGCCGCCACCAATAGAGATTTCGTTTTCATGAAGCTACCTCGACGCAATATTTTGGACACCACAACCACACACACAAAATACCCGAAAATGGTCACCTGTACACCAGTCAGACCCCCTCGCCGTCTCAAATACTGAAGACGACCTCTTCATCGAGCAGGGTGAACGGCCTTTCCGTGCAGTCAAGGCCAACCAGTCGACCCGGTACGGCCAACGCGGGGTCGCTATTTGCCTGGAATTCCGCCTCACTGGAGTAACAGAATCGAGCGATGTAATCTCCAGGAAGGGCTGGCCGGCGAATCTCACACCCGGAAACTTCATCGAAGGCGCTGGTCATGCCATCCCAGACGAATTCGATCATTCCGGTCTCTGCGCCCGCGCCGATGTTTCTGATCGTGGACATTGCCGCCCCGCATACCACACCACGGTTCGCACAGTCCTCGATCTCACACCGCTCACGGAAGTGGATGCGCTCACCGTCTCGGAACGCTTGTACCCATCCGACCTGGTTGTCCTCTCCGTAGAGCAGCACATAGATCGGGCCGGAGACGTCGTCCGCCATTTCTATCGCGAAACGAATCTCCACCGCAGCGTCGGCCTGGTCGAGGCCACCGTTCGACCCCGCTTGACCAGCCCCACCACAGCCCACCGACAGCACCAAAGCCGACGCCAGGAATACCGAGAAACCCCTTTTCACCAGGCTACTGATGACGGCCATGTCCTAAGCTAGTTGGTACCAGAGAGGTTATCAGGAAATGCCTGACAGATGGCTAACTCCGCCTCCCTGGATCCTGCTACAGCCCCGTCGAAATCGGTGATGCCAGTGTAGCTCAGATTGCTCCAATCGTCGTAATCGAACAGAATTTCGAGGTCGCCATCACCGACTACCGGCGGCGACGGCAACGGGTTCCAATCACGGTTGATGTCAGCAATGAGCCCTACGTCCAGCGCATCACCATCCTGGTTCCAATCCCAGCCCGGCGCACCCCCGCAAATCCCAAGGGTCTCGTTGAGGTTCTCCTCGTCCAACGACGGATTAACGCCGTGAGAGTAGTCCAACACCCCGTTCTCTTGCGGTGTGCAGTCGTCGTCAACTCCGTAGAACTGATAATTGTAGCTCATGACCGAATTGTAGTTCGGCTTACGGTTGGTATTTACGTTACCACCGTGGCGCAGGTTCAAGTTGTGTCCAAGCTCATGCTGGATCGTACCCGCCACCGCCAGATCGTTAGTGTAGAAGGTATGGGTAGCCGTGATGAGGTCGTCGCCATTGATTTCGGCGAGACCGGAACTGCTTCCGCCGTTGTATTGATGGGGGAGCAAATTGTAGTGGAAGTATCCGCTCCGGTTCGCGTCGAAGTTCGCGAGCTTATAGGCGTAATAATCCGTGCCGAACCCGTCTACGTCGCCGTCCGCATCGGAAATGAAGTTACCTCCGTCAAACGGCGCTCCTTGACCGTAGTCATGGATAATCTGGACTCCCTGTGCCGCGAACGACGCCGTCACCATGTCAAGTTGTGTCACAGTAGGCTTGTGACTGTGGCCGCCGTCATCGAACCAGTCGTGCTCGATCAGGATGGTCGGCATCACCGGGTTTGCACCCAATGACGGCAGATCGAGGCCGCCGAGGGTACCCAGGACTTCATCTCCATCGGAAATGGCATCATCGTCTGAATCTGAGTCATTGGGATCCGTTCCCGTGTCGGAAGTGCTTACGTACGTACCTGTGTTGGTTTCAACGCAGTCATACAGACGATCAGAATCAGTGTCAACGCTGCACGTGACGGCTGCTGTCGCGGTTCTGCTGGCTGATCCGGACGTCGCGGTGATCATTGCCGTGCCGTCGGCTATTGCAGTCACCAGACCCGCAGACGATACCGTCGCTACCGATGAATTCAACGTAGCCCACGTCACCGTGGCACCTGAGATCGTGGTCCCACCTGCATCCTTAACGGTCGGAACAAACGTGGCAGTGTCACCGACCGACGTAAACGACAGGCTCGTGGGTGACAGTGTTACGCTCGACGCGACCTGACTCACCGTCGTAGTCGCAGTCGTGCTGGCCGAGCCACTCGTAGCCGTGATCGTCGCCGTGCCCGTGGCTACCGACGTCACCAAACCTGTGGAGGTCACCAAACCTGTGGATGATACCGTCGCAACCGTAGTGTCCGATGTCGCCCACGTCACCGTGGCACCCCAGATCTTGCTCCCACGTGCATCCTTCACGATCGGAACAAACGTGGCAGTGTCACCGACCGACACGAACAACAGGCTCGTAGGTGAGAGTGTTACGCTCGCAGCTGCCTGAGAGACCGTCACGGTTGCCGTCGCACTGGCTGAGCCACTCGTAGCCGTGATCGCTGCCGTGCCCGTGGCTAACGAGGTCACCAGACCTGTGGATGATACCGTCGCAACCGCAATATCCGGTGTCGCCCACGTCACCGGGGCACCCGCCATCACCCCCCCGGCGGCGTCTTTGACCCTAGCCGCGAGTTGAGTCNTATCACCCAGCGACGTGAAGCTCAGCACCGTATCAGACAACTCGACGCTCGCAGCTGTCTGAGTGCCNGGGTCGGTTGATCCATCGCCGCACGAGGTAACAAACAATAGGCCAACGCAGAGCGACCGCCAGGCAATTGGGTACGCACTCCGAAAGTGGNGGGCGCTACCGAATCTCAATCNCTTCCTGAGCTTGCATTCTCTCCTGATAACGCGCTCCGCTCAACACACTCTCAAGCGAGTAATTACCTTCCTGACAGGCGTACTCGTAGATCTGGTCGTGCATCGCCATCATCGGGATCTGNCCTCCCCANGACTCCGTNTAGGTNGACGGGTCGTCAACCGTGAACTCGTAGAGGATGGCCTCCTCGTGCATCCGGCTGAACCGCTCGGTCACCTTCATATCTGCCGAAGAGTACGGCTGTAGCGGATGGATGTTGGAGGTCTCGACCACGAGTACATCACCTTCCCAATGACCCCACGAGTCTCCCATCCACGGACGGATGTGTGCAGGTAGCCGCGGACCGTCACCCATTCGGATGATCCGCGTGTCGTGCACCATCTCCGTCATGATCATCACGTAATCGGGCGTCTGAACGATGATGTAGTTGCTGTTGTACCCGCCGTTGGGAAGCATGGGGGGGCCGGCGGGCGAACCGTACGAAGTGAGGCAGCGTTCGGCGAGTGGTCTCATCTCTGGGTGGTCGTATTGAGCAAATTGGCTCCTGGACTCCCGGCGCTCCGCTCTGCGCGCTTGAGCCTCGGGCGTCAGCGCGGGAATCCGGCCATTGGACGGAACCGTGATGAGCGACGTCCTGGGTTCACCGTTGACGACCGACACCCTGTTGCCCGTCTCAAAATAGATGTTGTTGTACGTGCCGACCCCTTGCCCCGTTGGCGGTACAGGTCGGTCCGGGTCGCTCGGCTGGGAGCCACGGATGAAACGGTCCACATATCCTTGTTCGATCTGAGCGACCTGCTCGGGCGTATAGACCAGACTCTCCTGGTTCCTCCCGCGTTGGATCGGAGTCAGCGACTGGTTCGTCCAGGTCCCCTGAAGATCCGGACGGCCGTCGGGCGTCCTGGGGATCTCCCACTCGGCGTCGGAGCCTCTGTTCTGCGCCGCGACCGTTGAGACCACGCCAGGCGCTACGGTTGCACAGAGAAGGGCAAGAAGTATGCGACTGCTCATTTCGACCTCCGTTTCGCGGGATCCACGACACTGACCCGCACTCTTATCAAATAGCCGTCAGATGGATCGGAGTAATGTGAAGGGCAGGACCGATGCGGTCAATCACGCCTGGAGTCACTCGCTTCCTCCGCTTCCATTCTCTCCTGATACCGCGCGCCGCTCAAGATGTTCTCGAGCCCGTAGTTGCCCTCCTGGCACGCGTACTCGTAGAGGTTTTGGTTCAACGCCACCATCGGGATCTGTCCTCCCCAGGTCTCCGTGTACACCGTCGGATCGTCAACGGTGAACTCGTAAAGGACCGTCTCGTCGTCGACCCTGCTGAAGCGTTCGGTCACCTTCATCTGCTCCGAAGGGTGGGGGTCCTGGCCCCCTGCCAACGTCGCGCCTACGTTGCCGGAGAACTCCTGTCGTAGATATATGTTCGTGGTCTCGACCACGAGTACGTCGCCCTCCCACCGGCCCCAGGAGTCGCCGAACCACGGACGGACGTGCTCGGGTAGCCGCGGGCCGTCACCGATTCGGATGATCCGCGCGTCGTGCACCATCTCCGTCATGATCAACACATGATCGGCCGTCTGCACGATCGTGTAGTTGCTGTTGTAGCCCGTCGTGGGAAGCATGGGGGGGCCCGCGGGGGAACCGTACGAGACCAGGCAACGTTCGGCGATGGGTCTCAGCTCCGGGTGGTCGAATTCGTTGAATTGCGCCTTCAGGTCCCGGGACTCCTGGATCTGCCTCTCGCCCTCTGGCGTAAACGCTGGAATCCGGC
>PCCM01000085.1 GCA_002731735.1 Gemmatimonadota bacterium | reverse complement strand
TTAACAAGGCCCGGCATGATTAGGCCACCAAGGTGATGAACTGGGCCATCACACGGCGGTGCTTCCGAACGAGGTCCGATGAATGAAATCCGACCCTGAGTTACGTCAATTGCAGCGTTCGAGACAACAGAAAAGTCTTGATCGCAAGTGACCGCGATATCAGCAAGATAGCGATTGGTAGTCACGTGCAACATCCTGACACGCGGTTTTGGAAGTAGGTATGACCGCTAAGTGGGTGCTTAACGGCCGCGGGGATGACAGACTTCGAGGTGCATGTCGCTGTTCTTACAACGAACCTTTGACTCCCTTGCCAACGGCTCGGCGTACGCCGCTCTGGCGGTCGCTATTTCGATGGTATTCCGCTCAACCGGGGTTCTGAATCTCGCGCAGGGTCAGCTAGCCATGTTTTCCACCTATATCGCCCTGGTCTTCGCCACCGGGCCAAGTCCTTATCTGAAGTTCTCATCGAACACGGATGTACTCGGGGCGGCTTGGCCGATCTGGGCAGCCATTCTCGGCGCGATAGTGATCTCAATGGTGATCGGAGCTTTCACTGAAAGGGTCATTATTCGTCCTATTAGCGCTGACCCGGTTGCGGCTGTTGGGGCCACGTTAGGTCTGTATCTACTCCTCGGCGCTTTCGTTCGAAAGCAATGGGGCGGGCGAACGATGTTTTTGGGCTCTCCCTTTCCTCAGACTGTCGACGATCGCTGGGATATCGGCGGCGCTCGCCTTTGGCACGACACCTTGGGGATCACCCTCACAATGATCGGAGTATTAGGTCTTCTTGCCGTGCTGCAACGCCGAACAAAAGTTGGGCTCGCTTTTCGAGCAGTGACATCGAATCGCACGGGATCAGTAATGGTGGGAATCAGAGTTAGTCGGGTGCTTATGCTCGGCTGGGCCTTAGCAGCTGGGATCGGAGCTTTAGCCGGCGGCCTAATAGCCGGAGAGATCAATGTCCGACCCGACATGATGGGTCGGCTCCTGATTTTCGGTCTTGCAGCGGCGACCTTGGGCGGCCTGAGAAGCCCGGCTCTCGCGTTTATCGGAGGTTACTTATTCGCATTTCTTGAGACCATGCTGGGCGGTTACGTGAGCTTTATCGATAGTCAAGTCACGTTGGTATGGGCCTTACTAGTACTCATCATCATCTTATTTGTGCGCCCATCGGGACTATTACCGCGAACCGAAGCGTGGCAACAACGATGAACGCTAAAAATCCGACGACTTCGACTCCTACGCGAATTGTGTGGGCGGTTATCTCGGTAGCTTTCGCTGTTCTGTCTCTGCGAGTCGCTTTTGGAGCGACTCCGAAGATAGTCACTGACTTTTCAAACTCAATAGCCTTGTCCCTCGCGTTTGGCGGTCTGGTGCTGCTGACGCACTACCTCGGCCTTTTATCCCTCGGCCAAGGAGCGCTTGTCGGCGTCGGGGCTTACGCTGCACTCCACGCGGTGAACGATTTCGGTGCACCAGTCGTCTGGATGCCTCTGGCGGGACTGTTGGCGGGAACGCTCGTGGGGGCCGTAGTGGCCATTCCTTCTCTGCGTTTACCCAAGGCGTATCTTGCTCTCCTCACCCTTTCTCTGGCCGTTGCCTACCCAATTATTCTTAAACAGGTTGATGGCAACTTGCCAGTCACCCTCCACGGTGCGTTTGTGGCGCCGTCCTGGACAGGGATCGCCGAAAAAGACGAACATATATGGGAATTTTTTATAGTCGCGGGTTATGCGTTCGTAACACTTTTCCTGGTTCAAGGTCTACTAAGAGGACCAATAGGACGGGCCTTTATAGCTAGCCGTGACGAACCTGAAGCTGCGCGGGCCTTTGGGGTTCCGGTCTACCAACTGCGGCTCTACGGCGTCGCGATGAGCGGGGGCATGGCCGGATTAGCTGGCGGCCTCCTTATGATTCCAACCAACTTCAACGACTACACCCATTACCCCGAAGAGTTGTCGATCAAAATGTTCGCGCTGGCAATGGCTTTCGGTGGATCCCGTTTAATTTCGTCAGTTCCCGCAGGGTTGGTCCTGATCTTTCTTCCGGTCTGGTTAATTGATCGAAATTGGGTCGTCGAATACGGATGGGTGGGGCTATTTAAATCCGAAGGGTTCATCTACGCGGCACTGCTTCTAGCTACCGCGTACCTCACTAGAGGCAAGGGCTTCATGCACTTGTCCGAGCGTCGTAAACAGCGCAACACCGAAACATCTGTGCCTGTCAATAGGCAGGCTTCAGCGGTCGCGGACAAACTCGTTGCTATTGAGGACCGGTTGAATCAACTAGAGGAGTTTGTGGATGAGCGACCCGACATCCGCTCCCGCCAAGAGACGACGGATTGACCTAACTCTTCTGCGCGTTTTACTGCCCAAATCGGCGGCACAAGTTCTTCACCTTGATCTATGGCATCGAACATGGGCCCGAATCAGACCACACATGGCATGTGTCGAGGTTGTATGCCATATGAGCTCGAATTTCTCCAGGGTTAGGGTCCACTCCGAGTGGTGGCTCGGTCATTGTTCACGTTTAACTCAGAAGCCAATCCGCTGGGGCTAAGTCACTGTCGGCATAAAGGCGGCTTTGGAACCGCTGCATACCGTTAATCCACCGGTCAACATCGCTGGCTTTGCGTTCTCTGTATGTCTGAACTTCTGGGTGCGGCAATACCAGAAATCTTTCCTCAGCCATACACTCGATGACCGTGTCCGCCAGTTGTGCGGCAGTCAGGACACCGTCACCAGCGGCACTTCCTGGTGTACCCGCTCCTTGATCAAGCCGATCGGGACTGTTCGAAAGGATGTTGGTTTCGACAGCCTGCGGGCAGAGCATTGAGACTCGAATACCACGTTCTCCATAGGTAATGGAAAGGAACTCACCTAATGAAACCGCGGCGGCTTTGGTAACCGCATACTGCATTGAGCCGAGCTGTGTGAGGAGACCAGCAGCAGACGCTGTGTTCAACAAATAGCCACCGCCATTGGCGACCATCACGGGCACCGCTGCTCTCGCCGCATAAATGTGGGACATCACATGCACTTCCCACATCCGTTGAATTTCGGCGTTGTCTGTCTCAAGGCCTCCCTGGGTCACGTATCCGGCATTTGACACGAAAATATCGAGCGTTCCGTGGTCGGCAACTGTTTCGGCAACTACATCTGCGATGGCGGTTTCGTTAGTGACATCCAGCTCGACTGCTTTGCCGCCCACGTGCTGAGCGACGCGTTCCGCGTTTGCCCCGTCGCGATCTACTACAACCAAGCCTCGGGCGCCTTCNGCGCGAAANCTTTCGACCAGCGCTTCCCCGATTCCGCTGCCNCCACCTGTGACGATGGCGACNTTGTCTTTNATTTCCATANNAGCAGCGTAACGANCNGTANAGAACACCGCTTGACGCGCGGTGTCGCCNTTCACAAAGCTGNAACTCTCACGCGAAGCAGGGTTCCCCCTGCAATGCTGCTGTGACTGTCCGAGCACTCTCCCCCAAGGAGGCAACTAAATGACTGCTCCGCTCGACAACGTGACTGTCGTCGAAATCGACAACTGGATGGCCTCACCGAGTGCCGGAGCCATACTCGCCGATCTTGGCGCCGATGTCATCAAGGTTGAACCTCTTAGCGGCGATCCGATGCGGGACATGGGTCGACCGGCAAAAGTTTCCGAAGACAAAAAGAAATTCGATTATCAATTCGACGTCTCAAACCGAGGTAAGAGATCGATCGCTATAGACCTCGAATCCGAAGCTGGAATGGAGGTCGTGTTTTTGCTGATCGCTCNTGCCGATGTCTTCATGTGCAATCTATTGAGACATCGCCAAGACAAATTCGGCTTNGATCCCNACAACATCAAGCAGGCCAANNCAAGAATCGTTCATGCGACGCTGACTGGTTACGGAACTAACGGGCCCGAAGCACACCGACCNGGATATGACGTCACCGCTTTTTTTGGCCGATCTGGACTCTATGACGCGATGCGAGAAGGCGAGACCGGAACTGTTCCGATGGCACGCCCTGCCCAGGGCGATCACACCACCGGACTTGCATTTGTCGCNGCGATCTTGGCCGCACTTCGACTCGCGGAAAGAACCGGAGAAGCGCAAGTAGTGGAAACATCTCTCTATGAAACCGCTATTTGGACACAAGCGAGCGATTATGCCATCACCGCTGTCGACCTGGCACCCCTCCGACCGCGCGCTAGAGAAAACATGATCATCCCCACCGCGAACAGATACCCCTGCGGTGACGGGAAGTGGATTGTCCTCAATATGCCAGAAGAAAGCGCGTGGCCGAAGCTATGTCGTGTGATTGAACGAGAAGATCTGCTCGCCGATGAAAGACTCCAAAACATTCGAGGACGTTTCCAACATATGCCTGAGTTGGTCGCGGCGATCGACGAAGCACTATCTCATCGAACTCGCGACCAGTGGGGAGAAATATTTGATGCCAACGGCATTATCTGGGGACCGGTACTCGGGCTACACGAGGTCGCTTCAGATCCCCAAGCTGATGCACTCGGTGTGTTTCCAACGATTCACAGTCCTGATATCGGCCCGTACCGGACGGTCGCCGCTCCGATGCGATTCGCTGACGTTCAAGTCGGGCCGAAGGGGCCCGCGCCAAAGCTAGGGCAACACACCAGGGAAATTCTTTCCGAAGCTGGCCATGGGACAGAAGAGATAGAAGCTCTAGTCGAGCAAGGCGCAATCGGCGAATCGACCTGAATCTCTGGGTCTATCAGCCGGAAATCTTCAGTTGTTGTGGAAACGGTCCATTTCCGTCTCCCGCGAGGCAGAGTAAGAAGACGGCCAGTTTTAAGCGTTTTCGACCCCCTCCCTGGGTCAAGTCAGTCGATGGGTTCTTTTCTTCACTCCATTCCCAAATCCATTAGCGTGACCAGAAGGGGTGCCGTGAAGGAGTTGGCCGGAAAGACTGCTGTTGTGACGGGCGCTGCGAGCGGCATCGGTCGAGCCATGGCGGACCGGTGGGCAGCAGCCGGGATGAGCGTCGTCCTGGCCGACATCGATCAGGTGGCGCTCGATGTTGCCATCGCTGAGGTTTCCGAAGTGGGACCGGCGGCGGGATTGCCCATCGATGTCACGGTGGCGTCGGAAGTCGAAGCCTTGCTGGCATTCACCGTCGATCATTTCGACCGCGCCCACCTTGTCTGCAACAACGCTGGCGTCGCGGGACCCCCGGGTCACGCGCCACACGAACTGACCGTTGAGGATTGGCAATGGGTGCTCGACGTCGACCTCTGGGGAGTCATTCACGGGGTCCGCACGTTCGTCCCCCACCTCCTCGAACATGGCGATGGCCACATCGTCAACACCGCGTCACAGGCCGGACTCACCTCGGGATCCGTCATCAGCGCTGCCTACTACGCGGCGAAACATGCAGTGGTCGCACTCTCCGAGTGTCAGTTTCACGACTTCGCGGCACGAGCCCCTGGCGTCAACGTCTCCGTACTATGTCCCGGCCCCGTCGCCACGAACATTATGCACGACGAGGCCCGCCGGCCCGAGCGCTTCCAGACGGTGCCCGCCCCTGTAGCGACGGACCGCTCCGAAGCCGTCACCGCCGCTATGTGGGATGTCATCGCGTCCGGACGTCCACCCCACGAGGTGGCCGAGATCGTCCACGACGCGGTGATCAACGACGAGTTCTACATCTACACCGACCCCAACATCGTCGAATCGGTCGCGGCCCGACATCGGGCGATCGAACAGCGCGGGTACCCGACCACCGGGCGGATGGACGCGGACGTCACCGGCAGTTGATCCAAGCAACTTAGGTGCATCGCCTCGGTTGAGGAAGAAACCTTCGGGTCAGAGTCGAATCTCTTCAGGCGCGATCATCTGACTTTGTAGGACCCATCCGATGACACCTGCTTCATCGGCGAGCGTTGTCCGACAACAACCCAAATTTGGTGATGAACGCTCAACGGCCGAATCAAACAGGATCCATTCAGTTTGCGGCAGACGTAAAAGCTGAAGGGTCACGTCGGGGTTGATGAACGCCTGATCATTGTCATCATGTTCCCAGCCAACAGCCGCTCCTAGGTCACACAAAGTCGCGACCTGCTGAAACTTTGAGGCTGCTTCGCCAGCTATTAGCTCGTGGTCGAGTCGCGCCCATATGAGTCCAGGACCTGACTCCTCCGTAGACCCGCTAACGACCCGAAGTTCGACCGCATCTGCATTGAATCCAGGCCTGGGGTATTCCATATCGGGATGTGCACCGGGGTCCGCTCGTTCGACGGGAATAGCCGGAACTGGAACCTGGTGTCCAGAAAGTTCTTTCGGTCGCGAAAGCCATTGCGAAGTAGCGCGGGCGACAACCCTGCCTTGGTGAGAAATTGAGGCTTCCACCACGGCAGTTCGTTTCCCATTTTTTACAACGTTGGCGGAGATCCCCAAACTGTCGACCGGGACGCCCGAGAGAATTTCCACGGTATAGCGCGAGCACATCAGATCTACTCGAGCAAGTTCGCGTTCTATTCCCCAACTCATCAACCCACAAATAGGTCCTCCATGCATGACCCCGTGACTCCACGGGCCTCGTGTCAGTTCCGTCGCCTCCACTCCTCCTTGCGAGGTCAAGAAAAGCGCTGGCGGGTATTCATCTGGGGCGGGGGTGGGCATCGAACCACGTTAGGGTGCGCAAATGCATCCGTTCCGGTTCGGAGTCCAGTTTTCCAAATCAGCGTCGGGGGATGACTACAGAGATACGGTCCGGCGAATCGAAGACTTGGGTTACAGCACAGTGTTCTGCCCCGATCATTTCGACGATCAGTGGGCTCCTACGGTGGCGCTCACCGTGGCAGCGGAAGCGACAACGGAGTTGCGTGTCGCAACGCTCGTCTACGACGTGGACTATCGCCACCCAGTCGTACTCGCTAAGGAAATCGCCACGCTCGATCTTGTCTCAAACGGACGTGTGGAGTTCGGGATCGGCGCTGGTTGGATGTCAGATGACTACGACATGGCCGGCATTCCATTCGATAAAGCCGGCATTCGTATCGATCGAATGGTCGAAGCCATTGACGTGGTTCGAGGTCTCTGGTCGGGCCAACCTTTAAATTTCCAGGGGGAACACTACGTGGTTCGCGATATGACGGGAGCACCGAGCCCTTGTCGGCCTGGCGGGCCACCCATCATCGTCGGGGGAGGTGGCAAGAGAGTACTCACCGAGGCTGCTCGTAGAGCAGACATCGTTGGGCTTAATGCCTCACTTCGCAGCGGGTCCGTAGGTCCCGAGACCGCTTTGTCTGCACTCGGAGAAAGGTTCCTGGAGCGGCGGAATTGGGTGGAAAAGGCAGCGGGAGACCGATTCCCTCACATCGAGTTACAAATGAACACTTTTATGGTTGCGGTAACCGCTACAACCAGCGAAGCCGATGAGATGTTCGAGGGAATGGCACCGATGTTCGGCATCACCCCCGAGCAAGCCCGGACTATTCCCATGGTTCTCGCGGGCACAGTGGAAGACATCTGCGATCAGCTTCATCGTCACCGTGAACTCTACGGAACAAGCTATTGGGTAATTCATGATGGCGAAATCGACGCGATGGCACCAGTTGTGGAGCGTATGCGGGGAAAATGATCCCTGGGGCACAGCTAATCCTCGTCGATTCGTCGCGCGAGAGTCCTACCCCAGATCTATGGTCGGAGCCGTGATCGACTTACGGTCCGTCGAATTTGGTCAACCAGCGCTGCATGAGCTCGGAGAAGTGGTGCGCGCCGCGAAGCGCCAAGATGTCTTTGCGCCGGTCACGATTGTCGTCTCATCTTCTTTCACTGCAGTCACTTTGCGCCGCAAATTAGTGAGGGATGAGTTTCGCCCAACGTCGGATGGTCGCAACGGCTTAGTCGGAGTTTCTTTCCAAACACCATTTCAGCTAGCCGAAGCGTTAGCGGCTGACTCTTTAGCCGTCACGAATCGTCGACCACTCACTAAACCGATAATCGCCGCGGCGATCAGACAAATTTTGCGCCGAGATTCCGGAATTTTTCACAACTCGGCGAGTCATCCAACTACTGAGCGCGCCTTAGTTCGCGCGCACCGCGAGTTGCGCGATCTGACCCCAGAGCAACTCGACGTTTTACGTTCGAGCGGAGCGAGAGCGGCNGATGTCGTGCGCGTCCATGAAGCGATCACGNAGCGGTTAGCTGCCGACTGGTTCGACGAATTCGATCTATTGAAGGTCGCCACCGAGTCGATAGAAGACGCCCCCGAGTTCGGACTCGTGGTCGTTTTTCTTCCCGAACAGTTATCGATGCCAACCTCAGATTTCTTGCGCGAGTTGGGAAACACAACACGGGTGCTGGCTCTCGTCGGTCTTACCGGACACGACGACGCCGATTTCGACGCTCATCGGACCGCACAAATGCTCGGAGGTGAACTGGATCCAACGGGCATTCAGATACCTGTCGGGGACGCGATTATTTCGCTGAGCGATCCCGATGAAGAGGTCCGATCAGCAGTTCGGACAGTGATTATGTCGCTGGGCGACGGGGTCAGCGTTGATCGCATCGCCGTTCTGTATCCGCACCGAAATCCCTATTTACGCCTTGTTGAAGAACAATTCGAAGAAGCAGGCATCCGCCACAATGGGGATGCAGCGAGACGTCTCTCCGACTCCGTTCTTGGACGTTTCATCAGCAGCATGTTGGAACTTGCCGATGAGGGGCTAGCCCGGGAGAACGTTCTGGAACTGCTCGCATCAGGGCCGATTCGGCAGTTCTCGGATGGAGAGAGGCATGTTCCTGCGGTTGCGTGGTCGAGACGAGCTCGCGCTGCTGGTGTTATCGGCGGGTTGGGAGATTGGACTCTTCGCCTCACAACTCACCGTGACGATCTGGTGGAAGTTTCTAAACGACGCCGATCACAAGGAAAGGACATAACTGAAGTCGGTGATTTCGACAAGGCTGTCGCCGAAACCGAAGAACTGCTCGAATTCGTTACGGAACTTGATGGGTTCACCACCGCCGGCGAGCTTCCCGATAGTTGGCCCGGTTTGTGTGATTGGTTGAGAGCATTGGTCGCGCGTTATCTGGGTCCGCGTTCCCTTTTGCTGGTGGATGAGCAGCAGGCAGCAGAAACCATCGAGCGGATCCTTCAGCGACTATCGGTGTTAGCTCGGATCGAATCGAACGTGACACTGACTGTTTTCAGGCGGACGTTTGAGGCGCAGATCGCCGACACTGTCGAACGATACGGAACTTTGGGTGACGGAGTTTTCGTGGGAAGTGTCGAACGCGCTTCGGGTGCCGATTTCGACTTGGTCATCGTTTTGGGGTTGGCCGAAGGTATATCGCCTACACGGTGGCGCGACGATGGCCTACTCCCTGATTATGAACGAGAGTCCCTCGAAGGAACGATGACTCTGACGCGCGACAGAGGGATGTTGGACTACAGGCGATACCTCGCCGTGCTCGCAGCTTCCACATCAAGCATTCTCACCTATCCCAGGGGAGATTTACGTCGAGGCGAAGGCAACTATCCTTCGAGATGGCTCGACGACACCGTCGCTTCACATGGAGCACTTTCTCTCGAAGCGGCAATGCAAGATGACGAGCAATCCTGGGCGACCTTGATTCCCTCCTTCGTGTCGGGGGTTCGAACAACAAAGATCCCTGTGTCCCTGAACGAGTTCGATTTACAATATTTGCTGGATTGTTTGGACCAGAACCAGAATTTGGCCGCGACCTCTTTGGGAGCATCGTCGCCTTTTGAGCTAGGTCGACAACTCATCGAAAGCCGAGATAACCAAACATTTAGCCGCTACGACGGAAATCTTGCAGGTGTGGTTACTCGCGAAGGGATTCGGACTGATGTGGTGTCTCCTACTCGACTTCAGGATTGGGCCGATTGTCCGCACAAATACTTCATGCGTCACGTGTTGGCAATACGTGAGCCTGAAAGACCGGAGGAACGAATTCGCGTCTCGGCTCTCGACCGCGGGTCATTGATACATGAGTCAGCCGACCGTTTTTTTCAAGAATTTCTTGAATCGCGATCAACCGATGGCGAACCTGTCACTTACACAGACGCGGACGTCGCAGCGATCGTGAGGCATGGCCAGGAGGTGGCTACCGAACTCGAGACGCGGGGCGCGGTCGGCAGACCCATCTTTTGGGCCCGAGACCGAGAAGCTCTCCTCAACGATTTACGAGGACTACTTATCAACGAACAAAAGCGGGAGATTCGAGGCCGTGTCGTAGCTTCCGAGTTCGGCTTTGGCGTCGATGGCGCAAGTGTCGGAGCTATCCGCCGAACCCTGCCTTCGGGGAGAGTAGTCACATTTAGGGGAAGCATAGATCGGGTCGAAATGACCGAAAATGGCGATCTAGTAGTGGTCGACTACAAGACAGGATCTGTTGAACCCTACAAAGGCCTAAGTAGCAGTGAGCCGACTCTCGCCGGAACGAAACTACAACTCCCCATTTACGCTCTCGGTGCCCGTGCAGGGTTCGGGAACGACACCACTCTTGTTCATTCCATGTACTGGTTCACCAGTAACAATCCCGGTCGATGGCAAACAAAAGGCTACGAGGTCACCGATCAAGTCTTGTCCGACTTTGATTCAACGATCGACATAATCATTAACGGAATCGAACGTGGGGTGTTCCCCGCCCGACCACAAGAGAACACGTGGAGCGGAGCCGGCAGATGCCCTTACTGCGATCCAGACGGTCTCGGGAGCCGCGAACTGTTGAAACGATGGGAAGCGTTAAAACTCGCTGAAGAATTCGGTCCGGTTGGGGTCCTGTGGGACCCGAAAACAGGTAACACCCCTACGCAGGGCAGCCCCGATGACTGATGTGACCGAACTTCCAGATAGCGGTGACCGATCCTTGATCGAAGAACTGGTGGGAGAAACTCTTTTCGTAGAGGCCGGTGCAGGATCAGGGAAGACCCATTCTCTAGTCGAACGCATTGTGCGCTTGATCCTCACTCCGGATCCCATTCCCTTAAGTCAAATCGCTGTCATCACCTTTACCGAGAAAGCGGCTGCAGAGCTGCGTCACCGAATTCGCATCCGTTTGGAGAAATCGTTAGGTGAGCTCCATGAAGAGTCGGATCGTGAGTTAGCCACTGAAGCTCTACGCGAGCTTGACGGCGCTGCGGTCGCCACCTTGCATGGCTTTGCCTTAAGAATTCTTTCCGAACACCCTCTTGAGGCCGGACTCCCCCCCAACTTCGAAACAATTGATGAAATATCGGGTCAGGTTGCCTTTCGTGAAACATTCGAGCGCTTTCGGGACGAACTATTCAGCGACCCAGAGTGGGGGGAAACACTCCTTCTTGCTGACGCTCTCGGTATCGACACCGATCGGGATTTTTATGCTCTCGCCGATGCACTTGAAAACAACTGGGATCTGCTGCAACGCATCGAACCACCTGCGCTCCCTGAAATAGATTTTTCTGGTTTGGTGAACGACGGCGAACACTTGGCAAGCCGTATCGATGAACACAGCGGACCAGGTGACCGAATGACGCGACTCTTGGAGGAACTGCGGGAGGTGGTGGACCAAATCGCGGGTGGATTCGACGTAATCGAGCAGACTGCTGTGTTAAACGGAGCGGGGCTCAGTTCTGGTTCCAAAGCGGGCAACAGAAAATATTGGCCAAACATCGCCGACATCCGCGAAGAATACGAGAGCTTCCGAGCCGCCGTGGAGAAACACCGTTCGCAGTTGGTTGACTTTGTGCTCCGCAGATCAACCACACGCTTAAGTAACTTCATTCTCGATGAGGTCGAGAATCGACGTTTGCGTGGTCGCCTCAACTTCCATGATTTACTCGTCTTCGCTCGAGATTTATTGAGCGACCCGATTCATGGTTCTGTAGTCCGCAAACGAGTTCACGCCAAATATCGATCGCTTTTAGTCGACGAATTTCAAGACACCGACCCACTTCAAATACAGATAGTGACCCTCGTTGCCACTTCCCCCGATGACCCTCCTCAAGAATCCTGGGAGGACATGGCGACTAGGCCCGGGCATCTGTTTTTCGTGGGTGACCCCAAGCAATCCATATATCGCTTCCGGAGAGCGGACATCAGCCTGTACATGCAGGCTCAGCAGCATCATCAATCAAGAGAAATTCGACTGTTAACCAACTTTCGAAGCGGCCCACAGATCATTGCCTGGATAAATGAAGTATTCGGAAATCTCATCCAGTATCGACCGGGCAGCCAACCCAACTATGAGCCCTTAGTCGCCAATAGGGAGGCTCCCCCTGTTGGTGCCAGTGTGATGGTTCTGGGAAGTCGTCCTCATCCGAAACGCAGCAAGAAAACCCCCGACGGGTTCAACATGGACGAGATCCGACGGGTTGAAGCCCAAGAGATCGCTCAGACCATTATTCGATGCCGTCAACAAGGGTGGTCCGTGGGAGAAGAAGGGAGCTGGCAACCGGCGAAATTTTCAGATATCGCTGTCTTGGTACCTGGGAGACCTTCTATGCCAGCTCTAGAGGACGCATTCGAGAACCTCGGCATTCCCTACCGCATTGCTTCAACCACCAATGTCTGGCGTAGTCGAGAAGTTCGAGATCTAATCATGTGCCTTCGTGCTGTTGACGACCCCACTGACGAGTTAGCCACCGTATCTGTTCTGCGATCTTCGATCTATGGGTGCGGGGACGACGATCTTTACCGCTTCAAGCTGTCCCATGACGATGCGTGGAACTGGAACGTCGTCGATGGCGAAGAACATCATCACCGCAGCGCGAACGGGGATCCAGTCGCACGCGGCTTAGCCCATCTTTCCATGCTGCATTCTCAGCGAACCTCGCTGACTCCATCGCAAATTCTGAGAAGAATCATTCGTGATAGGCAGATGTATGAACAGTGCACTGCTCGACGAAATCCGCGCGAGTCACTCCGACGGATACGGCATGTCCTAGATCAAGCTCGCGCGTGGTCCGATGAGGCCGGCGGAACTCTGCAACGGTTTCTTCTTTGGGTCGCGCAGCAGTCAGCAGACAATGCTCGGCCGATCGAAGCGATCTTGCCTGAAAACGACGACGACTCAATACGCATCATGACAATCCACGGAGCTAAAGGACTTGAGTTTCCTATCTGTATGGTGGCCGGTCTGGCCAAAGGGTCAACGTCAAGTCGAGGTATCTCAGTGGGGTATGTCCAGGGCGTTGGCGCTCCGACCGTTCGTTATCGACAAGGCACTGAAAATACCGATTTTGCTCAATGGCACGACACCGAAAGCGCTTTTCGGCACGACGAATTGGTTCGAACCCTATATGTCGCTTGCACGCGAGCTCGCGACCATTTAGTTGTGTCATTGCACCGGACGGAACTTGCGTCATCAACGACGGAAGTCGGGAAGCTCCACGGTGCTGACATCCTCGCGTCCGGTCACGAAATGGCACCACAGAGTGAGTCAACGCCACCAACAATTGTTCAGGGTTGGGTCAAGGAACACCAGAACGTGTCGTATCCGCCGAGACTGGGCCGCTCAGAGTGGGCGCAGGTCCATCAACGTGCCGTTACTCGCAGCGCTCAGCGAGTTTCGCTGAGCGCGACCGCTATCGCAAAATCAGGGGGCTCCGATGATGCGACCAACCCTGGACTTGAGAAAGACGCAGAATATATTGACGCAGCACCATGGAATCGCGGCCGATACGGGACGGCGGTTGGTCGCGCGGTACACGCGGTGCTGCAAAGAATCGACTTAGTCTCAGGTGAACGTTTGTTGCCCTTGTCCTCCGTCCAAGCCGAAGTTGAGGGAATACCTGAACGGACTGAAACCGTTGTCGCTCTTGTTGAGTCGGCATTATCGAGTGCACTGGTTCGCGAAGCAGCGCAAGAGCGCCATTGGCGAGAAATTTATGTTGCCTCAACCATCCACGGCACAGTTCTTGAAGGCTACGTTGATTTGGTTTTCGAGACTAAAGATGGTTTGGTCATAGTCGATTACAAAACCGATCAATTTGACCCAACTGAGGCTGCCGAAAAGTTAGGCAGCTACCAACTTCAGGCCGCTGCCTATGCACTTGCTTTAGGCGAGGCAACCAACCAACCAGTGGTCCGGGTGGAACTCGCGTTTCTTCGTGCGGGTGGTCCCGCCGTTATTTCACCGGTGCCTCACCTCGATGAGGTGTTGAGCGACGTTCGGGCCATCATTGAGCGCGAGGCGGAGGTTGGTATCCGCCCATGAGTTTTCCTATGTGAGATGCGACTGCGATGGTTGTTCGATCACTGCCGTACGGACCGACGACTTGACAGCCGATTGGTAGCCCTGAAGCTCCTAACCCTGTAGGAGGCACCGTAGAAGGCAAGTAGGCCATCCCGACCATGGCCGTCCACTTGACAACGTCGAGGTAGCTGCGTTGTTCTTCATTACAGAGCAAAGTCCGACTCATGAAGTCGCCTTCTTGCTGATGCTCGAAAGGCGGCACGAAACAAACCGGCATGATTACAGCGTCGTAGCTGTTGAAGAACTCAGCCCATTTCAAACGAATTTGTTCTCGTTTGACATGGTTATCAAGCCAAATGCGGTGACCTGGCCCGTCGCTTTCGCTGCTTTGTGAAGTTGCCCTTTGAACCAACCAAAGACCCAACATCGCTGCTTCATCTGGGTCTATGTCAGGTCTCGCCGTCCTATCAACAGGTACCCCATCTTTCTCTAGTTCGTGCACCACCGTTTCGAGATGTTGAAGCACTTCGTTGTCAATTGGACAGAAGTCATCATCAAGCCACGCGGCAACACGCAAGTCACCGATATTTGTGGGTGCGTTTCCCAGTTGAGCAACCCAAGGGGGTGAGTTCCGTTTCATTATGTCCAAGAGGAGTTCAAGATCATGCGAACTTCTGGTCAAGGGCCCGAAAACGTTGATATCGGCTTCGTTAAGGCCTCCTTGGGCGTAGTCGAGGTACCCATTGGTGGGGAGAAGACCGAAACTAGGTTTGTGTCCCCAGACGCCGTTGAACGCTGCCGGAAATCTGACCGATCCGCCGATATCTGTACCGATCTCAAAGGAGGTGAACCCCATCGCTACCGCTGCGGCTGCTCCTCCCGAGGACCCTCCCGGTCCGCGAGACAAATC
>PCCM01000084.1 GCA_002731735.1 Gemmatimonadota bacterium | reverse complement strand
GGACAGGAAGGGAATGACCTTACAAGTTGAAGGGTTGCGGTGGCACGACCCCATCTCCGTTGTTGGAACTCCTAGCCGTAGCGAATGCTATGGCGCGTCGCTCCGCCTAGGAGCTGGGCCCGTGGCATCCGCAACGCGGCCCACTGTACTTCCTCAATAGCCTTCTAATGAACCAGATCGATATCGAACGGACCGCATTTCGCTCTCGAATGCTGGGGGGCATACGCTCCGCTGACGAGGGGGCCGAGGTAGAGTTGGCTGGCTGGGTTCACCGCCGAAGAGATCTGGGTGGGTTGGTCTTCCTCGATCTTCGCGACCGAAGCGGGCTGGTCCAGGTTTCGCTTGGCCCCGATTGGACGGATGCGGCATCGTTGGCTCTCGCCCATCAGTTGGGGGCTGAGGATGTCGTGGCCGTGGTTGGATCCGTCGTGGTTCGGCCCAGCGAGAACCAAAACCCGGACATCCCTACGGGCGAAATCGAGGTCCGCGCGTCGGTTCTGCGTCGCTTGACCGATGTCGACACCCCGGCCATCCCTGTTTACCGTGGACCCGAAGACGAATTGCCGTCGGAGGAACTCCGGCTGAAGCATCGTGTGCTGGATCTCCGTCGCACCGAGCTCCAGGAGAACCTCCAACTCCGGCACCGGCTCATTCTCGCCTGCCGAAATTACTTGGACAGGTTGGGGTTCATCGAAGTCGAGACTCCGATTCTGACCAAGCCCACCCCCGAGGGTGCCCGTGACTATCTGGTGCCTAGCCGTGTGCATCACGGAGAGTTCTACGCTCTCCCGCAGAGTCCGCAGATCTATAAACAGCTCTGCATGGTAGCGGGCTTCGATCGCTATTTTCAGATCGCGCGGTGCTTCCGGGACGAGGACTTGAGGGCGGACCGGCAGCCCGAGTTCACTCAGATCGACGTCGAGGCTTCCTTTGTGGATCCCGACGATATTCTCGGGTGGATGGAGGGACTCATGGTTGCCCTCGCGGTGGAGGCGCCGCGAATTGAGGCTCATGCACCCTTCACACGGATGACGCATGCCGAGGCGCTGGAGCGTTATGGGACCGACCGACCCGATCTTCGCTACGGCGTGGAGATCCAGGACTGGACAAAAGCGCTGGCAAGGCTCGACGCGCCGGTGTTTGAGGCTGCGGTCGCGGAGGGAGGGCGCGTCCGTGGACTCCTGCTCGAGGGAGGGGCGGCGCTCTCCCGAAAGCAGATCGAGGCGATCGAAGGCCAGGCCAAGGCGACCGGCGCGCCTGGATTGCTCTGGGCCAAGCGTACGGACGATGGAGGGTCGGGCTCTCTCGCCCGTTTCATGGACGAGGAGGCGTATGACGAGGTGGGAATGAAGCCAGGCGACCTCGCCTTGGCCGCAGCCGGGAGCGACTCAATGACCTCGCCGGCCCTTGATGCGGCGAGGCTGGCCGCGATCGAGGCGCTCGAACTTTCCCCGGATCGCGAACACGCGTGGTTATGGGTCGTGGACTTTCCCGTCTTCGAGGAGGGGCCCGATGGCGCGTTGACGGCGAACCACCATCCGTTCGTCATGCCTCATCCTGAAGACGAAGACCGGCTCGAGCAGGAGCCACTCGGCGTGCGCGGACTGGCGTACGACCTGGTGTTCAACGGTGTCGAACTCGGGTCGGGCAGTATCCGTAACCACGATACGGTGCTCCAGCGTCGAATCCTTCGCTTGCTCGGCTTGGATGATGCCGAGATCGACATGAAGTTCGGGTTTCTGCTGAACGCCCTCTCCTCGGGCGCGCCGCCCCACGGGGGCGTGGCATTCGGCGTGGATCGGCTAGTCGCGCTCTTTGTCGGCGCGGCGAGCCTGAGAGAAGTCATCGCGTTTCCCAAGACGACCGCTGCTCGCGCCCTCTACGAGGGTGCGCCGACGGTACTGGGGGCTCACGATCTTGCTGAGTTGGGACTGTCCCTGACGTCGCCTGTGAGCGAGGCGGGCTTCGTGGAAGAGGGCGGATCCCAGGCCAGTGAGGCCGCCCGAACGAGCGAGGCCGAAACGTGACCTCAAGAGGAACGACGTCGGGCCAGAGTACGGTGGTAGAACACCGCCTCGACGCTGAGGGCATCGATGCCCTGCTTCTGACGGGAGCGAACGACACCAACATGCGGGAAGTCGCGAGTCTGTATGACATTCGGCTCGTGCTTCGGGGTGACCGTCTCATCTTATCCGGCGAGTTGGCGGCGGTGGAGAAGGCTGCTCCCTTGGCCCAGCATCTGATCGAGCTGTGCCGTCTGCGCACACCGTTCGACCGGAACGACATCGCTCGTTTTGCCGAGGGTCTGGCGACGCACGGTCCTCACGGCACCGTGTTCCCCGAAACCGACGTCCAGGTCGCGCTGCCCGGGTCCAGAAAAGTGATTCGCCCCAAGTCGGAGGGTCAGCGCCAGTATATGAAGGCGATCAAGGACAACGACGTCGTCATCGGCATCGGCCCGGCCGGGACCGGAAAGACGTATCTCGCGGTCGCGCTTGCGGTGGACGCGCTCTACAAGAAGCGGGTGCGGCGCATTGTCCTGGCACGACCGGCCGTTGAGGCGGGTGAAAGCCTTGGGTTCCTCCCCGGAGACATGCAGGAGAAGGTCGATCCCTACCTGAGGCCTCTCTATGATTCACTGGAGGACATGATGCTCTCCGACCAGATGCGTAGGGCGCTCGAAGACCGGACCATCGAGATCGCGCCGCTCGCCTATATGCGTGGCCGGACGCTCTCCGATGCCTTCGTGATTCTGGATGAGGCACAGAACTCCACCAAGGCGCAGATGAAGATGTTTCTGACACGGCTCGGGTTGAACTCTCAGGTGGTGATCACGGGAGACAAGACGCAGATCGACCTGCCGCGTAAGGCAGATTCGGGCCTGCTTCAAGTGGAGGCGATTCTACGTGGTGTCGAGGGCATCGAATTCATTTATCTGGACGACACGGACGTCATACGTCATCGTCTTGTAAAGGACATCATTCGGGCGTATGCCCGTTCGGACTCGGAGGAAGTCGAGTGACCGGGGACAGCCTCTCCACACACGGCGTTGCCAGTGGGTCGCAGCCGGATCACGCGCGTCCGGTGTGGCCGGACGGCGTCGTGCACCACGGCTTACGTCTGCTGCTCCTGGTTGTAATGGCCGGGGCGATCACCGCGCTTTTCCTCCCAATGGGAACGTCCACACTAGGCCAATATCAAGTAGGGGAGGTTCTATCCGAAGGGGTCATTGCCGAGGTGGATTTCATAATATTGAAGTCGGAGGAGGATCTGTCGCTCGAGAGGGCGCTCGCCGAGGGCGGTATACCCCCCACGTTCAACTATAGGCCCGCGGTCGGCGATAGCATGGTCGTCCAGCTCGGTAGGTTCTTCGAGCGACTCGATTCGGCCGCGTCGGATGCCGCGTTGTTGGGCGATTCGGAGATGCTACGGGCGCATTTGGAGGAGGTAGAGTCTGTTACCGCCAGTCCGCAGCAGGCGATTCTCCTCATGGACGAGCCGACCCGGCTGCGCCTGAGAGAGGTCTCTGTCTCCGGCGTGCAGGAGTACGCGGAGATTGGTGTGGTCGACCCCACGGATGAGAGCGAGCTCAACGCAGCGACCATCCGGATTCAAGACCCGGGGCAGGAGGACCGCCGCTCGATGCCGAGCGCGGACGTTCTGACCGCAGGAGAGCTCAATGCGCGCATCGTAGCCGACCATGAGCTTCCCAGTACCAGCACCGAACTCAGCGAGCTGCTTCGTCTGATCGTGATCAACCACACCACTTATTCTCTCGTTTTCGACCCCGACGTCACCGGGTCCGAGCGTGAGGCTGCCCGGCAGGCGGTTTCCGAATCCATCGGAAACGTGGTCCAGCAGGAGGCCGTCGTTCGGGCGAACGAGCCCCTCACTGAGACGCATCTGGAGCGCTTGCGGGCGTACGAGAGGGAGCTGCGTACGCAGAATCGGCTTGAGGAGCCAGGCATTCAATTCGGGCTCCTCCTTGGACAGTTCCTCTTGAATTTGTCGCTTCTGACCGTGTTTGGGGCGCTTGTCTTTTTCCTACGGCCGATGATCTACGGATCTCTGCGGTGGTTGCTCCTACAGGCGGCTCTGGTGGTGACCTATTTCGTCGTGGCTCGGGTAATCGCATCCTACGATTGGCCGCCCGAGTTGCTGCCGGTGGCGTTTGTCGTTTTGGCGGTGGCGGTTCTCTGGGACTCCAGAATCGCATTGGTCATGGGGCTTGTCCTGGCGGGCCTCACGGTGGCTCAGCCTCCGTTCGCGGAGCTGGACATTCTGTTTCCGGTGATGATCGGTGGCGCTGCGGCGGCTATTTGCGTTCGGGTTGTCCGTCGCAGGGCCCAGGCGTTGGTGTTTGTTGCGATCATCACGGGAGCTTATGCGGCGACGCTCCTTGCGATGAGCCTCTTGGGAGAGCAGTCCCCAGTGGAATTCGCCAAAGCGATGGGGTGGGCCGGCGGAAATGCGGCGGCGAGCGCGATCCTCGCGATGGGCCTTGTGCCGGTGTTCGAGTGGTTCACCGGGATTACGACTGACCAGACACTCCTCGAATGGGCGAATCCGACCGCACCGCTTCTGCGTCGCCTCTCTCTGGAAGCTCCGGGTACGTACGCACACACGATCAACGTGGCCAACCTCGCGGAGCTGGCCGCCAACGGGATCGGGGCTCACGGCTTGCTCTGCCGGGTCGGCCTGTACTATCACGACGTGGGAAAAGTGCTCAAGCCCCACTACTTCGTGGAAAACCAGCACGAGGGAAGGAATCCCCACGACAAGCTGAAGCCCGATGCCTCGGCGGCCATCCTGATCGAGCACGTCGTCGAGGGGCTTCGGCTCGGGAAGGAGGCGAAGCTCCCCAAGGTCGTTCAGCGGTTCATTTCTGAGCATCATGGGACTCAACTCATCGCCTACTTCTACCATCGGGCGAAAGAAAACCTCCGTGAGAACAATGTCGACGAAGCGGACTACCGTTATCCCGGACCCAAACCGCAGTCGAAGGAGACCGCCATTGCGATGGTGGCGGATTCGATCGAGTCAGCTACACGGGTGCTTCAGGAGCCGACACCCGAGCGAGTCCGCGATCTGATAGACGGGATCATCGAGAGTAAACGGCAAGACGGCCAACTCGACGAAGCGCCGTTGACGATGCGCGAGATCAGCGCACTCAAGGACACCTTCGTGACGGTCTTGAGTGGCATTTATCACCACCGCATCGACTATCCTACCACGAAGCACTTGACCGACGCACCGGACGAAACCTCTAAGAGGGTCTCCGCTTCGGAGAGGAAAACGATCGCCCCGGCGCCTGTCTCGTCAGTGGCCTCGGATGGGGAGGCTGGGGCGGATGGGGAGGCAGCGGTCAGCGGGGATGCCGGGGCTAGCGAGCAAATGGAACTCGGCGACGACGAACGCCTGTCTTAGGAGGGTGAACGGAGTTCGTGGAAATACAGGTCTCCGGCGAGTCCCTTGCCGGCGCGTCGAAGGCTTGGCTGCAACAAGCGGTTTCGCTGGTCTTCCAGAGTGCGGGACTTAGCGAGGGGGAGATCTCGCTGACGCTCTTGGACGATGACTCCATCCGGGAGTTGAATCGTACGTACTTGGGTAAGGACGTCCCCACCGACGTCATCTCTTTCGCCCTCCATGAGGGCGATGAAGCCGTGTTAGGAGACGTCTACGTCGGGTACGAGCAGGCGGCTATTCAGGCGGTGGAGGCAGGCGTCTCTGTCGAAGAGGAGTTGGCCCGCCTGTCGATCCACGGGACCCTGCATGTCCTTGGGTACGATCATCCCGACACGGAGGCTCGCTTCTCCAGCGAGATGTTCGTTCTCCAAGAGAGCTTGGTCCAGAGGCTACTGGACGAAGCGATCTGAAGACCCCACTCTCCGGGGCATGACCACCAGCGATACCAACGAATTACCGGATCTCCAGCAACGCATGGCCGCGCTGATCGGCGCCGGCGACGTGCCTACGCTGGAAGCGGTTCTGGAGGAGCTCCACCCCTCGGATATCGCGGACGTGGTGGAATCGCTCAGCGACGAACTTCGCTTGGCGCTGGTTCGTGCGCTCCCGGCCGACTTGGCCTCGGAAACGCTCGCCGAGATGGAAGAAGGAGAGGCCCGGGCCGAACTGTTGACCGCCTTGGCTCCCGCCGAGGGCGCGGAACTCCTGCACGAGTTGCAGGACGACGACGCCGCGGAACTGGTCGGTGAGCTCGCGCCTGAGGCGCAGGATCGGATTCTGGCCGAATTACCCACGGATGAGGCAGGCGACATCCGTGACCTTCTCCAATACGACGAGGATACGGCCGGAAGGATCATGACCACAGCCCTCGTGTCGGTGCTGGGCCACGTCACGGCGGGTGAGGCGATCGAAGCAGTGCGTGTGAAGGGGAGGGAGGTGGAAGACTTCTACACCGTGTTCGTCGTCGACGAGGACACCAAGCTGCTCGGTACCGTCCCGCTGGACGACCTCATTCTTTCGGGTACAGAAGATCGAATCGGTGATTTGGTCCAACCTACGGTCGCATCAGTGTTTCCAGACTCCGACCAGGAGCAGGTTGGCCACATGATCTCCCGCTACAACCTCGCATCCATCCCAGTCGTTTCGGACGACGGGGTCTTGTTGGGCCGCGTCACGTTCGACGACGTGATCGACGTTATCGAGGCGGAGACCACCGAAGACCTTCTCCTCTTCTCCGGTGTGTCGGAAGCGGAGGAACTACGCGGTAGCTCGTTCGAGGCGGTCCGCGCCCGGCTTCCCTGGCTCCTACTCAACACGATGACGGCGAGCCTCGCCGCCTGCGTGGTGTGGTTGTTTCGAAGTGAGATTGCCGCAGCGACGCTTCTTGCCGTGGTCATGCCCGTGGTGGCTGGACTCGGAGGAAATGCGGGCCAGCAGGCGCTTGCAGTGACCGTCCGGCGGCTCGCGACGTCGGCCGGGCCGCTGGAAGCTCGCGGCCGGGTCGTAGGCAAGGAAATCCTGGTGGGGTTGTTGAACGGAGGGGCTATCGGCGTCCTCGTGGCGGCGGCGGCGGCGATGCTCGCTCTGGCCATGGGGGCGGACCCGCGGCTCGGCGCGGTCGTGTTGCTGGCCATGTGGGGGAACATCGCGATGGCTGGGTTCGCCGGCTCGTTCATTCCTACGTTCCTCGATCGAATGGGCCAGGATCCTGCGGTCGCTTCCACCGTGTTCTTGACGGCCCTGACCGACCTGACGGGATTTCTCCTGCTCCTCGGTTTGGCCACGGTCATCCTGTGACGGAAGTTTCATGAGGCGCTACCTCAGGGGAATCCGAGTTCTCGTGAGCCTCACACCTCTGGTCGTGGGCTTTCTGAGGGATCGGAAGAGATGGATCACCGTGGGGGGGCCAGCACGCCGTTCCGAGCGGCATCATGGGCGGCGGGCGGAGAAGTTGGTGGCCCGCGTGGCCAAACTGGGGCCGACGTTCATCAAGCTCGGCGTATCAACTTGAGTATTCTCGCCATGGCTACGGCGGTCATCTCGTCGATTATTCTTATTTCGGTGGAAAATGTCTGGCTGCTCGGGGGTGGTCTTGCGATCGCTGTGCTCATGTTCGTACTGGTGTTTTCATCCCGACCCATGTGCTGGAAAGTCCGCTTCGCCACGCTCGCCGGGTTCGGTCTGGTGAGCGTGGCCGACGATAAGAGCCGATGACCGAAGTAGATCCGACCGACGCGCTCCCAGAAGCACTCGGGCCACTTCTCGAGAGCTTCCAAGCCGGGAAGAAGACGGCCCTCGCTCGTGCGATTTCCCTGATCGAGAACGAGGGACCGGGGTTCCAGGGGTTCCTCCACCGCGTGCTGGCCGCGGGCCCTCGCGCCAGGCGCGTCGGGGTGACCGGTCCTCCGGGCGGCGGGAAGTCGAGTTTGGTCACGGCGCTGGCCCACCTGTGCCGTGTGCAAGAGGAAGAAGTCGGGGTAGTGGCGGTGGACCCAACCTCCCCCTTCTCGGGGGGGGCACTTCTCGGGGACCGGATTCGCATGAACGATCTGGCCACCGATCGGGGCATATTCATCCGCTCCATGGCGACCCGCGGATCGCTCGGGGGGCTGGCCGCGACCTCCAAAGAGGTCATCGACCTAATGGACGCCTTCGGGCTCCCACGGCTCCTCATCGAGACGGTTGGAGTAGGCCAGACCGAGCTCGGAATTACCGGGGCAGCCGACACGGTTTTAGTCGTATTGGTCCCTGAGTCGGGAGACGGAATCCAGGCCATGAAGGCGGGACTCATGGAGATTGCCGACATCTTCGTCGTGAACAAGGCCGATCGGCCGGGCGCGGATCGTGTTTTCAACGATCTGAAGGCCGCGCTGCACCTTCGGGCCGGAAACGCTTCGGGCGATGGTGCAGCCCATCGTGGCGTTGATCTCTCGCGCCTGGGGGAAAAGGACGCTGCCACTTCGCAACCCGCTCCGGACGACCTCGAGCACTGGGACGTTCCCGTGCTCAAGACCGTGGCCCAAACGGGGGAAGGGGTATCAGAGTTGCTCGAGGCCGTGGACCAGCATCGGGAGTATCTAGACGAGTCCGGTCAGTTGAAGATCCGGCAGCGAGGGCGTGCGGCAGTGCGTGTGCGCGAAGTCACGGAGCGTTCGCTCCGCGGNATCCTTTGGGGGGGTGAAGCGACGGCCGGGCTGCTCGACATCGGCCTNGACGACATTCAACAGGGGATGGCCACCCCCTATTCGGTCTCGGCCTCGATTCTGAAGGTGCTGCTGGCGAGAGGCTAATAAGGAACCCGTCTTTTTCTAGATCTTTTCGATGGAGTAGCTGATCCGCCAGTTGCTCATCGCTTCGGGGTCCGTCGAACCCTCGTCAGCGGGTTCGTAGAGTCCCACCCAGTCGTCCAGGGGACCCCGGTGCTCACGCTTATAGTGATCNAGCTCGTCNTTCGCACTCAGCNAGTCGATCTCTTCACCAAACAACTCGACCACGAGGTGATTGTCCGCGTCACCCTCGTAGAGGGTCTTGTTCAGTNTGACGTAATTCCACCCAGGTTTGTCGGAGAGTGAGTAGTGTCCCTCTTCAGGGAAGCGTGTCTCATGCTCGAACCCTTCACCGCTTTCGCTCGAAACTCGCGNGCGAAACCGAAATTCTCCCGTTTCCTTGTAGAACGGNTCNAGGTCATCAAGAATCTTGATCGACTTGAGNGTGACACGAATCCGCGCCATCGATTGGCTCCTCCAGCCTGGAGAGTTCGNGGGTCCCTGACCGCCTGCCACCNGCNCTCCTANCCCTAATGTCGCCGATGTNAGGCCGGTTTGTCCAGCGGGCTGGGGGCCTTCCCATCANTTGCCTGAGNTGCGTTGGGANGTCCCACAGGGACGCCATTGTCGGCCCGCAGGAGGGGNTCGCCGAACGTTGGAGACGCGGATCGGGTCTTCAGACGCCATATACGCAAGCATCGCAACTATGGTGGCGTTGTTCCTCAAGTCGTCGAAGACGATCTTGTCGTAGGTGTCGAGGTCCGTATGCCATGTGTACTGCCGGTAGTCCGGATAATGCGATAGGAGCCGGAACCCCGGCGCGTCTCTGCAGATNAACGACGCTTCATCGCTGCTTCCGCTCTCGGGCACCACCTCCAGGTCCGTTTCCATGTGCCCCGTGAGATCTCGTGGGAGTTCAGCGATCCATCGGTTGAAGTTCTCCGCAGCTCCGGGGAAGTCCTGCATTTTAAANAACTGCACTCGCCAGGTGCCGTTATCCTGGTTGAACCCGGCNTGGAGGCCGTCGATCACTTCGGGATGATCTTCNCCGAACGCCAGAGAGCCGTTGGTTCCTTGTTCTTCGCCTCCCCAGTGCGCCACCAGAATGGTTCGCTGTGGCTGTGGCAAAACCTCCTTCAGGATGCGCATGGCCTCCATCATCATGATCGTGCCCGTTCCGTTGTCCGTTGCGCCCGAGGCTCCGTCCCAGGAGTCGAAATGTGCGTTTAGNAGAACGTACTCATCAGGCAACTCGGTACCGCGGATTTCGCCGACCACGTTGAAGACAGGAACCTCACCCATGAATTCCGCCTCCGCGTCCAGTCGGAGTACGGGGCTTTGATCGTTCGACGCCAACCGATGGACGAGCCCGTAATCTTCACAACTCAAGTGGATGGAAGGAATCTGGTTCGTGAGAGAAGAAAAGATCTTGTTGGCGCCCCATCCGGCCGACCACCGGGCGGTCAGGATTCCTGCNGCTCCGGAGCCCTCGATCCCCTGGGCAATCCGCCCGGTGCCTCCGGCCCTTTGGATGCCGGCGCTCCACTCACCCTGAACCTGTTGTTGGAGNTCCTGCATGCGCCTCTGAGATTCCGGAGTGGCCAGGGAGGCCCAGCTTTCGGGTGCACGGCAGGTTGGCTCGGCGAATGAGAGCGCCACGAATTTCCCAGCCACGTTGGGCAACCAAGCTTCTAGATCGGCCGGGCTGTTGAACGACGGCATCGCGACCACTTCGCCCTCTACCGGTCCGTCGGTACCCGGGCTCCAGGCCAGCATCGTCCCATTGAGCGTACGCTTGCGTGGGGCCACGAGATCNATATGTGTGTGCCCGCGGTCCCAGCCTCGCCATGTACCGTATTCTTCTGCTTGGACCGAGACGTCCCAGCTCTCATACATCGACACGGCCCAGTCGATCGCAGCGCGCTGACCGGGGCTCCCAGAGAGGCGAGGGCCGATGGAGTCCATCAGCGCCTGTGCGAGCGGCTCGACCTGTGAGCCTTCTTCCATGCCCTGCGCCCAGATCGCCCGGATGATCGGGTCGTCCGTGGGAAAATCCTGAGCCTTCAGGCCGTCTGGGCCGAGCCAGGCTACGAGCACGGCGGCGAGCGAAAGGACGAGCAAACGAGACGAATTCATTCGATTCTCCTCATGAGCGGTCGACTTTCTCCTCGTGAGCAGTCGACTGTCGGTTCCTCCATTACGTTGGGGCAATCCGACCCAACAACATCGCGTGGCGTGATCGAGGTAAGCAAGCTACCCCACCCCCGGCGGGAGGGTGACCTTTCCGGTCGCCCTCTTAGATTAGTAGCTTTCTGCTCGCCCCACTTTCTTCAACAGGCTTCAGAAGCCTTCAGAAGGAGATGTGAATGTCGTCGGAGGAACGGAAGATCCGTGTCCTCGTGGCCAAGCCTGGTTTGGATGGCCATGATCGCGGCGCCAAGGTCATCGCGGCGTCTTTCCGGGATGCCGGTTTCGAGGTGATCTATACCGGGCTTCACCAGACGCCCGAGATGATTGTCAACGCAGCTATCCAGGAGGATGTGGACGTCGTGGCATTGTCGGTTCTCTCGGGGGCACACATGACACTGTTTCCCAGGGTCCGCGAGTTACTAGAGGAAGAGGGCGCCCGTGATGTGTTGCTCACGGGGGGTGGAATCATTCCCGAGGCGGACATGGAAGCGCTCAGGGAGGCGGGAGTGGGGCGCCTGTTCGGTCCCGGGACTCCGACCACGGAGGCTGTTGGGTACATCCGCGAATGGTTCTCCACGCGCACGGAGCAGGTCTGAAGTGCTCTTGTCGCTGTTTCACCGATCGAGGGGGAATAGCGCCCTTCTCGAGTGGAGGGTTGGGGCCTTCTTGCTCGCCGGCGCCCTTGGACTCGCGGGCATTTCCTTGGAGATCTCCTGGCTCGTGACGACCGCGTTGATCGTGTTGATGGGAGGGCTTGCACTTCGAGCGCTTGCGGCCCGCACTTCGGGTTCCGATGGAAACGAGCCGGCGATAGACGAGCAGGAGGCGAAGATAGACGAGTAGGAGTTCCACCACGCTCGGGCGGCCATGGACCTGACTCTCTGCGATCTTCTTGGCCGAAGGACTGCGGGCAGTCCGGGACTACGCTACCACAGAGCGGTGCAGGAGGCGGGCGTTTCTTCGGTGACGAAGCCAGGGTCTGCCGCGGGTGTGACGTATGTGGAGAGGGTGGGATGGGTACAGCCTCATCGGTCAAGGTGCTTCATCATCAGTAGGCCGACAGTTAGCTTAGAAAAAGACTCGAACGCCGATCGGGGACGCTTTGCCGCAGAGAGTCATGTATGCTCTCTCGCTCAAACTGGCAAAAGTGCCTTCGACACCGCCGACACGACACCACGAACCATACTCCACACTGACCACGAATCACATTACGAATTGAGACTGAACACAAGAAGTCTTACAAAGATCAAGGAAGGAAGACCCCTCACGAATCATGGGCTTGGCTGGCGCCAAACGTCTGCGAGATCGCTGAGGACTAACGAAATCCAGCGTCTGGTCATTGGGCGGCAACTCATCAGCGAGATGCTCGGCCTGACGGCGCCGGAATAACAGGGAAGTCCACTCGGGCCGCTGGCCTGCCACTACGGGCTCAGTCTGAAGCCGACGTCGCTCCTCCGAGGAATGAACGGGGGGCGGTGGCGGGACAGATTGAGCGCACCGGCGGGATTGGTCATGAGGGACTGACCGGGAGAAAAAGCAAAATGAGGAGAGAAATCCTCGTGAGTGCTACGGCCCACGAATCGTGGGTCGCGCTCATGGAAGACGAGCAGTTGGTCGAGATGATGCTCGACCGGGCCGACCGAGGCAAAATGCTCGGAGACATCTACTTGGGCACGGTGGAAGCCGTCTTGCCCGGTATTCAAGCCGCGTTCGTCGATATCGGTACAAGCAAGGCTGGATTCCTTCATGTCTCGGACCTCGAGGTGGGGGACGACGACGACGAAAATGGCGGTGGGGGTGGGCGGCGCAGGCGCGACCGGAAGTACCCACCGATTCAGGATAGTATCAAGAAGGGTCAGCCGATCATTGTCCAGGTCACGAAGGAGCCCATCAGTACCAAGGGGCCTCGCCTGACCGCTGAAATCTCACTCCCTGGGCGATTTCTCGTCTATATGCCTGGTTCGTCCCGGGTAGGTGTGAGCCGCAAGATCGAGGACCGCGAGGAGCGTGCCCGCCTCCGCAAGCTTGCCAAGGGGGTCCTTCCCAAGGACCAGGGAGGCATCATCGTGCGGACGGTGAGTGAGGAACTCAACCAGGAAACCTTTCAGAAGGATTTCAAACGTCTCAGTTCCAAGTGGCGCAAGATCCTGAAGAAAAGGGAGGGAATGAAAGCGCCAAGCCCCCTCCACCGTGAGGCGAAGCTCATCAGTGGCGTGATCCGGGACCTGTTCAGCAGTCGTTTCGAGTGGATTACTGTGGACAACAAGGCGGTCCACAGTGAGATCCTCCAGTACGTGAAAAGCGTCGCGCCCGAGCTCAAGGAACGCGTTCGGCTCTACACGGGCTCAGAGTCAATCTTCGACAAGTATGGAGTCGAAGAGGAATTTCAGTCGACGCTCCAGAAGAAAGCTATGCTCCATTCGGGCGGCCACATCGTGATCGAGCCTACGGAGGCGCTGGTGTCGATCGACGTCAACACGGGCCGATACAAAGGAAAGAAGGATCCCGAAAGCACAATTCTGAAGACCAACCTGGAGGCCACCCGGGAGATCGCGCGTCAACTCCGCTTGAGGGACATGGGGGGCATCATCGTGTGTGACTTCATCGACATGGAGTCTCAGCGGAACCGTGACAAGGTCCTGAACGAGCTCCGTACCCATCTGGCCCGGGACCGCGCACGCACCAAGGCCTTCGAGATCTCCAGCCTGGGATTGATCGAGATGACCCGTCAGAGAGTTCGGCCGTCTCTGTTCCAGACTCTCACCGATGCGTGCGATCACTGTGAGGGGACCGGCCGCGTGTATACGCCGGCTACGGTCGTCCGCCAGATCGAGCGGAGCATCCGGCGTGTTTCGGTGAAGGGAGCCGAGAAGAAGCTTTTGATTCGGATGCATCCCGAGGTCGCGTTGCAGATCATGGAGAATGAGCCGGACTTTATCCGGAACTTGAGGCAGATGACCAATCTGAAGTTGGACATGAGCGACGATCCGCTGCTTCGGGAGGACGAGTTCCGCATCCTTTCCGGCAACGCGCAGACCGATGTGACTTCCACGTATGCGGCTGCATGACCGCTGGCGCTACGACCACCGAGCCGGTGAGAGGGGTTGACCCTTCAAGGGCATTCCGCAATTTTTTTGGCCATATTACGTCGATTCGCAGAGTGACGAGGGTTTATGTACGCGGTCTTTCGCACAGGTGGTAAACAGTTCCGGGTGGAACCGGGCTCCAAGCTTCGGGTCCCCACGCTGGAAGCGGAGGAAGGCACGACGGTATCTTTCGACCAGGTACTGATCGCTTCCGACGGGTCAGCGGTTTCGGTGGGCCTGCCCACAGTGGCCGGTGCCTCCGTCAACGCCGAGGTGCTTCGTCATGGCAAGGATCGCAAGATCATCGTCTTCAAGCGTAAGAAGCGTAAGGGTTATCGAAGGAAACAGGGACATCGTCAGAAATTCACCGAAATCCGAATCGCTGAGATCAAGCTTTAGCATCTGGGTTTCGTTACGACGCTCCCGAGGAGTATCTGATGGCACATAAGAAAGGCGTGGGATCGAGCCGAAACGGTCGGGATAGCAATCCCAACCGGCTCGGTGTGAAGCGGTACGGTGGCGAGTGGGTGAGTGCGGGTAGCATCATCGTTCGCCAGCGGGGTACGCACTTCCACGCCGGGTTCAATGTGGGCCGCGGAGGCGACGACACACTTTTCGCCACTTCGGAAGGAGTGGTGAAGTTCGAAAATCATCGACGTCGAAGGGCCGTCTCGGTCTACCCCCCGGACTGACTCCGAGCCCATGTGCACCGAGGCCCGCCACGCAGCGAAACGCTGCGGGACGGGCCCTTTCCATTTCGATTTTTGCCCCCTTTAGAGGACACCTCACCTGGATCTTTTCCCACTCTTCTAACGTAGGGTGCCGAGCCGACGGAGAGGCATAGATATGTTTCAGATAAAAAAATTGATATTGGCATCTCGCCGCTTGTCCGCGAGCGGGTGGTACACGCGGTGGGGGCGGGCACGCCAATCAGCGATGCTGCGGGTTTCGAAACTCATGGTGCTGAGCATCGCCCTCGGTGCGCTGTTGATCGATTGGACCGAAGTACATCGGTTCGCCGGGCAGGTCGAGGCGAGATGGGCTCGGCACCAGGTCGTTCCGTCGGCGGTTCCCTCGGCTCTGGCAGACATGGGGCGTGAGCTGGCGGACGCACAGCTTCCGATCGACAACGAGCGTGTCAAGCATTGGATGGTGCGGTTTTCCACCACGGCCAAGCTGGAGTTCGAACGGACGCTCTCCCGAGCGGGGCTCTATTCGGACATGATCCGCGAGAAGCTTCGCGCTCGTGGAATGCCGGAGGAGTTGGTCTACCTCGCCATGATCGAGTCCGGATTCCTCACGAACGCCCGCTCGACCGTGTTGGCGACCGGAATGTGGCAGTTCATGGATCCCACGGCGCGAGCGTTGGGGTTGCGCATCGACGCCTACGTGGACGAGCGACGGGACCCGGTGAAGGCCACGGACGCTGCTCTCGTGTATCTCAGCGAACTCTACCAACAGTACGGCTCGTGGTATCTCGCTGCGGCCGCATACAACGCCGGTCCCACGCGCGTGACCCTTGCTCTCTCGCGGCGGTCGGTCGGGCGGGCCGCAAACGGGATCTTTCATCACGCCGCCGCCGACGAGAACCTCGATGGGCAGGGGGATGAGGATCTCTATTGGGAGATCGTCGATCATCTTCCCAAGGAGACCGCCCAATATGTGCCCAAATTGCTCGCCGCCAGGTACCTGGCGCGTTACGCTGATCAATTCGATCTGGATGTGACTCTGGCTGATCCGTACGAGTACGATCTGGTGTGGGCCCCCGGCGCGACATCGTTGGCAGACATAGGCGAGGCCATGGGGCTGCCCGACGATCGCATGCGAGAACTCAACCCGCAGTTAATCCGCGACATGACACCGCCGGGTAGCGTGTATCCGTTGCGGATCCCCGTTGGGAGCGCCTATCAAGCAATGGCCGCCCTGGCCACAACCGAGAGCCGGAGTCGTTTGGCGGACGATTAAGGGAGGGCTGTTGAAGGAAGGACGGCGCTTCCCGGCCTACGGCTCGGGGGAGGGCTCGGTAGGCTTGGGCGGTGGCTCAGAGGAGCTGCGCTGGCTCTGTGTTTGGCGCGCGGAGGAGATGATGCGCCAGATCACGTCCCGGGTGAGTTCTTCATCCACACCNAACGCCCTCGATCGCTCCGCAACGCGCCGCACGACTCGGGCCTCACGGGTTGGATCGAGGATCGGAAGCCCAAGCGATTCCTTGATGCGGCCGATTTCAAGGACCAGGTCTTGGCGTTCCCCGATCAACTGAATGATCTCATCGTCGACGGCGATGATACGTTCTCTNAGTTCCTCGAGTCGTGCCTGGGCCCCCGCGGTCGAGTCCGGCAGGGGGTNAGCACTCATCCGACCCACCATCCTCGNCCCNCGAGAAAAAACCTNCTCCGGNNNTTTTTTTGAGNTTGCCTTCCTGAACCATACGCTCGAGAAGTTCGGGTGGACGGAACACCTCTGTTACCAATGCTTCGTGAAGATAAGTGGAGGCGTCCATTTGGACATCCAATCCGACCAGATCCGCGAGCCTCAGNGGCCCCACTGGATGACCGTACACGAGGGCCATCGCGTTGTCGATCTCTTCCGGGCCAGTGACACCGGCTTCGACCGTGCGGATGGCCTNCAAGCAAAGAACGAGTCCTAACNGAGATGAAGTGAAACCCGGTGAGTCCTGCACCAGAATCGGGTNCTTGCCGAGCGCCTCGTCNCAACTTCAACCGTTTCGCACGACTGNTCGGAAAGCAAGCTATTCCGACTTCGGCCGAGGGGCAACCAACCTCCCNGGAGGGTGATCGGAGAGGTTCTGGATACCGGTGTGAGAAGGATTGTAGNCGCCCAATCGTACCCTTTCTAGTCGCGGGATTGCGCGGTGCATACCACGGCGTGGGCTTCNGGGGCGACCCGGGGGGAGACAGGCTTACTTTGTAGAACCGGGTTCCGGCTCGTACCTTGGTNAGCGTTCGATACGATGAGCGACCCCAGGAGGGGAATGCCATGCAACGNACTTATTTGACCGCCGCCGTACTGGTCGCGGGACTCGTGGGCTGGCCGTCGGGTGNCCATGCGCAGGACGCCCCGTTGGTGTTCAGGGTCNCTGTGACTGGAACGGTTGACATGGGGCTCGCCCCGTTTATCGAGCGTGCCATCCGTGAGGCTGAGGGCGCCGGAGTAAGCGTCGTCGTCCTCGATATCGACACGCCCGGTGGACGTGTCGATTCGGCGGAGCGCATCGCCGACGCCATTTCCGATTCGGGTGTCCCTGTTTATGCCTTCGTGAACCGCCGAGCGTTTTCGGCGGGTGCTTTGATCGCTCTAGCAACACAAGGCATATACATGCGGNCTGGGTNGGTCGTNGGCGCGGTAACACCGGTCGATGGTGCCGGTACGAAGGCTCCCGAGAAGATCGTCTCCGCGATGCGAAGTGAAATGCGTGCACTCGCAGAGGCCCGTGGGCTGGATCCGGCGATCGCCGAGGCGATGGTGGACGAGTCGCTGGCCGTTCCGGGCGTGGTGGACGCAGGGCGACTCCTTACGTTGACCACGGACGAGGCGGTGCGCATCGGATATGCGACCGAGACNGAGGATTTCGCNACTTTACTCGNNGANCTNNNGGTCGCCGGCGCCGAGGTCACCGACTTCGGTGTGAACTGGNCTGAACGGTTCGTCCGATTTTTCTCGAACCCCGTGGTAGCCCCGTTTCTGTTGTCGCTCGGGTTCCTGGGGATCGTCGTCGAAGTCAAAACGGCCACCTTCGGGCTTGCGGGGCTGGCCGGCGCACTTTCTCTGTCCCTGTTTTTCGGCTCACACTTGATCCTCGGGCTGGCCGGCTGGGAGGATCTCCTTCTTGTTGGGGCCGGGGCCTTGTTCGTCGCCGCCGAAGTGCTTCTGATCCCCGGTTTCGGTCTCTTCGGCGTTTTAGGCATCGCCGGAATCGCCGGCGGCATATACATGAGTCAGCTCGGCAGTCTTCCCACGGCGGCCGATTTCAGCCAGGCTGGNANCGTGCTCAGTGCGACATTTGTGATTTTGTTGGTCTCGGGATGGGCCCTTCTGCGGCATCTGCCCAAGAGTANTCGGCTGTTCCAGTCCGGGATCTTTCTCGGCNCGCGGACCGACCGGGCCATCGGGTACGAGTCCTCTGAGCGGAGGACCGACCTCGTCGGCGCTGAGGGTGTCGCCGCCANCGATCTTCGGCCCTCAGGTGTGGGAATCTTCGATGANGAGCGCGTCGATATCGTGTCTCAGTCGGAGTGGATNNAGGAGGGCACGCCTGTCCNCGTCGTGAGTGCAGAGGGATACCGTCGAGTGGTTCGGCCCATCCNTAACAAGGGCGAGGACCCCGAACNCGCCACGTCGCCGCACCCCGGCAAAGAGACCCAGGNATCATCTGAACAAGAGCCATCTGACCAAGCACCGCCTGAAGTAGCGGACGTATAACCTCCGCCGGACTGATCCTTCGGAGATTCCGTCCGTTGGCTCAACCGGCTCAGCGAAAAGGACCACTCGATGCAATCGACCGACATTGTCCCTCTGTTCCTGATTTTATTTGCCATCTTTTTTATCTCGGTGATCGCGTGGGCGGTTCCGGTACGTTTGTGGGTCGAAGCGCTATCTGCCGACGCCCGTGTGGGGATGGGAAACCTGGTTGGTATGCGACTTCGTAAGGTGAGCCCACCAGCGGTGGTTCGGCCCCTGATCTGGGCGACCAAAGCGGGCATCCCGTTGAAGGTGAACGACCTCGAGGCGCATTATCTTGCCGGTGGGCAGGTGGAGCGCGTGGTTCGCGCGCTCATCAGTGCCGACAAGGCGAGCATCGAGATGAGCTTTCAGCAGGCCGCGGCCATCGACCTTGCGGGCCGCGACGTGTTCGAGGCGGTGCAGGTTTCGGTGAACCCGAAGGTGATCAACACGCCTAAGGTGGCCGCCATGGCGAAGGACGGCATCCAACTCATCGCGCAGGCGCGCGTGACCGTGCGAGCGAACATCAATCGCCTGGTGGGTGGCGCCGGCGAGGACACCATTCTGGCCCGGGTCGGGGAGGGCATCGTCTCCTCCATTGGCTCGGCGAACTCACACAAGGAAGTGCTCGAAAACCCGGACGCGATCTCGAAAACCGTCCTCGCCAGAGGCCTCGACTCCGGTACCGCCTTCGAGATCCTCTCGATCGACATCGCCGACGTCGACGTAGGGAAGAACATCGGCGCCGACCTCCAGACACATCAGGCCGACGCCGATAAGCAGGTGGCCCAGGCCCGGGCCGAGGAGCGTCGCGCGATGGCGGTCGCCAAGGAGCAGGAGATGAAGGCGAAGGTCGAAGAGATGAGGGCCGACCTCGTGAAGGCCGAGGCAGAGGTTCCGGCCGCACTGGCCGAAGCGTTTCGGCAGGGTCATATGGGTGTCATGGACTACGTCCGGTACAACAACATCCAATCCGATACGTCCATGCGGCAGGCCATCGCAAGCGGTGATGAAGCGGATACGGAGCCGCTGGCCTGAATGCGGATGATTGAGGAAGACGCTCATGGATGACGGGCTGATCCAGTTTCTGGTCATCGCCTTTTTCGTCATCGTTACGATGATGGACGGGGCCGCCCGGAAGCGGCGGAAACAAGCGCAGAGTTCAGAGCATCTCCCAGAGAGTCTCCTTGAGCGGAACCGGCTCCAGGGGGCGGAAGACGATCTGGGTGAGGCGGCCGAGTCGCCTGAGTCGGTGGCGCTGAAGGATGTCTGGGAAGAGATCGCCACCTTGGCCCGCGGGGAGGTGCCGGGGCGTGAGGCAGACCCCGTTCGTGGTCCGGCCACCGTCGATGCCGACGCGATCCTCCACGAGAAGCATACCGAGGTCGCCGTCCCGTCCCGTCCCGTCCCCGCCAAGCGGCCACACGAGTTTGTGCTCCATTCCCCTGAATTGGCGGGCAGGCCGCAGAAAGAGCTTCGCCGCGCTCAGAAACGGAGGGATCTGCTCTCGGGGGTCAAGGGTGGTGCCAAGAACTCCCTCCGGGAGGCCATCATTCTGGCCGAGGTGCTGAGTCCTCCGGTGGTACTACGAGACCCGGGCTGGAAGCCTCAGTTCTAGCCCCTCCCCCGTCTTACATCTCGCCGGAGGCGATCCTCCGAAGTACCGTGTGCAGGATGCCGCCGTTTCGGTAGTACTCGACGTCCACCGCTGAATCGAGGCGAGCGACGGTCGAAAAACTGGTCTCATGTCCGTCATCGGTACGTGCAACGACGGTCAGGCGGGCGTGAGGCGCCAGTGCCTCCGATATGCCCAGGATGTCGAACGTCTCGCGTCCGGTCAGACCCAGCGATTGGGGCGTGTCGCCTTCTTCGAACTGAAGGGGCAGCACACCCATGCCTACCAGGTTGCTCCGGTGGATGCGTTCGTAGCTCTCCGCGATCACGGCTTTGACCCCAAGCAATAGGGTCCCCTTTGCGGCCCAATCCCGCGAGCTACCGGTCCCGTACTCCCGGCCGGCGAGAACGATCAGGGGTGTTCCCTCAGACTCGTACCGCATGGCGGCATCGTAGATGCTCAACTCGTCTCCACTCGGCACGTGGACCGTGTAGCCCCCCTCCCGGTCGTCGAGCATCAGGTTGCGGATGCGCACGTTGCCAAACGTGCCCCGAATCATCACCTCGTGATTGCCGCGCCTGGATCCGAAGGTGTTGAACTGCCACGGTTTCACGCCTCGCTCCTGAAGGTACACCCCCGCGGGTTCGTCCTTCGGGATGGCGCCCGCCGGTGAGATGTGGTCCGTGGTCGTGGTTTGCCCGAACATGCCAAGGACACGGGCACCCTCGATGTCTTCGAGCTCCCCGATGCCCTGGGACATCGACTGGAAGAACGGAGGATTACGGATGTATGTGGAGTCCTCCTCCCAGTCGTACAGGTTGTCGTCGTCCGAGGGGAGGGGAAGGGCCTGCCACAAGTCGTTTCCCTCGAAGACTTCGGCGTAGCGCCGCTCATACATTTCGGGTACTAGGGCTTGCTGGACGGTCTCCCGGATCACGTCCGAGCCGGGCCAGATGTCCCGAAGGTAGACCGGCCCGTCGACACCCTGGCCCAGTGGCTCGGTTTCCCAGTCGATGTCCACTCGACCCGCCAGGGCGTACGCCACCACGAGTATGGGAGACGCGAGATAGTTGGCGCGGATTTCAGGGTGGATACGTGCCTCGAAATTCCGATTTCCCGAGAGCACGGCCGCGACCACGAGACCCTGGTCTCGAATGGCCTCACTGACTGGCTCAGCGAGGGGACCCGAATTCCCGATGCAGGTCGTACACCCGTACCCGACCACTCCGAATCGGAGTTGATCGAGATACTCCATGAGGCCGGATGCCTCCAGGTAGTCGGTGACGACCTTTGAGCCCGGCGCCATGCTCGATTTGACCCACGGCTTGACCTGGAGCCCGAGTTCCACGGCCTTCTTGGCCAGTAGTCCCGCACCCACCATGACCGACGGGTTCGATGTGTTCGTGCAGCTCGTGATTGCCGCGATTACGATACTTCCGTCTCCGAGCTCACACGTCTCCCCGTCGAGGTCCACTTGCACGGTACGTGAGCCGTCGCCGTTTACTAAGAATCCGGAGGGCGCCAAAGCCGGAAGGTCTCTCGAGAACGCTTGCGGAAGGTCCCCCATAGCGATCCGATCCTGAGGCCGTTTGGGTCCCGCCAAACTCGGCTCGACCGTGCCCAAATCCATGTGGAGGATCTCGGTGAACTCGGGGTCCGGGGTCTCGTCGGTACGGAAAAGGCGCTGTTCCTTGCTGATCCTTTCGACGCGCTCTACGACCTCGGCGCTTCGGCCCGAACCGCTCAAGTAGGCCAGAGTCTCGTCGTCCACGGGGAAGAAACCGATGGTCGCGCCATACTCAGGAGACATGTTGGCCAGCGTGGCTCGATCCGGCAGCGTCAGATTCGATAGCCCAGGTCCGAAGTATTCGACGAACCGGCCGACCACTCCGTGGGCGCGCAGCATCTGCACTATATGAAGGACCAAGTCAGTGGCTGTGGCTCCCTCTCCCAGCTCTCCGGTGAACTTCACACCGACCACCTCGGGGAGGAGCATGTAGTAGGGCTGACCGGTGAGAACCGCTTCGGCCTCGATCCCTCCTACACCCCACCCCACCACTCCGAGGCCGTTGATCATGGTGGTGTGGGAATCCGTGCCCACCAACGTATCGGGGTAGGCGACGGACATGCCGTTTTCCGTCCTGCGATGTATCACAGAGGCCAAGTACTCGAGGTTGACTTGATGGACGATGCCCGTGCCCGGGGGAACTACCCGGAAGTCCTCGAACGCGTGCTGCGCCCAACGCAGAAGGGCATAGCGCTCCCTATTTCGCTCGAACTCACGTTCCACGTTCTGCCGGTACGCCTCGGGAGTGCCGAAAAAATCGACCTGCACAGAATGATCGATGACCAGGTCGGCTGGCACCACTGGATTGATCCGGTTGGGATCACCGCCCAGCGCTTTGAGCCCATCCCGCATGGCGGCCAGATCGACGACCGCAGGAACGCCGGTGAAGTCCTGAAGAACGACGCGCGATGGCATGAACGGGACGTCCGCCCCCGCGTTGGTGGGGCTCCACGCGGCTATGGCCTGCACGTGATCTTCCTCCACGTACGGTCCACCCGAATGCCGGAGGGCGTTCTCTAGGAGGATACGTATCGAAAACGGCAGGCGGTCCAAGTCGGCTACGCCGGATGCCTCGAGGGTCGAAAGGCTGTAAAACGACGTGGAGCCCTCCATCAGGTCGAGTTTGGAGAGTGCACCAAATGGATCGTTACCCATAGAACCTCGTGTTGACTCGTCGCCGTTCGTTCTTTGGCCTTGGTTCACGTGCCGCGCGATGAATCATAATACGGCGTGCAACACCAGGGCGACTCACCAGGCGCCGCCCCAAGCGGGGTACGCCCGGCCCCTCCTTGCGATCACCCCCTAGGTCAGGAAGCCGACCCTGGGCAGCAGTTTCAGCACGCCCCACCCCGCCACGGCGGCCAAGATCAGCCCGGCAAGTCCCCACACCATATTTCCGTACAGCAGGAAACCCGTGCCAAAGAGTGCGGCGTACACCATCACGCAACCCAGAAACCAAGAGAGCAGGCCCGCAGCAAGCTCGCCGCCCTGGCCGGTGTCCACGTCGCCGTCCTGTGCCGGCCCGCGCTTGCGGGGCACAACCGCCTCCCATCCCTTTCCGAGCGGCTGGATCCTGGTGTGGAAGTCCTTCAGCGTTTCGGTGTCCACCGGGGGTGTGAGGAACGTGACCACGAGCCAACCCACGGTCGTCACGGCGACACCCACCACGAGCTCCGCCGATGGATCCCACTTCGTGAAACCGAGCGGCGTGTGCAAGAACCCGAAATACACGGCGACCAAGAACGAGATCACCATCGCCGAGATCTCGCTCCACGTGTTGATGCGCCACCAGAACCAGCGAAGCAAAAACACCAACCCCGTTCCCGCACCGATCTGAAGGAGGATCTGAAACGCCTGCATCGCCGTTTCCAACTGAAGGCCGACGAAGGAGGAAAGTACGATGAGCGCGACCGTCGAGACCCGGGCCACCTTCACGTAGTCTCTTTCCTCCCGATCCGGCGCCACGAAGCGGCGGTATACATCGTCCACGACGTAGGAAGCCCCCCAATTCAGGTGCGTGCTGATCGTCGACATGTATGCGGCTGCGAGGGAGGCCACGACCAGGCCGAGCAGGCCTGCTGGGAGGAACACGAGCATGGCTGGATAGGCCAGGTCGTTCCCGATGATGGAGGGATCGACATTCGGAAACGCGGCGGTGAGGTCACCCAGAGTCGGATACACGATTAGCGATGCCAGGCCGACCAAGATCCATGGCCAGGGGCGAATCGCGTAGTGCGCCACACTGAACCAGAGCGTGGCCTGCATTGCGTTCTTCTCGTCCTTCGCCGCCAGCATACGCTGGGCTACGTATCCACCACCGCCGGGCTCGGCTCCCGGGTACCAGGTGCTCCACCACTGCACGGCGATCGGTACGATGAAGACGGCGGCCGCCGTCGTCGGATCCGAGAAGTCAGGCAGAAATGAGAGCTTGTCCGTGACGTTGGCGTGGGCCATCAGTCCCGATAACCCTCCCACCTCGGGGAGCCGGAGGGCGTAGATCGCGGCAGCTACGGAACCGATCATCGAGACACTGAAAAGGAGCAGGTCCGTGACCAGGACGCCCCAGAGACCCGAAGTGGCGGAATAGAGCACGGTGGCTGTGCCGGCGACAAGAACCACCGTATACGGGCCGACGCCCAGCAGAACCCCACCGATCTTGATGGCCGCCAAGGTCACGGTAGCCATGATCATCACGTTGAAGAACACGCCGAGATAGACCGCGCGGAACCCTCTCAGAAAGGCTGCGGACCGCCCGGAGTACCGCAGCTCGTAGAATCCGATGTCCGTGAGTACTCCCGAGCGCCGCCAGAGCTTGGCATAGAAGAACACCGTGCACATTCCGGTGATGACGAATGCCCACCAAACCCAGTTCTGGCTGACGCCGCCGGTGCGCACGAGATCGGTCACCAGGTTGGGCGTGTCGGCCGAGAAGGTCGTGGCCACCATGGACGTGCCGATCAACCACCAAGGCATGGAGCGGCCCGCGAGGAAGTACTCCTCCGTCCCCCGTCCCGCCCGACGGGCAAAGGCCAATCCCACGCTGAGGATTGTGACTCCGTACAACGCCAGAACCCACCAGTCGAGCGCCGAGAGCTGCATTAGTGTTCTATACCGATCACAAGTCCCATCCGGCGCGTGCGAGCATCCAGAGGTTGATGACCACGACGACCAGCGCCGTGAGATAGAACGTTGAGGGCGTCACCCTCTCGGGTGCCGCGAAAAAGGCTCCTCCGATCAACGAAGGCGTGCGCGCGGCATTCAACGCCCATAGGATCCGAGCGAACCAGACGTTACGCCAATGGTAGAGGCCGACAAATCCGAACGCCGCCACTGCGCCGCCGCCGATGAGCCACACCACGGGCGGGCCAAAGCGTGCGGGCAGGGCGCCCGCCCCGAGCATCGCGTATACCGCCGCCTCATAGAGGATGGCTACGTGCAGGTAGACGAAGCCCGCTTGTCGGAACTTCGCCACACGTTCCAGAGGCCAATCTTGCCCCATCAATGTGCCTCGAAAGCAGTCTACTCGCCCTCTTCGGCGGTCAACGCCACCAAAGAGCCGGGGAGTACCCTCGGGATTCTACCAGTTCTGGGTGCAGTCGGATACTGCTCGCACTTGACAAGAGCGGATCCCTGATCCGGTATAGGATACGTAGTTGGACATCACATCCGAGGGTGGAGGCCCCCCATGTCTTGCCGTCACTTCTTAACGCTTACTCTAGTCCTTGCCCTGGGCCCCGTCGTCTCCGCTTGTTCTTCGTCAGGAAATGTGGGCGGGGCAGAACTTAGCCAGACGGAGGCCGCGACCGCGACCGGGGGGACCTCGACCCTCATGGTCAGGGCCCAGTTCGAGAACTACGCTGGCCGAACCGCTCTGGAGGCCGTCCAGCAGTTCAACCGCCGCTGGCTACGCGTCGATAGAAGCGGCAGCGGCGCTTATGCGCGAGTCATCGTCGATGGAGCCCGTGGTGACCAAAATCTAGGCGGCGAATTCCGTGAGCTCGCCCGATTGCGTGCTGTTGACGTGGAATCCATGCGTTTCCTCGCGCCCAACGACGCCAACCGCAAGTACGGCGCTGACTATGGTGGTGGGATGATCGAAGTGACGTTGGTGGGCCGTTGAAGAAGCCATAGCCGCGGACTTGCCGATCGAGTCTCGGGGGCACTTTTGGGTGTAGTCCGTGAACGTTAAATTCTACGCCACTAGACGCACTATTCAGCATCCGCCGGGATGGTGGAATTGGTAGACGCACCGGACTCAAAATCCGGCGGGCTTAGGCCCTTGCGGGTTCGAGTCCCGCTCCCGGCACTCCCTTCTAGCGGTTTTTCACGTTGGTACGATGTCGGATCCGTGACTAATCCTGCCACGCGCCTTACCCGCCACACGGCTTTCCCGGCACGTGCTCGGGGTTGACGGTGCTTCCGCGCGCACTTCATCAGCGACCCGGAATCCCTTAAATTAAGCTCTGTCTAGGCTCGGGAGCACCTCCGTTTCAGACCCTGTCCGATCGGGTTTGAGGCGTGCACGGGCGGTGTGGGTTAACGGAGAGGAAATGACTGAAAACGGGAGTGGGGGGAAGGATAGCCTGACGATTCGGGACAACCGGACTGGGCGCGAGTACGAGGTCGACATCCACGAGGGTGATGTCATCCGCGCCATGGATCTCCGGCAGATCAAGGTCGACGACGGCGATTTCGGAATGATGTCGTACGATCCCGGGTTCAAGAACACGGCTTCGACCCGCAGTACGATCACCTACATCGACGGGGGGAAAGGGATTCTTCGGTACCGCGGATATCCGATCGAGCAGCTTGCGGAACGCAGCACCTTCCTCGAGGTCGCGTATCTGCTCCTGAACGGAGAACTGCCGACCCAGTCCGAACTGGACGAATTCGAGCACGAGATCACGTACCATACGTACGTACACGAGAATATCCGCATGGTCATGAACGGCTTCCGGTACGACGCGCACGCCATGAGCATGTTAATCAGCAGCGTAGCCGCGCTCGGAACGTTCTACCCCGGAGCGCGTGATGTGCATGACGCGGAAAACCGGCGGCTCCAAATCCACCGGCTTGTGGCGAAGATGCCGACGCTGGCGGCGTTCACGTACCGACATCATCAGGGCCTCTCACCCGTGTATCCCGCGAACGAGCTTTCGTACGCGGCCAACTTTCTCAACATGCTGTTCCGCATCGGGGGGGATAAGTACAAGGTGAATCCGGCCGTGGAGCGTGCGCTGGACATACTGTTCATCCTCCATGCGGACCACGAGCAGAATTGCTCGACCACGGCGATGCGCGTCATCGGGAGCAGCGAGGCAGGCCCCTACTCCGCTCTCTCCGGAGCGATGGGGGCACTCTTCGGGCCGCTCCATGGGGGTGCCAACGAGGCGGTCTTGAAGATGCTCCAAAGGATCGGAACGATGGACAACATTCCTACGTTCATCGAGGGGGTGAAGCGCAAGGAGGAACGTCTGATGGGCTTCGGGCATCGGGTCTACAAGGCGTATGATCCCCGCGCGAGCATCATCAAGAAGGCTGCTGACGAGGTTTTCGAGGTCACGGGCCGAAACCCTCTTCTCGACATCGCTCTTGAGTTGGAGAAGATCGCACTCCAGGACGACTTCTTCGTCTCCCGAAACTTGTATCCGAACGTCGATTTCTACTCGGGCCTCATCTACGAGGCGCTGCAGTTTCCGGTCGAGATGTTCCCCGTGCTCTTCGCGATTCCGAGGAGCGTGGGGTGGTTGGCGCAGTGGGATGAACTCATGGAAGACCCTGAGCTGAGTATCGCCCGCCCCAGGCAGATTTTCATGGGGAGCGCTGAGCGCGACTTCGTCCCCATGGAGAAACGGTAGGCTGAGCCACCCGCTGAGCCACCCCCGCGCCAGGACGCCCGTATGACCGTCGTGCCCATCGATGTCGTCCACCTCGGTCTTCGTGGGGTGATCGCGTCTTATTGGATCGACGGTCCCGAGCCGGCGATCGTAGACCCGGGCCCTTCCACGTCGCTCGACGGCCTCGAGGACGGCTTGGCTCAACTGGGCGTGGGACTCCCCGACATCAGCCATGTCCTGCTCACGCATGTACACCTTGATCATGCGGGTGGGACCGGCCACCTGGTTTCCCGCTTTCCTCATCTCCAAGTACATGTTCACGCCGATGGCGCGCCCCATATGGCCGACCCCGAGCGCCTCGTGGCCAGTACACGCAGGACGTTCGGCGAGGCACACGACCGCCTATGGGGAGACGTCATGCCGGTCCCGGCTGAGCGTATTCAACCTTGGGAGCCGGCGGGACGTGTACCAGCTCCCAAGCCCGTTCCTGGGGTCCGAGCCTTCACCACGCCGGGGCACATTTCGCATCATGTTTCCTACCTGGCCGAGGCCGACGGGATCTTCGTGGCGGGAGATACTTTAGGGGTGATCCTCGCGCCGGGCGCGCCGAGCTATCCGCCGACACCGCCCCCTTCCGTTGATGTACCAGCTTGGTTGGAGACTCTCCACGCCCTTGAGTCAGTTGACCCCGACGCATTTGGCGTCTCCCATTTCGGTATACACGACGATTTTACGGGCCGCCTGTCCGAAATGCGGGAGCGGCTGTCGGCGCTCCGTGACAGAGTCGAAGCGGCCCTGGCGTCGGGGGACGACTCCGATCGAGACGTATACGAGGGTGAAATCCGGGAGGCGATATCAGCGTTTCGGCCGAGGGACGAGGTAGACGGGTACTTCAACGCCTTCAGCGCCGCCGTCGATTGGGATGGGATGCGGCTCCACCTCGAGCGGGCGGCCCGCGCGTAGTCGAAGCTGGGGGTTGCGAACCGAGAAAAACGGAATAATCTGAGCAGATGGTGCGAATAACGTGCGCCCTTCGGCGGAGGATGGAAGAGATAAGGCGGGGAGGCCCATGATGGGACAACTCCGCTCCATAAGCCCCGTCCTGCTCGTTTTCGTCGCTGTGTTTCTTGCCAATCTCGCCAGCGGCGATCCCACCGGTCCGGAGAGCCCGCCGGCCGACGTCACGATATCCCCGCGAGGCCTGACGCCAGCAGAGACGCAGGAGCTCCGGGCGGGCAACGAGTTCGGCTTGAAACTGCTTCGGTGGCTGTATGCGGACCGCGAGGATAAAGCAGCCAACCTCTTCATCTCACCGCTCAGTGCGTCCATGTCGCTGGGGATGATGCTTAATGGTGCGGGTGGTGAGACCTTCCAGGCCATGGGGAAAACGCTCGGGCTAACCGGTCTCTCGGTGGCCGGGACCAACGCGGCGTACAAGGCCCTGGTGGAGCTGCTGGTGCACCTGGACCCCAGCGTCGAGTTCCGGGTGGCCAACCAATCGTGGCTCGAGGAGGGCTTTCGGATCCGGAGTGACTACCGGGACCGGCTGGTGGAGGCCTTCGACACGGGGATTGAGACCGTGCACTTCGAGGAGGCCGACATGGCCGGTGCGATCAACCGTTGGGTGGGTGAGAGCACGGACGAGAGAATTACGGACATGGTCACGCCGGAGGAGTTCACCGGTTTGGTCGCTCTACTGATCAACACAGTCTACTTCAAGGGGGGATGGGCCCACCCGTTCAACCCCGTTAACACGCAGATGGTAGAGTTCCGGCGGGCCGATGGCTCCACGGTGAATGTGCCGTTGATGGGTCAGGAGCTGGACGCACAGGTGGGCGGGGGTGAGGGCTTCGGTGAGGACTTCGTGGTGATCGACCTCCCCTACGGTGGGGGGGCGTTCTCGATGATGGTGGTGGTTCCCGTCGGTGACGCCACACTGGCCGAGCTCGTAGAAGGGATGGATGTGGAACGGTGGCGGGAGATCGTGGATGCACTACGCGGCGAGGCACGAACGGAAGTTCGGCTGCCCCGCTTCGAGCTTACCTACGAAAAAGTACTCAATGACGTCCTGCGGTCGTTGGGCATGGAGGTGGCTTTCGATCGGTCGAGGGCGGACTTCGGTTGGATGTTGGCGGACGCGGACGCGGCGCGCAGGGTCAGACCCCACATCGGCTTCGTGAAACAGAAGAGCTTCCTGAAAGTAGACGAGGAGGGGACGGAGACCGCCGCCGCTACGGGCACGGCTTATGCCACCGTAGAGACTCCCATCATTCGGGCCGACCGGCCGTTTCTGTTCGCCATCCGTGAACGGACGTATGACACGATCCTCTTCGTAGGAACCGTGACGGACCCGTCCCGTTGAGGCTAGTCCCCTGGGCTCTGGTCCTGACAGCGTGCAGCTCGGTCCAGCAGCCCGAGACTACTACTCCGTCTCCCGACCCGCCACGGCCGGAGGTCGTTACAGAAGTCGTTACGGGGGTCGCAACGCCCGCCAGCCGCTCAGTATGGGACGGAGTGTACACGGCGCGGCAAGCTTCTGGGGGTGAGACCGCGTTTCAGCAAGTGTGCGCGGTGTGCCACAGCATCAGCGAGTTCAAGGTGGTGGGTTCCGACTGGCTTGGGCGGGCTTCGCAGTAGGGGATCTCTTTCAGCCGATATCGACGTTGATGCCCAAAGACGACCCGGGCAGCCTGAGTCTCGAGGAGTATTCGGCTATCGTCAGCTATCTGCTGAGGGAAAACGGTTACCCGGCGGGCGAAGAGGAGCTGGTGTCCGACGTACCTGCCCTTCGAGACATACGCGTCGAGGTCGGTGATCGGTAGTTTCGTCACCCGAAATTCTTGATCCCCGGTGGAGATTGCCTGAGGGCCGTCAGGTAACGGAAGGGAGCGTGAGGGCTGCGCTCCTGCCCGGCCCACGATTCGAGAGTCCCCAGCAGTGCAGGGTGGAGAACCTCCGGCTGCTCCGCTTCACGGACCCGAATCGCCTTCACAGTATGGGCAATCACATTCATGGTCAGCCCATCCTTTTGGAGGCGTCCACGAACCACGAGGAATGGTTCCATCCGCACCGTCGTCCGGCACTTTTCGTAGATCTTGGGCTTAACAATCACGTTTATGGTACCGGACTCATCTTCCATCAGCACAAACACATACCCTTTTGCAGTGCGAGGACGTTGGCGGGCCACTACAATGCCGGCCACCGTCACCGTGGAGTGATTGGGAAGGTCCGAAAAACGATCTCTGGTCACGGTTTCGGGGGGGAGTTCGTCCCGAAGTAGGGAGAGGGGATGGAGATCCGTGGAGAAGCGGAGCATGCGGTACTCCGCCACTATCCGCTCCGAGTCATCGAGGTCGGGAAATCTGATCCGAGCGTACGGGTCCTCCAATCCGAGTTCGGTTTGGGGATGGTCGCCCCGGCCACCGCTCCGCTCAGAGTCTTCTTCGGGGCCCAGCCAGAGTCCCGCCTGCCACAGTAGCTCTCTCCTGGTCATGCCAAAGCTCTCGAATCCACCCACCCAGATCAGGTTCTCGACCGCGGGCCTCTTCAGGGAGGCAGGTGTTCTCCGGAGGAAATCCGAGAGGGAGACGAAGTGTCCATGCCGCTCTCGCTCTTCCACCACTCGCTCGGCGATCTCGGCTCCCCAGCCCCGGATGAACCCCAGGCCGATCCGAATGTCGGACTCCTCGGGTGTACACTTCACCCGGCTTTGGTTGATGTTGGGCAGGCGGGTTCCGATACCCCGACGTCGGGCGTCCCGGCCCAGGGCATCCAGAGAGTAGAAGCCCATCGGTTGGTTGTTGAAGAGTGCCACGTAGAATTCGGTACCGTGGTAGTAACGCAACCAGACGGATTGATAGGCCAGTAGGCCGAAGGCGGCGGCGTGAGACTTCGGGAACCCGAACTCGCTGAAGGCGGTCACTTGCTGAAAGACCTTCTGGGCCGTGGTTTCGTCGACGCCGCGCTCCCGCGCGCCATCGCGGAACGCCTCCCAGTGGACGTCCATGGCCTCCTTCGAACGTTTTCGACTCATGGCGCGCCTGAGGCTCTCCGCTTGGCCGTCCGAAAATCCTGCGAGGGCCTGGCACACCTGGAGCACCTGATCCTGGAAGATGATGACACCCAGTGTCTCTCCCAGAGCCTCTTCGAGGAGGGGATGGTCGTATGGGACCCGGAAGTTCGGATCCTCACGGAGGAGCTCGCGGCGGCGCACGTATGGGTTGACCGCACCCCCCACAATGGGGCCGGGACGCACGATGGCCACCTGGACCGCCAGGTCCTCCAGATTTCGGGGCTGTACGCGCCGAAGCATCTGGATCTGGGCGCGGCTCTCCACTTGGAACGTACCGATGGTGTCACCCGTGCAGATGTGTTCGTAGAGTGCCTCATCGGCAAAATTGATGCGGGAGAGGTCGGGCGCCCGGCCGTGTCGCTCCGAGATCAGGTCCACGGCTTCTTCCACGAGTGAGAGCATGCCCAGTGCGAGAAAATCGATCTTGATGAACCCCGCGTCGTCGCAGGAGTCCTTGTCCCACTGGCACAACACCCGGCCCTCCCAGGCCGCAGGCTCCAGGGGCACGATTTCCACTAACGGACGGCTCGAGATGATCATCCCACCCGGGTGCTGGGAGATGTGACGGGGAAGGCCCTTGATGTCGTCGGCCAACTCGCAGAGCGCTCGCCACAGGGGTGAACCGGCTTTCTCACGGAACTCGGGCAGACGTTCGAGCTCCGCAAGCAGGCCTCCGCCCGAGTGCCGGTCCGCCAGCTTGGAGAGCTTCTCCAGATCTCCCATCGGGAGGTCGAGGGCCTTCCCGATTTCACGGAGCGTCGACTTCTGACGGTACGTGGGAAACGTGCACACGAGCCCCGCATGCTCGCTTCCGTATCGTTTGTAGACCCGGAGGATCAATTCTTCCCGGATATCCCGTGGAAAGTCGAGGTCGATATCCGGGACGCTTCGCATGGCTTCGTTCAGGAAGCGGCCCAGGAAGAGGTTCGTTTTGACAGGATCGACGTGGGAGAGGCCGATCAGGTAGCATATGATCGACGACACCGAGGAGCCCCGCCCCCGCCCCGGAGGTAGGCCGGCGTGGGCCCTGGGGGAGCCGCCCCGGATTTCGGCGGCCACGTCCCGGGCCAGCTCCATGATGTCCCGGTAAACCAGGAAAAATCCCGATAGACCGTGACGGTCCACCAACTCGAGTTCCTGGTGGAGGCGGTCGCGAGCTTCGTTTTCCAGTTTGGAGCCCCGGTAACGCTCGTCCAGCTTTGCGAGACAGACGGCGGTCAGCGTCTCGATCGCCCCACCCCGGTCGCTCCTGTCGAAATCCGGAAACGTATAGCCCAGGTCTTTGGTCAAATCGAAAGCGGCGCACCGCTCGGAGATCTCCAGGGTGTGGGCTACTGCATCCGGGCGGCTCCGGAAGCGATGGGCCATTTCCTCGGGCCCAGCCAAGTAAAATCGTGCGTTGGCGCGGCGTTGCTCATGTGAGCCGTTCAGCGTCGTCCGATTCCGGATGGCCACCATGACGTCTTGAAGCCGATGCCGTTCGGGGCGGTGGTAGTGGACGTTTCCCGTAGCCACCACGGGGATTCCGAGCCGGTCTGCGAGTCGGCCGAGGGAACGTTTCCTGTAGCCGTCCCCCTTCTGCTCGTTGTCATGGAGTTCGACGAAGAGCCCCCGGGGGCCGAAGGCGGCGTGGAGACGCCGGGCGAGGAACTCGGCAGTGGCTACGCTGTCTTCCAGCGCCCTCGACAACGGGCCTCGACGGCACCCGGTGAGGGAAACGAGGCCCTCAGTGCGTGCGAAGAGGGACGAAAGGAGAAGGGTGGGCCAGCCGCGTTCACTCTGGTGGTGCGCCTCGCTCAGCAAGCGGCAAAGGTTGGCGTAACCGGTTGGTGTTTCGGCCAGAAGGGTCATGTGGCAGCCGCGGGCCAGCGGGTCGCCATCAGGATCGTCGAGCGAGCCGCTGCTCAATCCGTCCAAGCCTTCCGGGATCCCCGCAATATCCAGAGCCACCGTGACTTCGGCGCCAGTGATGGGCTGAAGTCCTTCAGCGCGGGCCGCCTGGGCGAATTCCATGGATCCGTACAAGCCGTTGTGGTCCGTGAGTGCCATCGCTGGATAGCCCAACTCGAGGGCCCGAAAGACCAGCTCTTCCGGATGCGAAGCGCCGTCGAGGAAGGAGAATCCGGAATGGCAGTGCAGTTCGATGTACGGAGGTGTTGGCATTGTTTCGGTTTTTGTTCGGGTTGACTCGAATCATAGAACACAAATCGGTGGAGTGCTAGTTTTCTCCCCACGGAAATCGGCATCTACACCTTCCGGAGACGTCCTTCGATCCCACGACTGGGCGCCAGCTCGACGTGGGCCGCCGACTGCGGACCTCAATGATTTCACGAGGACAGGGACCTTTGGAACTCTCCATCGGCTCCAAGAGCGGCGTTCCCTTACCGGGAAATCATCGAGCAGGTCAAGTACGGAATCGGTTGGCTATTCTTCACCTTGGGTGGTTCCTTCAATAACTTCCTTGTCATAGGGACACACGGGACCTGGGGCCTACGAACCGATGTGCTGCATCAAGGTGCTTACATGGATATCAGTGTTGGGGACCGAGCAACCCGAAGCCCGACGCTCACCGCCGAACACGTGGCGGGATTCGCCGAGCTCAGTGGCGACCGCAATCCGCTTCGTTTCGATGAGGACTTCGGCGCCGCCACAACGTTGGGGATCACCGTCCGGTGCCAAGAGGGAGAGGCGGTGCTGGAGGGAGAGGCGGTGTGCTACACGTTAGGGGGGCCCCAGTGAGCCGGGGCGGGCTTCGAGTCCGCGGCCAGTTCCGGGTCGGCCTTGGCCTTTGGATCTGGCTGGCCCTACTTAGCGGCTTCGTTGCGCCCCTCCCTGTGCATGCACAGAGCGCTCGCGACATCATGGACCTTGTCGATCAGCTCATGAGGGGAGAGTCGAGCATTGCCCGAATCACGATGGACATCCAAACCGAAAACTGGGACCGGTCTCTTACGCTGCGTGCCTGGTCCCTCGGCACCGACCACTCACTCATCCGGATCGAAACACCGCAGCGAGAGGCCGGAACGGCTACGCTCATGGCCAACCAGGAGGTCTGGAACTACCTCCCTCGTGTAGACCGCACCATCAAGGTGCCGTCTTCGATGATGGCGGGCTCGTGGATGGGATCACACGTCACGAATGACGATCTCGTGAAGGAGAGCCGGTTGGTGGACGACTACGAGATCGAAATCGACTTCGAGGGTGAACGGGAGGGAACGGAGGTATGGGAGTTCCTTCTCACGCCGTTGCCCGAAGCTCCGGTGGTTTGGGGGAAGATACGGTATGCGGTGCGGAAGCAAGACTTCATGCCGTTGTGGGCCCGATACTACGACGAGTCGGACGAAATTGTCCGGACCATGACCTTCAGTGATTTCCGTCTCATGGGTTCGCGGCTGGTCCCGGCCGTCATGACGATGCAGCCCGCGGACAAGCCGGAGGAGACCACTGTGATACGGTATCATGAG
>PCCM01000083.1 GCA_002731735.1 Gemmatimonadota bacterium | reverse complement strand
CCTGCAGACTCCGCCATCCTTCCACGAGATCCCCACCCTCAAGCGTGGGGACAGACCGCGCCCGGTCCTCCCGGCTACGCTCCCGCTGCCTCTCCAGGGCATCCTCAAAACCCTGAATGTCGACCCCATAACCACGTTCCTCGGCCATGAGCTCGGTCAGGTCCAGAGGGAAGCCGAACGTGTCGTACAATTTGAAGGCCTCAGCCCCCGAAATCACCGTTTCAGATTTCCCTGCGTCCACTGATTTCGGGGCCAACTCATCGAAGCGAGCCAACCCGCCTTCGATGGTTGAGAGAAAGCGATCCTCCTCGGCACGTGTCGTGCTCAGGAGATGTTCCCGGGCTTCCTCCAGTTCGGGATACGCTTCACTCATGTTCTCGATCACAGCAGACACTACCTGTACGAGCGTCGGCTCGCGGCGGCCCAACAACCAGGCATGTCGGACCGCCCTCCTCAAAATCCGCCGCAGGACGTATCCCCGCCCCGAGTTGGCAGGCAACACACCATCCGCCAAAAGAAACGCGACGGCGCGAGCATGATCCGCCAGCACCCGGTATCGGACGCCTTCCTCCGTCTCCGGGTCGTATGGACTCCCCAAAACCTCGGATACGGCGTCGAGCAGAGGGGAGAACACATCGGTCTGGTAGTTCGAGTACGCTCCCTGGACAACCGAGGCAAGGCGTTCAAGCCCAGCCCCTGTGTCAATGGAGGGCGCGGGTAGCGGATGAAGTTTGCCCTCTTCGTCCCGGTTGAACTGCATAAAAACCAAATTCCACAGTTCGATGAGGATCCCACGCTCTCCGAGATCGACAAATTCCTCAAGCGTCGGGGTCCTCTTACGCGCCTCGGTCGACCGGAGATCGTAGTGTAGCTCCGAGCACGGGCCGCACGGTCCGGTATCCGCCATCTGCCAGAAGTTGTCCTTCTCGCCGAGCCGGAAAATCCGCTCCGGGGGGACACCCACCACTTCCTGCCAAAGATCCCACGCTTCGTCATCGGAATCGTAGATCGAGACAAGAAGGCGATCGGCGTCAAGACCCAGCTCGCCTGTCAGGAATTCCCACGCGTAGGCGATCGCATCTCGCTTGAAGTAATCTCCGAACGAGAAGTTGCCCAACATCTCGAAGAAAGTATGGTGCCTTGCACTTCTCCCCACCTCTTCGAGATCGTTGTGTTTTCCACCAGCCCGGACGCACTTCTGGGACGTACAAGCTCTCTTGAAGGGGCGTTCCTCCATTCCCAAGAAAACACCTTTGAACTGCACCATGCCGGCATTCGTGAAAAGCAGGGTCGGATCGTCCCTCGGAACCAGGGACGAACTCGCTTCGACGGCGTGGCCTCGCGCGCGGAAGAATTCGAGGAAACTCGTTCGGATTTCAGCTGTGGTCATGATGCCTGCCGTTTGGCCTTCTATAGGCGCCCATTATAACGACACAGCAGGCCCGGCCCAAAACAGAACCAGGCCCCACACCAGTGTCGTATTACGCGAGAAAGCCCGGCCTCAGCCGGGCTTTCTCATCAATGCGGCACTTCCCAACAGCCCGGATCGTCGGGCTTGGTTTCAACCGCTGCTGCTGACCGCAGCTTCCTTCAAAGCTTCGTTCAAAGATTCGTCGGAAGATTCGTCCGAAGTCGCCTCGACCTCCGGATCATCCCCCAAGCCGATCGAGGTGCGAACGCGAGCGTCCACTTCCTCTAAGACGTCCGGATTTTCCATGAGGAAGTCCCTCGCGTTCTCTTTTCCCTGTCCGAGGCGCAGATCGCCGTAGGAGTACCAGGACCCTGATTTTTCGACGATTCCCTCCTCGACACCGATATCGATAAGCAAACTCTCATGGCTGATTCCGACGTTGTAGAGAATGTCGAATTCGGCCTGCCTGAACGGAGGGGCGCACTTGTTCTTCACGACTTTTACGCGCGTACGATTCCCGATGATACCCGGTCCATCCTTGATGGCGCCGATGCGACGAATATCCATGCGCAAAGAGGCATAGAACTTCAGTGCGCGGCCCCCCGACGTCGTCTCGGGACTGCCGTACATGACGCCAATTTTTTCACGGATCTGGTTGGTGAAGATCACCGAAGTCTGGGAGCGGGCCACGGCGCCCGTGAGTTTGCGTAGGGCCTGACTCATCAGCCGAGCCTGGAGACCGACGTGCGAGTCGCCCATCTCGCCTTCGATTTCAGCCCTCGGAACCAGGGCAGCCACCGAATCGATGACGACGACGTCGATCGCGTTACTGCGGATCAGGACCTCGGCAATCTCCAGGGCCTGCTCCCCCGTATCGGGCTGGGACACGAGCAGGTTGTCTACGTCCACGCCGAGCTTACGGGAGTACGTCACATCCAAGGCGTGCTCGGCGTCGATGAACGCAGCGATTCCGCCCGCCCGCTGGGCATTGGCGATGACATGAAGGCAAAGGGTCGTCTTACCACTCGATTCCGGGCCGTAGATCTCGGTGATCCTCCCTCTCGGGATACCACCGATGCCAATGGCCGCGTCGAGATTGATAGCCCCGGTGGAGATCGATTCGATTTCCACCCTCATGCCATCACCGCCCATCCACATGATGGCGCCCTTCCCGTGCGCGCGTTCGATCTGGGTGAGGGCCGTCGTGAGAGCCTTCGAGTTCTTGTCGCTCGTGTCACGGTTTCCTTCTTGCGTCGCCATTCTGTCCTCTCACAATTGATGAGTTGGCACCTTCGGCACCTATTCTAGTACACCCGAAGATAAAGCGAAAGTCCTGTTGTGGCAGATCAATCATCCAACGGAAAATACATGCCCTCTTCGGGCCATGAAATGTCGCTTCGGGACGCTCGCACCAGGCCGAACCAGGATCGGACTCACTATGAAGCGCAGGTCATTCCGGATCTTCATCCCGGATCCAGAGAGTAGCGCTGCCACACCCCGGGGCGTACCGGCACATAAAGAATCTCCGGTGACGCACCACCGACGCCCATGACAAAAAGTGGCACCCCAAGATGCTCACCCACCTGCCGAATGTCGCCACAGTCCAGGCCAACAGTGGCGCCGGCCCTGCCGTAGGGGCGCTCCTCAAACGTGACGGGTTCGCCTGACTCGAACCAACCCCGATTGGCCGCGTACACACCCGCAAGGACAACAGTGGGCCGCAGTTCTCTCAGCGGCGTTTGGGACGGTCCGACCAGCGTGTCCCCTGCAACCGTGAGAAGCACGTCGATCTGATCCCCGGTCGAGAGGCAGAGCGCGAAAGCTGTTCCAGCGGGCGGCGAAGGCCTCTCGACGCGCGTGACCACCACCGTGTCGGGGGGGGCCGCGGGCAACACCACTACGTCGGGGGCGGGACGGTCACGGAGTGAGGCTCGGCAGAGACCGCGTCCACAGAGGGCCACGGAAGCGAGGAGGCCGAACTTTGTACTCCGATACACAGTGGTATTCGACGAGTGATTCACGCCGAGTACATGGAGCCCCAGCCTCACACCACGCAGATCCACTTGGGTCCCCACGTTCCAGTCGAACCCATTGTACTCGCTCATCAGGGTGAGCATCCGGCTCTCGGCCAACTCCAGGTTCCATGCGACACCAGCGAACCAACCTCCGCTATCACCGGAGGCATACCAATCCAGATCGTCCCCGTCCTTGAATAGCCCGCCTCCCCAACCTGCCGTGAACGAGAAGTCGTGATCCGGCAGAAAGGAGGAAGAGAGCCCGGGAAGATCCCATCCCGCCACCGCGTAGAACGAAAACCCTGTGTTCATCTCGCGAGTACCCAACTGATCACGGCCGCGGCGGTCGGCCCCTGCGAGACGGTTTGGTGCGTACCCGATCCCATCGCCGAAGTCGGGACTGCTCGCATAAAGCCCTCCCACGGCCAATCCGATGGGCTGTGTCTGAGGGCTCAGAATCGAGAGCCGACCAAAGGCTCCCCAGAGGGTTCCGCCTTCCGCGGCATCACCCAGAGACTGCAGATTGGCCCCGAGCTCAAGGAGATCGAAGAGACCCAGAGCCGCCGAGAGATCGCCGTTCCAGCCCCCGAGGATCGCCTCAGTTCCAGTGACGTTACCCGAGTCGTCGGTCGTGACGTCGGTATCGTTGCTCGTCCAGAAACCGGAGTAGGTGACGGTGAGGGCGCGATTCGCTAGAACCCCTGCCACCGGAATATCCATCAGTCCCGAACCATAACGAAGCGTGCTCGGGACTTTGGTCGTTTGGCCGGCAACGCCGGAAGTTGCAATCAGGGCGACCAGGAGGCCGCCCGCCAGAAGCCTTCCGGGTCCGCGTCGAGGCCGGCGCTGCGCCATGATCTGTCCTACTCGTTGCCGAGGCGCTCCTCGACCCGCCGAAGCCGCCGGACGATCGAGATCACCCAGCCGAGGACGAGAATCCAGACGACGGCGTACGCAGCGAATACATGCCAGTAGCCGCGTCCGAGCGTCTGGCTGCCCAGGGCCGTTCCCGCTTGCGCCCACACCGGGCCGGCCCGCAAGAGAAGGACCCCTAGCACGAAAACCGTCGTCCATCGAAACCACCTCTGATCCATCATTAGGCCTCCGCCCTTTGGATACCTCCGGGAGCGGCGTCCCGAAGGTTCAGTTCATGTTCGTACCCTGCAACCGTGTACCTCGCCAAGAAAAGAGAAGCGAAGACCAGGCTGAAGGCGAGGAGCCCAACGCTGATCGTCGCGCCCATCGACGCGTCCAGATCCATGGCAAGACCGTCGGGATTGAGGATCACGGCCTCGGGGTGTAAGGATCGCAGCCAGGTGACGCTGACGTGAATCAATGGGATATCGAGGACACCGATGACCCCGACTACGGCGGCGAAACGCTTCCCTTGCTCCGGATTCACCGCCGTCCGCCTCACGATGAAGTACCCCAGGTAGATAAACCAAAGTATCAACGCGAGCGTGAGCCTCGGCTCCCACTCCCACCACGTGCCCCAAGCCACCCGCCCCCATAGTGGGCCCGTGAGCAGACCGATGGTCGTGAAGATCATGCCCGCCTCCGCGCCAGCCACGGCCGCGCGATCGAGGCGCTCGTCACCCAACCAGAGGTACGCCGCGCTACAAAGTGCGACGATTCCGAACCCCAGGAAGGCAATCCACCAGGCCGGGACGTGGATGTAGAAAATCCTTTGGACGATCCCCATGGTGGCCTCTGTGGGCACCCAGAAGAACACCATCCAGTGGAGCACGATAACGATCGCCACGCCGAGCGCACCCAGGACGCCGATCGCCAATCGGATTTGCTTCTCGCTCATGTACTCTCCTTGAGAGCTGTTGAAGGACGCTCCATTCGCGTCTTACTCCTCGATCACGAACCGGAACAACCAAGCGCACACGACCGTGGAACCGATCGCGAAGGCCGCCAGCATCCTCAAATTTCCGTCGACTTCCGCGAAGGGCCGGCCCGCAAACAACCGGTTCGTCGCCGTGGTCCCATAAACTATGACGGGAACCAGAAGAGGAAAGATGAGCACCGGAAGAAGGCCCTCTCCCATCGAGCTTCGGGTCGCCATCGCACTGAACAGCGTAGTCAGTGCCACGAAACCTAGTACACCCGAGGCCACGACCCCAACCAGGCTGACCAGACTCCCCGCGAAAGTCAGGCCGAAGAACATTCCGAACACCAAGAACACCAGGGCCACCATCACCGACAGCAAGACGAAGTTCCCAAGAACTTTGCCTAGGTAGAGGGCATCGAGGGGGATGGGGCTCTGGAGAATTCCGGTGAGCGCGCCATCCTGTTCCTCCAGCGAAAACGTCCTGCCCATCCCGAGCATTCCGCCGAAGATGATGGTCATCCAGATCAGTCCGGCGGCGATGTCCTGGGGCCGCACCACCGTGGTGTCGATCGAAAAATTGAAGAGGATGCCAATCAAGACCACGAACGCCCCCATGGCAATAAGCCGCTCGAGGGTTCGAAACTCGACCAATAGATCCTTGCGCGCGATGGCCCACACGAGGCCGATGTAGGTCCTCATGCCGGATCCTCCACCGTGGCGTGGTACAGCCTCTCAAATCCAGCGAGATCCAGGCTCGCCGCGTCTGTCACTGACGAGAAACGTCCTTGAACCTGAATCGCAACTAGATCTGACAACTCCAATCCCTGCTTGATGTTATGCGTTACGATAACGACGGTTCGGTGCCCATCCTTCAGCGATGCGAGCTGCTCCCGGAGCACGGCCGATGCGTGGGGATCGAGTCCCGTGTAAGGCTCGTCCAGGAGCACCACCTCGGGGTCATGGAGGAGCGCCCGAGCGAGCGCCAACCGCTGCTTGAGCCCACGAGAAAGCTCCCGCGCCGGCTGGTGTGCCCGATCCGAGAGCCCCACCGATTCCAATCGTTCGGGAATCCGTGTCTTCAGGTGCCTGAGGCCGAACAGCCGGCCGTAGAAGAGTAGATTCTCGGTGGTGGTGAGCTGACCGTACAACAGCGACTGGTGGGATACGATGCCGACCCGGTGTCTCCAGTCCCGGCTCGCCACATCCGCCGGTTCTCCCGCCACACGAACCTGTCCAGAGTTCGGCTTCATCACGCCGCCCAGCATTCGAAGAAGCGTGGTTTTCCCAGCCCCGTTGGGTCCGAAGACGGTGAGCAACTCACCGGGCTCGAGTTGGAAGCTTACGCCGTCGACTGCACGGAGTCCGCCGAAACTACGGACGAGATCCACCGCCTCCAGCCCGAAGCTCAACGCCCCATCCCAGGAGGGTGATCGGAAAGGGGGGTGGGCCGCGTTGCGGATGCCACGGGCCCAGCTCCTAGGCGGAGCGACCCGCCATAGCATTCGCTACAGCTAGGAGTTCCAACAACGGAGATGGGGTCGTGCCACCGCAACCCTTCAACTTGTAAGGTCATTCCCTTCCTGTCCGTGGGCACATGGCGGTTGTGCGGTTGATCCGGCGTCTCTCCTCCTNGGAGTAGCTTTGCTATGCNTCGTCGTNGTTCCTTGTCTGAACGCGCACAAGCGCCATGTGCGCGACCCGCTGTACTCCTTCAACNGCCTTCTAGAACAGGCCNGGGATTTGGATCGGCATCCCGCCCGCAGCCTTCCGCATGTCTTCCTCATATTGGCCTTGGGCCTTACCCTGGGCTTCCGATATCGCTGCCAACACCAGGTCTTCGAGCATCTCCACGTCGCGCGCATCCACCACCGTTGGATCGATCACGATCCGGGTCACACCACCCTTTCCGTCGACGGTCGCCGTGACCATTCCACCGCCGGCCGAAGCGGAGATTTCACGTACTGAAAGTTCCTCCTGCAACTCGGCCATCCGCGCCTGAAGTTGCTGGCCCATCTGCATAAACTGCTGAATGTCCGTCATCGTCAAACCCCTGGCTTGCAACGTGTTGGATTCAATCTAGTAATTCCAGGTCGAGTTCGTCTACCGCATGCTGCAGGCGCGGTTCCCGTTTGATCAAACCCTTCATTCTGTCCTTCTGAACCGTCTCGGGGCTGATACGCTCGCTCCGCGCGGGCGCCCCGTCGCCGGAGGCCTGAAACACGATCTCGGGTTCCGCGTGCATCAACTTCCCTAGCGCCTTTTGAAGGGCTCTGCGGGCCGATGGATCCTCGAGACGTTCCAGCCCAGGCCCGGCGGGAAGCTCGATGACCACTACACCCTCCGACTCGGAGTCGGACACGGTGGCGGCCCTGAGAAAGGGGCGCATCCCGCTTGGAACGTCAGCACCCTCTTCGACCAACAAGGCCCACGCCTCCGCCGCCCCGAGCGCACCGGGCATTTGTTTCTGAGCGGAAGTCTCTTCCTCCATCTCCGGAGCCGGAACCTCCTCGGTCATCCGTGGAGCAACCTCTTGGGTATCAGTGGACGGACCGGAGGACGAGTCGTCCGCCAATACACCTCCAGAGGAAGGCCGACGTGGCACAACCTCCGGCGGCGGGGTCCCGCCAAGACCGGCCAACAATTCTTCCAATTTGACGGTCCGATCCACATAGCTGATACGAAGGAGCAGCATTTCGAGCATTACCTGGGGATTTGGGCTCCGCCTAAGGCTTCCGGAACTTTCGACGTCAGATGCCAACGCGAGCATCCGAGTGAGATCCGCCGGGCTGAAGGAAGCGAGCCCTGCCCTAAAAGCCTCGAGCGTGTCCGTATCGAGATCGGGGGGCGTTCCCCCCAGCGAAAGCCTGAGAAGGGCTCGAAGCGAGTCCACCAGACCGTGGTAAAACTCCACGAGGTCGTACCCCTCGTCGAGCAGCCGTTCGACGAACTCGAAGATCTCGCCATGTTTACCCTCGGCCCACATATCCAAGAGTTCTACATAACGTTCGTTATCGACCAAGCCCAGCACCTGCCGTACTGACTCCTGACTGATTTCCCCGCCAGTGAGAGCGATCACCTGATCCAGTAGAGAGAGAGCGTCCCTCATCCCTCCGTCGGCCTTCCGCGCGATGGTTCTGAGAGCATCTTCCGGAGCCGGAAGCCCCTCTTGCTCGAGCACAATCGCCAAGCGGTCCATGATGTCGGAAGTGCCGATGCGCCGGAAGTCGAATCGCTGGCATCGAGACAGCACCGGCGCAGCGGTCTGTTGGACTTTCTGGGGCTCCGTAGTCGCAAACACGAAGATCACTCGTGGAGGCGGCTCCTCGAGGATCTTCAGCAGCGCGTTCCAAGCCTCCCGCGTGAGCATGTGGGCCTCATCCACGATGAAGACTTTGAAACCATCTTTCTGTGATGGTGCATACATGGCCCGCTCACGAAGTTGCCGCGCGTCGTCCACCCCTCGGTTCGAGGCCGCATCGATCTCAATGACGTCCAGCGCGGTTTGTCCACTCCAAATTCTGGAGCAGGTTTCACATTCCCCGCAGGGCTCGCCCGACTCTTCCCGAGCCGAGCAGTTGAGGGCCATCGCGAGTATGCGCGCAAGCGTCGTCTTGCCAACGCCTCGGGGGCCGCTGAAAAGGTAGGCATGTCCCACCCGGCCGTCTGAGGTGGCCCGGCGCAGCGTTTCGGAGACGTGTTTCTGGGTCGCGACATCGGCGAAACGCCGAGGTCGGTATTTCCGGGCTAACGCCGTGTGGGACAACGTATTAGGGTTCCATGTCCGGTGGTACGGAGGCCCGACACGGCGACCACTGGTGGCACGCAGTCGGTCGAGACGCCGCACGAGAAGCAAAAAAATGCCCCAGGCGACCCGCAGCAACGATCACCACACTTACCGCTGCTACCGGCAAGGTCCTGACGGAGTTCGTGGGCTTTCGCCCTACGGACCTGGGGCACCCAAAGTTAGACCGCGGCGAAAGGAGCGTCAACGTCGTGAAATCACGCAGGAATCGGTTGTGAAGTAGTGTAGACGCCGGTCTTCAGGGCGAGGCAATCACTCGATCCACGCTCCCTCAACGTGCTCCACGTCAAAGCTTCCATCGGGCATCAACCCCACCGAGACGGTGTCGAACCGATAGGAACGCGCTCTGAAGTCGCTACGCGCAATCCACCCGCGGGCGGCTACAAAAATCGCTTGACGCTTTCGTCGAGTAATGGCGTCCAGGGGATGTCCGAACGCCGGCCCGTTACGCCCTTTTACCTCCACAAACGCAACGATCCCATCCTTTTCCACCACCAGATCGATCTCCTTGCGGAGGAAACGAACGTTGCGCTCAAGGACTCGCCATCCTCTCTCGTGCAGGAAGGCCTCGGCCAACGCTTCGAACCGGCGTCCGCGGCGTACGGTGGCGAGGTTGGCCTTCGAAGTGGGGAGATCTTTCCTACGAGTGTGATCGGAACAGAAGGGCGGAGCCATGGCAGGAGGGGCCATGGCGACAAGCCCCCTAGACCGGCCGCTGCACCTCGCGCCCTATAGCGTCCGCAATCACGCGGATCTGATCCATGAGCTCCCCGAACTGCTCCGGGTAAAGCGATTGGGCACCGTCGGATCGAGCGTCCGGGGGGTTGGCATGTACCTCTACCATCAGGCCGTCGGCGCCAGCGGCCACGGCTGCACGCGCCATCGGAATGACCTTGTCCCGAACCCCCGTCCCGTGACTCGGATCCGCGATGATCGGAAGATGGGAAAGGGATTGCACGACCGGGATGGCTGTAAGATCCAATACGTTACGGGTGTGCGTGTCGAAACTTCGAACACCGCGCTCACACAGAATCACGTATTCGTTCCCTTCGGCAAGGATATACTCGGCCGCCAAGAGCAACTCGTCGATCGTGGCGGACATCCCGCGCTTGAGCAGCACCGGAATATTGGATCGACCAGCCCGACGCAGCACAGGATAATTCTGCATGTTGCGGGCCCCGATTTGAATGACGTCGGCATATTGAGCGACTAGGTCGACCCCTTCGGGGTCCAGCGCCTCCGTCACGATCGCCATCCCAGTGGCCTCCCCGGCTCGGGCCAGCATCTTGAGCCCCTCCTCCCCCAATCCCTGCCAGGAGTAGGGTGAGGTACGAGGCTTGAACGCACCCCCCCGGAGTACGGTGGCCCCTACCTCCTTGAGCTGGTGTGCGATGTCGAGGATGTCCTCTGCACCCTCCACGGCGCACGGGCCGGCGATGATATTGATCTCGTCGCCGCCGAACCGAACACCGTTCTTCAGCTCAACGACCGTATCCGAATCACGCCACTCACGAGAAACTTGCTTGTACGGCTTGGTAACGGGGATGACCTCGAGCACGCCGAGCAGTCCTTGTATCCGGGCGGCGTCGACGCCTCCGTCGTTCCCCACGAGGCCCACCGTCGTCCGCTGCCTTCCTTTCATGGGGCGCGCTTCGTAGCCCAACCGCTCGATCTCGTCCACGACGGCCTGCATCTCGGTCTCGGAGGCGCCGTGTTTCATCACGACCAACATGTGTCTATCACCCTCAGGGTCTTGGGAGACCGGAGCAGGCCACTACACCACTCCGTAGGGGAAAAAGTCTACGCGGCCGATCCACCAACCTGGAGCGCCTCGTGAAGCTGTACGCCCACGATCGTGCTCACACCGGGCTCCTCCATCGTCACTCCGTAGATCCAGTCGGCTGCTTCGATCGAACGAGGATTGTGTGTGATGAGCACGAATTGTGTCTGTTCCTTGAACTCCTGGAGAAGTCGGATGAATCGGCCGATGTTGTTCTCATCCAAGGGTGCGTCCACCTCGTCGAGCACGCAGAAGGGACTCGGCTTGACCAGATAGATACCGAACAGCAGTGAAAGTGCCGTGAGCGCCCGCTCCCCCCCCGAGAGCAGATCAATACGCTGGGTCTTCTTTCCCTTAGGGGAAGCATGGATCTCGATCGGGGACTCGAGTGGGTCCCCAGGGTCCGTAAGCCAGATGTCCGCCTCTCCGCCCTCGAACAGCCGGGTGAAGGTGGCACGGAAGTTCGTGCGAATCTCCTCGAAGGTGCCCTCGAACAGATCGATGGCTGTCTGGTTGATCTTCCGAATGGCAGCCTTCAGGTCGTCGCGGGCGGCAAGAAGATCGTCTCTCTGCTCCGTGAGGAAATCAAGCCTCACGCTCTCTTCCTCGTGCTCCTCCACTGCGAGCATATTGACGAGTCCGATCCGCTCCAACTGCTTGACGATGTCCTCTAGCTCCGCCTGCAATTCCTCCGGTGAACCCTCAACCGTCTCGGCCTCTGCCAAGAGTCGATCGATCGGCCGTCCCCACTCGCCCTCCAACCTCTCCTGGATCAAGCCAATGCTACCGGATACTTCCTGGCGCTCGAGTTCGAGCTTGTGCCGCCGGTCCACGGCCTCTCGTTCGGCGCTCCGCAGGGAGCGGGCCGTGCGCTCCGCTTCGGCCAGATTCTCGGTCACACGGGTAAGCGACGTGCTCTTTTGGTCCAACACCGCGCCCGCGCCATCCCGCTCCTCGAAGAGGCGCTCGGTCTCCTTCTCGCCCTTCTCCTGCAACTCGACGGCCGTTGCCACATCACCCGCCAGAATTTTTTCTTCGGCGTCCAGATCGGCCAAACGTTGCTCCTGTGCGCCGCGGTCACGGGTCAAGTCTTCGACGCGCTGTGCCACCTGCTTGCCCTCTTCCTCCGCTCGAGCGAGCTGAATCGCAAGCCGGGCTTCCTCGCCACGTGCGTCCTCCCATTCGTCCTGGACCACGGTCAAGTCGCTTCGGGAAGCCTCTCGTGCTTCCCGTGTACCGCTTTCCTGAGCCAGGAGTCTCTCCCGATCCTCCTTTGCCGTCTTGGCACGCTCCGCGGCACGGGCACGGGCGGCTCGGGTCCCTTCGAGTTGTCTTTCGAGCTCATCCCTGTGCGTGTCAATCCGGACCCGCTGGTCTACCTGGGCCTCGCCCTCGGCACTTGCCCGCCGTAACTCGTCCTGTGCATCTAGCAGAACAGTCCGGGCCCGTTCGAGCGCAGCCTCCGCCTCTGCGTGTCGAGTCTCTTCCTGCTCCAAGGCGTGCCAAGATGCTGAAGCTTCAGTCCCCGCCTTTGACGCTGTGGCACGGAGTGTCACGAGCCGGTCCTTCCGCTCGAGCCGGCCTGATATCGCGGAAGGCGTTCCAACTTGAATCAAGCCCCGCGGGTCGATAATGGTACCGTCCCGTAGCAGTCGTGGCCGCTCAACGCGGTCCGGATTCCCCTCGTCTTCGACGAGATCGACTTCACCGAGCAAAGCCTCGACCCAGGGAGCCCCTTCGCCGACACCGCGGACGGACTCGAGGAGAGTTCCGGCCGCCTTGTCTGGAACTCGCTCGAGCGGAAGCAGAACCAACCCACCGCCGCCCTGCCAATCTTCGGAGAACCACCGTATCAGACGGTCGACCGACTGGCTGTCCCTCACTACCAAGGCCTTGGCCAGCGTCCCCAAATAGGCCTCCACGGCCGAGCCCAACTCCGCCGGAGCCTCAATGAAGTTCAACAGCGACCCGACGACACCCGCATCCCCGAGTGCGAGAGCCGCCTCGGTCGCCGCCTCGATCCCCTCCTGCCCCAGCTCGAGGGCCTCCAGCGCGGCCACCTCCGCGTCGATGCCCTGGGCGGCGTGCACCGCCTGGCGTTCAACACGCCTTGCCATTTCGAGAGAGGATTTTACTTCGTCCAGACCGGCCCTAGCCGAATCCAATTCGGTCTCGGCATTTTCGACCCCGCCCTGCAGTCCACCGATACGCCCTGTAAACAAGTCTCCCTGTGATTCGAGATCGGAGAGAGCTGCAGACGCCTCCGTCAACTCCGTGTCGATCTGTTGCAGGCGGCGTTCGAGTTCCGCCGCTTGGCCTCTTGCCGCGTCTGCGTCACCCTCGAGCTGAGCCTCCTTTCGGACTACATCGCGTTCGTGGAGCTCTGTCTGGTCCAAGTGAGCACGTGCCTCCTCGAGACGGATGCGGACCGACGCCACAGTTTCAGCATGTTGTGCGACGTCCGCTTCAATCCGAACCCACTCTGCCTTCCAGCCGCCGTGGCGCTCATCCAACGCCGTCAACTCCGCCACCACCGCACGCAACCGAGTCTCTGAAGCGTCTCGATCCCCTCCGATTTGCCCGAGCCGACGCTCCGCGTATCCCTTCCGCTCCTCCGCGACGGCGAGGTCACGCTCCCACTCGACGAGCTGCTTTCCGATTTCGCCGAGGACTCCGGCCGCCTCAGTCCTAGATCGCTCCGCATCTACCTCTTCTAGGCGGAGGGTCTCGACACTCACTTCGGCGGTCCGGAGTTCGGCCACCATTCCCTGGCCAGTCTTCCGGTCTCCGTCGAGGGATTTGTCCAACTCCGACAGGCGATCCCGGAACCTCCCCAAGTCATGACTCACGACGGATACTTCAACGCCCAGACGCCGCTCTCGAAGTGTCTTGTAGCGCTCGGCCTTTCCCTTCTGCCGGGCCAAGGACCGAACTTTGGTCTCGACTTCACCGATCACATCCTCCAACCGTGTCAGGTCCCGCTCGGCATGTTCGAGGCGCCGCATCGCCGCCTTGCGGCGGTCCTTGTATTTACCGATCCCAGAGGCCTCTTCGAAGAGTTGCCGGCGCTCCTCCGCCCGATCGGACAAGATCGCGTCGATCATTCGATTCTCGATGACCGAATAAGCATTGGCGCCGAGCCCCGTGCCGCGGCAGACATCCAATACATCGCGAAGCCGACACGAGGAGCGATTCAGCGAATACTCGCTCCCGCCGTCTCGGTAGACGGTGCGTCCGATCTCGACTTCCTCGAAGGCGACGGGCAGCCCGCCGTCCTCATTGGAAACCACCATGGTGACCGCGCCTCGGTTGACCGGCCGGCGATTCAACGATCCCTGGAAGATGGCCTCCTCCATCTTCCCACCACGAATGGCCGACGGGCGCTGTTCTCCTAGCACCCACCGGATGGCATCACTGATATTGGATTTTCCGCACCCGTTGGGACCAACGACGGCGGTGATCCCTTCATGGAAGTCGATGACCGTGGCGTCAGCGAAGGACTTGAACCCATGAATGCGGAGGGATCGAAGCTTCATTCAGGAAGAATTCCCCGTCTAGGCGTCAGCACCATTTCTCCGACGTCGGCGGCGGCTGGCACCTCTATATCGAGCGAGGCCGGTAGCTCCGCTTCGTCCGGAGGTGAAGGCAGGGCCTGGCCGCCCGGATCTAACGGCTGCCAAGCCTGATTTTCTGGATTCATCCGCGCGTTCCCGACATGACATCACCCCGCTTCAAGAGTCGCTGATCCGCAATAAAAACGACCTCAAAGCGGCCACCCGCTCAATCGCACAAAGTAACCCTGCTTCCATACCCACCGGAAGCTAAGACTCGATGGGGACAGCTGTAAACAGGTCATCGCCGGTATGGGAAATGCGAGATCAGCCGTCGAAGTCGAGCCTCGGGGCATCTCCCCAGAGTACTTCTAATTGATAGAATTGACGCGCCTCCGCGTGGAAGACGTGGACCACGAAATCGATGTAGTCGATCAACACCCACCGGCCACCCTGGAGGCCCTCGATATGTTCTGGCCGGACGTCTTTCTGCTTCAATTCGTCGACGATGTTTTCGGCGATCGCTTTGACCTGTACGTCGGACCGGCCGGAGGCGAGCAAGAAATAGTCCGTCGCACCCCATATGCTGGCTAGGTCCAGGGCAACCACGTCCGTGGCCTTGAGCTCCAGAGCCAGCTCCGCCGCGCGTTCGACGGCCTCAGTGATTTCGGGCCGTACTCTCTTGGGGGCTACCGACATATGCGAGTTGGGTGGGGCCCTACTCTTCGGCTCTTTCCACCTGGACCTCGATATCCACCTCAATCTGGCTGTGGAGGCGGACGGCAACCTTCGCGAGCCCCAACATCTTCAGAGGCTCTTCGAGCATCACGATCCGGCGATCTACCTCGAAATCCAGTTCGCCTTGGTTGAGTCGGTCGGCCACATCAGCGTTGGTGACCGCTCCGAACAGCTTTCCATCCTCGCCAGCGCGGACGTGGAACACCATGGAAATACCTTCCAACAGCGACGCGCGGCGGCGAGCCTCCAGGTAGTCATGCTTCGCATACTCCTCGGCTGCCCCACGCTCCAGTTCCAATCTCCGCAAGTTGCCAGCGTTGGCGAGAAAGGCCAGGCCCTGGGGGATGAGATAATTCCGTGCATAACCAGCCTTCACGTCGACGACATCACCTTGGCCGCCGAGCCGGTCAACCGTCTTCCTCAGAATGAGCTTCATCAATCTTTCTCCATCTACGATTTGCTGCCGGCGATCGCCTTGGTCTTTGACCGAAGGTCGAGCCAGGTATCACCCAAGCCTACGAGCAGGGCGCCCGAAATCAGCACGGGCGAAAGGAACAACATTCCGACTACCAGGAAAAGGAAACCAAAAACGGTCAGGCCGCCGCTGAGAAAGAGTAACACTCCCGCTCCACGCATGGCATAGAGCCCGCCCATGAATACAACGGCGTTTCCCCCTCCACTCGTCCATCCCTCTCCGGAACCGAAGAGGACCAATGCGAGGCCGATCAAGAACAGCCACACGAGGTGATCATTGAATCGAAACTCACGAAGTGGCCCCAATCCCAGCCCACTCCCCGCCGAAAGTCTCACGTAGGCCCACCATGCGACGGCCAAACCCGCCAGAGAGGACAACCCCAGAAGAGCCGGAAACAACCTTCCCAACTGCATGGTCAATTCGTAGGCCGTATTCAGGCCGGCCGTAGTGTACGCCTCGGGGTCGCTCAGTATCAACCCCTGCGCGATGAGGCTGGCACTCCGCATCAACCCCTCGGTGATGAGCCAATCCACCACGGCCCAGGAACCCGGCCGAATCATCAACGCCAGACCAACCAGTGCAGCGGTGGCCGCGACCGCCGCCAACGCACGAGGGAAAAATCGGCTCCGGGGCCATCGCATAGTCAGCACCACAAACCAACCGGCAAGCACGACAGCCCAGCCACGTTCGAAATACCAGATGCCTCCTCGCGCTGGTACACCCACAGCAACGAAGACGGCGAAAACCGCCGCCACCGCCGCAGGCACCCTTCGCAAACCGAGCACCATCATGAGTGCGAGAAATGGAAACGCCACCAACACCCCTGCACTGATGGACAGGGAAAGCATGACAAAGAGGATGAGGGTAATGAACAGGAGGCCCACAGCCCTGGGCCAAATCGCCTCGTCAGCCACCGAACCCGCCGCCCCATCACCCGACAGCCCACCAGCACTCGACGGTCGCAACGAAGTTTTTAGCCCTCGTGATCCCGGATATACGGGATCAGGGCCAAATAACGAGCCCGCTTGATCGCCCTTCCGAGATCACGTTGAAAGCGGGCGGTGACCTTCGTCGTTCGTTTGGGCAGTATCTTGCCCTGNTCCGTCATGANGTGAGAAAGCGTCGAGACNTCCTTGTAGTTCAGCANTTCGATGACCGGTCCCTCCATGCGGCGGCGNCGGCCGCGGCCTCCGCTGAACTCNGGAGGNCTGAAACCCCTANCGGCATCCTCGTCTTCTNGGGGAGGATCCTCATCGGGGCCATCCTCCTCGTCGTCGTNCCCCTCGTCCTTGTCGGCGCNCGAGCGGGGGGNNGNNCCCAGNAGGGAGTGTCCGGTGGTCGGCTCTCCCTCATTGAGCACGATCAAGTATCGAAGCAACTCCACGTCGAGTCTCAGCACACGCTCAAACTCGGGTAGGCCGTCTGCCTCGGCCCGGACCTGTGCGACAACGTAATATCCGCTGCCGTGTTTCTTCACCGGGTAAGCCATCTGGCGCACGCCCCAGTGATCGACCTCAACTACCTCGCCGCTCTTCCCGAGCACGAGCGGATGAAATTTCTCGAGTTTCTTGTTGACGCCGTCCTCGTCGAGGGTCTCGTCGAAAATGTAGACGATCTCGTATAAACGCATGTTACAACTCCCACGGTCCGTTAGAAAATACGGGCCCCACCGTTACGACGGAGCGGGATAAGCCCTTCAATATAGGCTTTGGCTTGGCCTTTGGTACCCCTGGTCTCGAGCTGAGCGGCGTGTTACCGGCGAGCTACCCGAACATACGGGCAATCCAACCGGCGAGGCTGGACGCCTGGCCCCCGACCTCGAGATCCCAGACCCGCACGAACCATGGGGCCAGCACCAACGAAACCACGCTCATCAACTTGATCAAGATGTTCAGAGACGGCCCGGACGTATCCTTGAACGGGTCTCCCACGGTATCCCCGACCACTGCGGCCTTGTGAGGCTCGGAGCCCTTTCCGCCATGGGCACCGCCCTCGATCATCTTCTTAGCGTTGTCCCAGGCACCGCCGGCGTTGGCCATGAAGAGAGCCATGAGCACACCCGTCACGGTCGCTCCGGCAAGGAGGCCTCCAAGGGCCTCGACACCGACGAAGCGACCGACGATGACGGGGGCAAGAATCGCGGTTACACCCGGAAGGATCATCTCCCGAAGTGCGGCATCGGTAGAGATCGCCACACAGCGAGCGGAATCCGGCTGCTCCGTCCCGTCCATGATACCGGGCTTTTCACGGAACTGCCGCCGGACTTCCTCCACCATACCCTGCGCCGCACGGCCAACAGCCGTCATCGTGAGGGCAGCGATGAAGAACGGCAACATCCCGCCTATGAACAACCCGATCACAACCAACGGATTGACCAGGTCGATGCCGGTCTGGTCCAGCCCCACCTTGCTGGCATAGGCGGAGAACAGCGCGAGCGCCGTCAGTGCTGCGGAGCCAATGGCGAATCCCTTGCCTTGGGCAGCAGTCGTATTTCCGATCGCATCCAGGGAGTCGGTGATCGCACGCGTTTCCCGTCCCAGGCCACTCATCTCACTGATTCCGCCCGCGTTGTCCGCTATCGGACCGTACGCGTCAACCGACATGGTCACACCGACGGTCGCCAGCATTCCAACCGCAGCTATGCCAATCCCGTACAGGCCGGCGGCTAGGAACGAGGCGTAAATCGCAACACAAATGAGGAGCATGGGAATGGCCGTGGACTCCATGCCGACGGCAAGCCCCGTGATCAGATTCGTTGCGGCCCCCGTCTCACTGGCTTTGGCGATCTTTCGGACTGGCCCCGCGGATGTGTAGTACTCGGTGACTAAACCGATGGCCGTGCCCACCAGCGTTCCAGCTAGAATGGCGAACCAAGGTCCGAGAGCCGGGTAGGTTCGCCCGTCGACGACCATTGAGAAGTCCATCGAGCCTACCACGAAGTACATCATGGCCAGAAAAAGCACGGCGGCAATGAAGGTGACGTTCCGCAGAGCGGCCGCCGGATCTGTACGCTCGAGCACCTTCATCATGCCGATGCCGACCACCGACGCGAGCAACCCGACCATGACCGTCACAATGGGGAGCGCTATGGCGTTTGCGACGTTCCCCGCTAGTGCGGTCGAAGTCGCCGCGATCGCGATCGTGGCGATCACGGAGCCTACGTACGACTCGAAGATGTCGGCGCCCATGCCGGCGACGTCGCCGACATTGTCGCCGACGTTGTCAGCGATGGTGGCAGGGTTCCGAGGATCGTCTTCCGGAATACCGGCTTCGACCTTACCCACGAGATCCGCTCCCACATCGGCGGCCTTCGTGTAGATTCCACCCCCGACGCGAGCGAAGAGCGCGATCGTACTCGCACCCATTGCAAAGCCCGCGATGATCTCGGCAAACTGTGAGTGCTCGGCGGCCGCGATGGCGTTGGCTCCGTACAACCAATAGATCCCTCCAATTCCCACGAGACCTAGAGCGGCCACCGAGAGGCCCATCACTGCCCCTCCGAAGAAGGCGACCCTGAGCGCCTTACCCGCTCCCGACTCGTTCGCCGCCGCCGAAGTCCGCACATTCGCCCTCGTGGCGGATTTCATACCGAAGAACCCAGCCATGACCGAGCAGAGAGCGCCGATCAGGTACGCTGCGGCCGTGGGAAGCGCTACGAGCCACGCCAACAGCCCCGCGACCAGCGCCACGAAAACTGCCAACATCGAATACTCGCGTCGGAGGAAGGCCATCGCCCCGTCATGGATCTGCTCAGCCAATGCCCCCATCGCCTCACTGCCACTATCCTGGCCTTTGACGTAAACATAGGTAAGGCCAGCCAGAGCCAGACCCACGAGGCCCATGGCCCAAGCCCAGCCCGAGATTGTCACGAATTCACTCATCGGGTTCCTCTTTCTGATTGCCTCTTCGTGGCGCCCACATGTAGATCACGCGGTGTCACCGGTTGAATTGGTTCATCACTTCTTCGATACCGTCACGCATCCAAACTTCCACGGCCTCACTCAACTCCGGGAGAATCCCGACAACCGCGGACTCGTCGTCCTCACTCATCGACGACAGAACCCAGTCGGTCAAATCAGTCCCCTCGGGCGCCAACCCCACACCCAACCGCAGACGCGCGTACGACTCCGTGCCCAGCACTCCCGAGACCGACTTCAAGCCCTTGTGGCCCCCGGTCCTCCCCCCAGGGCGGAACCGGACCCGACCGACATCCAGCGTCGCATCATCAACCGCGACCAGAAGATCCGTACCGAGATCGCATTCCTCGAGCCCATGCACGCCGACGAGAGCGGCGCCGCTCCGGTTCATGTATGTGGTCGGCTTGAGCAAGAGCACTGAATCGTCCCCTACCGATCCACCCGTCCGCAGGCTTCGGCCTTCCTTCTCAAAGGAACCGAAGCCCCAGTCATACGCGAGCCGGTCCACGGCCCACCAACCCACATTGTGGCGCGTGTCGTCGTAGCGGGGCCCGGGGTTGCCGAGCCCGACCACAACTTTCACGTCCCGATCCCCGAGAAGAGATCAGCCGTCCGAGTCTCCTTCCGTTTCCGGAGCACCATCTCCCGGAGCCTCGCCCTCAGCACCTTCGCCATCCTCAGCATCCTCGGCACCCTCGACTCCTTCCTCACCCTCTTCGACCTCCTCCTCTATCTCTTCCTCCGCCCTCGGCGCCGACACCAGACAGACCGTCTGGCCTAGGTCCGTCAAGAGCTCGACGCCTGCGTCCATCGAGATCTCACTGGCATGGATCGAATCGCCGATGTCCAAATGCGAGATGTCGACCTCGATGCTCTCGGGAATCTGGGAGGGAAGACACTTGACCCGGAATTCATGGAGAATCACTTCCAGAACACCGCCCTCACGGACGCCCTGGGGTGTGCCGTTGTAGTTGGCCGGAATCTCCACTTCGAGGGCTACGCCCCGTTCGATGCAGTAGAAATCCACGTGTACGATGTCGGGGCGGTACGCGTGCATCTGGATTTCCCGCACCAAGGTCTCCAACTCCTCTTTGTCGTCATCGATCCGAACGTTGACGATCGTGTTCTCCACCGAGATGGAATGGAAGAGAGAGAGGGCCTCCTGCGCGTCGAGAGTGAGCGAGATCGACTCTTGATCCTTTCCGTAGAGGACCGCCGGAACCTGCCCCGCCGCGCGAAGCCGTCTTGCCACGCCTTTTCCGGTTTCGTGCCGACGGATCGCCGCCAGTCCTGTCTTGACTGTCATCTTCCTATTCCTAGTAGAAGGCTGCTGAGGAGTAGCCGGTTTGTTCTGGTCCTGAGCCGGTCACCCAGCCGAATCAGCTTCGGCCGCAATCTCGAAGAGCTGGCTCACCGATTTGTTTTCGTGCACACATTCGATCGCGGTCGCGAACAGGCTGGCAATCGACAAGATCTTGAGACCATCGAATCGCCTTTCTTCCGGAATGTGGATCGTATTCGTCACCACGAATTCCTCCAGTGGCGCGGCCGCCAGCTTCTCACAGGCAGATCCGGATAGGAGCGCGTGTGTCGCCCCCGCAAAGACCTTCGTCGCCCCACGCTCTTTGAGAGCCACTACCGCGTTCGCGAGTGTACCTCCCGTGTCCACCATATCGTCGATAAGCAGACACGTCCTACCATCTACGTCACCGACCACGTTAGCAACCTCGGCCTGGTTGGGTCCCGAGCGCCGCTTGTCGATGATGGCAAGCGAGGCGTTGAGCCGGTTGGCGAACCCATTCCCCATCTTCGCCGACCCGACGTCGGGTGCAACCACGACCAAGTCGGAAAATTTCTTCTCCCGGAAGTATCCGGTCAGAACAGGCGCCGCATACAGGTGGTCCACCGGGATGTCAAAAAAGGCCTGAATCTGATGCTGGTGGAAGTCCATCCCGATCATCCGGTCGGCTCCGGCTGCCGCCATGAGATTCGCCACCAATTTTGCGCCGATCGCCACACGAGGCTGGTCTTTTCGGTCTTGCCGTCCATAGCCGAAGTAGGGGACGACCGCCGTCACCCGAGCTGCGGAAGCACGCTTCGCAGCGTCGATCAAAAGCAGCAATTCCAAGATCGAATCCGCCGGAGTGACCGTCGGCTGAACGATGAATACGTCTCGCCCACGAGCGTTATTGTCGATCCGCACGAAAATTTCGCCGTCAGCAAAGTTCCAGATTGACGACGCGTCCGGGTCCTCCCCGAGGATTTGTCCGATTTCGGCCGCCAACGGGCGGTTGGCCCGTCCGGCAAGAAGCAGAAGCGGGCCTCTACGAAACGTGTCGTCCATGGATCTCTGTGGGGTGTGGCGCCAAACGGCAACAGCAAAAAAAAGTTAGANNGAGTNGGTGGGGGCGTCAACGCCAATCGCCTTGTGTTTACGTTACGGNACGATCTCGACCATGCGTGTCCGCACNAGCTCCTCACGGCCGCGGGCCGTCACCTCGAGTCGGAAGACATATTTCCCNGGATCCACCTCGGGGATANTGACTTCGACCGATCGGAACCAGGGACCGATTTCGGAAGGGCCNCGTTCGCTCCACTCGAGCTGAAGGGGTGCCTCTTGGCCGCCGCCNAAGCCCANCCAGCGCCCGATCCGTCCGAAGAAACTCCCCNCTTCCTTACGAAAGCTCAACTCGAAGGCGACGTCCTCCTGCCTCCAGCCGAGGCCGAAGACCTCCCATCCCAGAACAAGTTGGCGGGTCGCTTCCAATCGCGTAGAAGACCGCATCGATGAAAGGGCCGAAGCCAGGGTTTGCGGGAGTGTATCGCCGACGTGCGGGGAGTGCAGAAGGATGAGATCCGAAAGCGTCGCAACGTCATCCGGGAGGGCCTCGGTCGTGATTCCCTGCCGGATGCGACCGCCCAGGCCTTTCTCGGGAGCCCACGCCTCGACACTCAGCAAGTATTTTCCCGTCGGCACCGCGATATGCACGATACCCTCGGACAAGCTGCTGCTCGTCCGTTTGATTCGGCCCGCTTCATCCACGAGGAAGAGCCCGATCTGTTCAGGCCCGTCGAGCAACGCCGGTTGCGGCCAGGGAAAGGAGCTCCCGGCGGGCAGAGGGTCCTTTGGTACAGTATCGGGATTCGTTGGCAACTCTGTGGCAGCAGCCACCACCATCGAATCTCCTCGCTGGAACAGCGCGACCTGAACGACACCAGGCAGGAGCGTGGGAGCGTATGCGGGTACGTGCGTACTTCGCGGACGTTTCTCCTCCGGAACCCAGACCCCTGACGCGGTTGACCAGGGGCTCTCGAGAACCTGCCCGGGAGGCATAAACTCTTTCCCGCCTGGCAGTTGATGCCCGATCACATTCGGAAGGCCACCCACTGCGCCGAACGTCGAGCGGATCCGCTCCCAACCGCGGTCCCAGCCGTAACGCACGGCGACCTCCTCGAGATCATCTCCCCAACGCATTGCCCACGCATTTCGGGCGTCGTCACTCATCTTGGAGTACGTCCAGCGAGCGTAGTGCTCGGATTCACGGTCGTTCCCGGCGACTAGGTAGAGTGGATCCGCCAAGGCCCATACCCTGGCCCTCGCGGCCTCCCATTCCCTCTCGTCAGCGACCTCGGCGGCATCCTCGAGAATATCTGCACCCTTGGCGTCGAGTAACACCGTGGGGTCCCGCCACTTCCGCGCCTCTTCAGGATCCATTGTCTCAAGGCCACGACGGAAGCTGCCCAGCGCCGCCTCGTACCGCCCCATGCCGTGGAGGGCAAAGCCTTCCAGGACACTGCACCATGACGAAACCGCTGCTCCACAAGTCCGAGCCAAGCGAACGGCATCCTCCCACCTGCCCGCCTCACCCAGATACCGGATCCGCTGACCGACAATCCATTCGTCCGCGGGTATACGATCGGCGGCGCCAGCCAATGTAGTCAGTAGCTCGTCTCGAGCCTCGACCAGGTCGGGAGGATCGGGGACGGGTTCCCAATCGTCCTCGCCACCGTACCAGAGGCAGAGCCGTCCGATCCGCTCTTCGCACGGCCGCCTTCCTTCCTCCCAAGCGTAGGGCAGCAACTGGCCGCGAATCCGCTCGAAGCGCCCCTGAGCGTCTTCTGCCTGGCTTCGGATGCGAGTCGAGTCGGCGGACCACTCCTCCACTTGAGCCTGGAGAACTGCCGAACCTCGTGGCGCAGGGAGCGCCGAAGAAGCGGGAGCAGCCCAGAGCCCCAGTGGAGTTCCACACGCATAGGCCACAGCCATCAGTGTGCGGAGCCGAACTGAAAACCAGCAGAGTTGGCCCGGATGGATTCGAGCCATCACCGCTGGTGCCAAAGACCGCAACGCGGGGGTTTTGCTATGCCGTAGGGAAGCGTTGTAGCGCCTACCTATATATAGACTGCTCCGAAACACAGACCCCTTCCGTTTCGCTACCTCGGATCCGAAATCTACACGCAGATTTGGGGCCAAAATGAGCCCCCCTCAGACCCCAATACCTATGCGGGGTGTGGCAGTTGGCCCGGATGGATTCGAACCATCACCGCCGGTGCCAAAGACCGGTGTCCTGCCATTAGACGACGGGCCATAGGATTTGTCAGTCTGACCGCTTCTGTTCAGCCGGCTCCGACGATCCAGAGCGGTGACCAATCCTACCCGAGGCTTTCGTTCCGTTCAACCCACACCGGCCTACGAACTCGTGAGGGTCGGGATCGGCTCTGGCTGTGAGGTCATCGTCTCGGTAACCACGAACCGCACGTCGGCCCACGAGGCGGATAGAGCGCCACGGGCCCTGTCCGCCGCGGCTCGATCGTTGAAGAGGCCGAACAACGCGGCCCCGCTTCCCGAAAGGCGAGCCGTCGCTGCGCCCGCATCGTGCATCGCATCCCTGAGGGCTCCGAGCTCAGGATGACGTTCGAACACGCTGGCTTCGAAGTCGTTCGTAGCCAGTTCAGCTAGGGTATCTGGCTGCGCAAGCGCGTCGAGGGCCAAGCTCGCCGGCGCGACACACTCTTGTACGTTCAGAGACTCGTAAGCCTCGGCGGTAGAGATCTGGAGCGATGGGAGGGCGAGCAGGACGGGCCACACGCTCGCGCCGGGAATCGCCAGAAGACGTTCCCCCCTTCCCCACCCGAGCGCCACCCCGGCGCCTGATGCGAAGAAAGGCACATCAGCCCCCAATCGTCCCGCAATCTGAAGGAGCGCATCGGCCGAAAACGGCTCTCCGAGCAACACGTTGAGGGCCCTCAGTGTCGCCCCGGCATCGGAAGACCCTCCACCGAGCCCGGCCTCGACAGGAATATTCTTCGTGAGGCTGATGTGCACGCCCGTTGTCATGCCGCCCGATTCGAGCAGCGCTTCGGCAGCCCGATAGGCCAGGTTTTCCTCGTCGGGGCCGACCGAAGGCCCAACCACCTCGACGGAGACGCCCCGCTCAGTACGGTGAAGCTCGACCTCATCGCAGAAATCCACGGCGTTGTAGAGCGTCTCGATCTGGTGGTATCCGGACTCCTCCTTCGCGAGGATCCTCAGAAAACAATTGATCTTGGCCGGTGCAGCCACCCTCACGGACCCAGCGTCAGTCATCACACGTCACTTCACTAGCGGGAGCGAGTCCATTCCCTTCGCCGCCACCTAGATCCGTCACCGAGAACCCGATGCTCCACGCGTAATACAACCCGATGATCGTAATCGGGAAGAATCCACCGAGATGGTATCCGAACGCAAAAGCCAACGCTGACGGCTCGGCGACCCCATAGACACCGCTCAAAGCTAGATCCGCACCGAGCTGGAAGGTGCCGAAGAAGCCAGGTGCTGCCGGGATGGCAACCGCAAAGCCCACGACTGCTTCGGTGAAGACGGCCGCCGCAAACCCCAGGTCGATGCCGAACGCCTTGAAGCCGAGCCAGAACGAGAATCCGTGCCAAAGCCAGAACGCATAACTCCATACGACGGCCTTGCTCAACAGCTCAGGGTCCCGAAGCACCTTCAGAGCCTGGAGGAAGGATTCGAGCGCCCCGGACAGTCGTGGGCCCCATCCGCCCGGCAACCGGACGAGTAACCTCTCGGCCAACCGTACGAGCGGTCCCGGGAAGATCAGCAGGGCGAGTAATCCCATAAATAGGACAACGAGCAGAACGAACGTCCAAACGAGAGCGGTTCCGGCCCCCCCAAGGAGCCCCTCGGCACCAGGAAACGAGGGAAGCATCAAAGGCACCAGAAACAACGTCGTCAGGACGATCGAATCCAGAAAGCGCTCCACTACCAGACTTCCGAGTGACCCCGACAATGTGACCGGCTCGACTCGAGTCAGCGCGAACGCCCGCGCGAGCTCACCCACGCGTGCGGGAATGAGGTTGTTGATCGCGAAGCCGATGCTGATCCCNGCGAAACGGGACCGAAGCGCCGTGTCAGGCTTGATCGGATGNAGCAGGACCTTCCAACGCAGTGCTCGTATGAAGTATCCNGCCGTACCGACGAACACTGAAGCCNAAAAATACCACAGGTTCGCCTGAGAGACTTGAGCAATGNCCTCGNCCGGNTCCACACCGCGAAGCACAAACCAGATGAAGAACGCGCTGACTCCGAAGCCAAGAGCGAACTTCCAAGCCATCTTCAAGAGCTTACGACCCCGCTCCTCGCTTCACGGATCAGAACACCCATCTCGCGTACCGCACGCTCCATCCCGACGAGGACAGCCCGGGAGACGATGGAGTGCCCGATGTTCAGCTCCTCGATCGGGGAAATCTCAGCGACCGGAGTGACGTTCTCATAGGTGAGCCCATGGCCCGCGTGGACGGCCAGACCCAGGTCAATGGCGGTTTGGCTCGCGTCGCGAAGTCGCGCCAGTTGGGTGTCCCGCTCTTCGCGGTCCGCCGCGTTGGCGTACTCCCCGGTGTGCAACTCGACGGCCGTGACCCCGAGATCCGCCGATAGTTGGAGCGTTTTCTCGTCGGGATCGACAAAGAGCGAAGTCCGTATCCCAGCCGATGAGAGGCGATCTACAGCTTTGCCCGTGGCCTCGAGCACCCCCTGGTCGACAAGCGCCAACCCTCCCTCGGTCGTCACCTCCTCACGACGCTCCGGAACCAGAGTGGCCTGCATGGGCTTCAAATCGCAGGCGATGTCGAGGACGTCCGTGGCTGCAGCGAGTTCGAGATTCACACCCGTCCGCACCGTATCCATCAGAAGACGGACGTCGCGCTCACTCACATGCCTCCGATCCTCCCGGAGGTGGACGGTGATGCCATGTGCGCCGGCAAGCTCCACGAGCATCGCGGCGCGAACCGGGTCGGGCTCGTCGGTCCGCCTCGCCTCACGGACGGTCGCGACGTGATCGACATTGACGTAAAACCTCATCCCATTACCTCGAGAAACCCGATGGACCTGGAGCAGTTCGGTCGCGGACCAAAAAAGGTAATTGGATTCGAGCGCTCCCGCGCCGAAAGCCTCACCTTCACGCTGGCAACTCATGGTCTCGAGCCAGTTCTACACCGAGCCTCTGAAGAAGGCGGCCGGCAAAGGACAGGGGCACACGTATCTCGAGCTCGAGAACATCGCCATGCTCAGTTTGGTTGAGCACCTCACCTTCCCGGTACAGCATCGCCAGAGTCTCGCCATCACCGGCCCCGACCCGTACGGATAGGTGGCGAAGCCCGGCTCGAATCCTCGCCTTGAACAAGGTTCGGATCGGCTCGAGCGTGTCCGGTCGAAGCGCGGACAAAAAAACCGCGGGTGTCGTGTTGAACGCACGGATGCGCCTACTCAGCGCCTCCTCCTCGGCGTGGGTCAGCCGATCTATCTTGTTGAAGATCAGGACCTGAGGTCGGTCGCCCAGATCGAGGTCTTCGAGAACGTCTTCGACCACACGTTTTTGCTCTTCCCAGCCCGCGTGTGATGTGTCGATGACGTGCGCCAGAAGATCCGCTTCCCGGGCTTCTGCGAGCGTCGAGCGAAACGACGCGACAAGGTGGTGTGGCAGCTTCCGAATGAATCCCACCGTGTCCGTAACAAGGGCTTCGAACCCCTCGCCCAGATCCACCGAACGTGTCGAGGAATCGAGCGTGGCGAAGAGACGGTCCTCGACGAAAAGGTCCGAATCGGAAAGTGCGCGGAGCAGTGACGATTTCCCCGCATTCGTGTATCCGACAAAGGCTACTCTGAAGTTTCCCTCCCGCGATTGTCGCTGGATGGCCCGAGCCTGGATCACGCTCTCAAGCTTCTTCCGGAGATCCGCAATTCGACGGCTGATCATGCGTCGATCTGTTTCGAGCTGCGTCTCCCCGGGACCTCGGAGACCCACGCCCCCACGAATTCGGGAGAGGTGAGTCCACATTCGCTTCAGCCGGGGAAGCAAGTATTGGAGTTGCGCCAACTCGACCTGCATCTTGGCCTCGCCGGTACGAGCGCGAGTAGCGAAGATGTCGAGGATGAGCTCCGCACGATCGAGAACACGAACACCGATCAGATCCTCCAGGGCTTTGCCCTGCGCCGGTGTGAGCTCATCGTCGAAGATCACGAGATCCGCCTCGGCGGCGGCTACACATTCCCGGAGTTCGTCGGCCTTACCCCTACCGATGTAGAAGCGCGGATGGGGGGCATCGAGCCGTTGGCGAACGACGTCGACAACTTGACCGCCCGCGGTGTCGGTCAACCGTGTCAGCTCCTCCAGATGTTCCTCAGCGACGCCCTCATGGAGGGTCTTGAGAGGAGCCCCCACCAGCACCACGCGTTCCACGACCGCGCGGTTGTCGATCAACTGCGTAGGAATGTGGCCTCCTAAGAATCCGGAGAGGCGTCGATGAGAAAGCCGCCCTGAGCGGCCAGATCCTCGAGGTCGGCCCGGTTGTTCACCTCGGGCCGGTCGAGGACTTCTTCCAACAGGTATCTGAGTATTTCGCCGAACTGGGGCCCGGGGGGAAGCCCCATTTTCTTGAGGTCGGAGCCGTCCAAGGCGAGGTCCGCAATCGTGAGCGGGGTGCCTTCACGAAGAATCGCCCGGAGTGCGTTGATGCGATGGACCACGTCTAGTGTCTTCTCTTGTTCCTCGTGTGCACGGGCAATTGCGAGCCAAGCCCGAGTGATGTCGGCGAAGTGCTCGGGTCCAACCCGGTTGAGCCAGCGCCGGAGAACGGCTGGTTCCGCGAACGAAGGAGCCGGGGATAGACTTGCGGCCACGGCTGCCACGTGTTCCGTATCCGCGTTGGAGAACCGAAGGCGCTCCATAAGGTTCTCGATCACACTCCGCCTTGCATCCCGCGTGGACTCCTCCGAGTCGATCGCCCGCCGGTCGCCAAGCTGGTCCCCAACGTCGTCGCCGACCGCCGAAGCGAGCGCGACAATGAGCGAAAGGCGTACCCGCGGCCGGGTGCGCGGAGCAACGTCACAGGCCCGCAAGGTTGGGATGAAATCCTCTTTGGGTCCGATGTCGAGTTCGGGATAAAGCTCCGCAAACACACCCGATTCGGCATACAACCCCAAGGCCAC
>PCCM01000082.1 GCA_002731735.1 Gemmatimonadota bacterium | reverse complement strand
GAGGAAGACGCCGTGGCGGAGCCCTCGTTACGGCCTCAGCGCCTCGATGAGTTCATCGGCCAGGACAAAGTTCGCGAGGCCCTAAGCATCGCCATCGAGGCGGCCAAGCAGCGCCGGGAACCATTGGACCACTTGCTCTTCCACGGTCCGCCGGGACTTGGCAAGACCACGCTGGCATCGCTGATCGCGAGAGAGATGGGCGTGAACTTCAAGTCCACGTCGGGGCCCGTCCTGGAAAAGCCGGCGGACCTCGTGGGCATGCTCACCAACCAGCGTGAGGGAGACGTGCTCTTCATCGACGAGATCCACCGGCTCCGACCCATCATCGAGGAGTTCCTGTATCCCGCCATGGAGGACTACCGGGTGGAGATCCGCCTGGCCGATGGCCCCCGGGCCGAGACCATGACGATGGACATCGAAAAATTCACGCTCGTGGGTGCGACCACGCGGTTCGGGCTCCTCACCGCGCCCATGCGGGCCCGCTTCGGGATCATTCAGCGGCTGAACTTCTATCCGCCCGAGGAGTTGGCGGTGATCGTGTCACGGAGCTCGTACATTCTAGGCGTGGAGTGCTCGACCGAAGGGGCGCAGATCCTGGCCCGCCGCGCTCGGGGAACCCCCCGGGTGGCCAACAGGCTGCTCCGCCGAGTACGCGATTTTGCTCAGGTGAGGGCCGACGGTATCATCACGGCCGATGTGGCCGAGGAAGCGCTCGAGATGCTCGACGTCGACGAATACGGCCTCGACGAGATGGACGGCCGCGTGCTCCGCACGCTGATCGAGAAGTTCGAGGGCGGCCCTGTCGGGCTCGAAACGCTGGCCGTGGCGATGAGCGAAGACGCGTCTACCCTGGAGGAGGTCTACGAGCCGTTCCTGATCCAGGAGGGGTTCCTCATGCGGACGTCCCGTGGACGGGTGGCGACGGTGAGGGCGTACAAGCGGTTCGGGTACGAACCCCCGGCCGAGGGTGAAGCGGGGGGTGGGCAGTCGTCGCTCTTCGAGTGAGAAGGCTGGGCGTTCCCGCGGGGACGCGTCTGGTGCTCCTAGGGCGTTCTGATGTGTTGATCGGCGGCTAACCGGGTGAAGGACGGCTCGAGGGTTTCCGACTACGAGTACGAGCTCTCTCCAGGACGCATCGCACAGTACCCGACCGAGCGCAGGGACCAGAGCCGGTTGTTGGTCGTGCCGTGGGGAAGTGAGCCGTTCGAGCATCGGGTGTTTTCGGATCTGGTCGACCTGCTGAACCCCGGCGACGTCCTGGTCGTAAACGAGAGCCGGGTAGGCCCGGCGCGGCTGCTTGGGCGAAAGCCCACCGGGGCGCCTTCGGAGATCCTGTTGTTACGCCCGTTGGCCGGTGGAGATGTGACGGACCACGAGGTTGGGCATGAGGGGGCCGTTTCCAAAGATCCCGACGAGGCCACGCTCTGGGAGGCGCTGGTGCGACCCGGCGGCAAGCTCAAACCCGGGCGGCTCGTGAACATCGCGCCGGGGTTCGACGTCGAGATCGTCGATGGCGCGCCGGGTGGCGGTCGGATCGTGAGGCTCGTTGTCGACGGTTCGGTACGGGAGGCCCTGGAGGCGCATGGCCGTGTGCCACTGCCTCCCTATCTCGAGCGGGACGACGAACCACTGGACCGGGAGCGCTACCAGACCGTGTACGCCCGTGTACCGGGCTCGGTGGCTGCGCCCACAGCGGGACTGCACTTCACTCCGGAGCTGCTGGAGATGATCGACGCGAAGGGCGTGGAGCGCGTGGCGGTCACCCTGGACGTGGGGGTGGGGACGTTTCGCCCCGTGGAGGCCGATGATCCGGCCGGGCACGACATGCACAGCGAGCAGTACTTCGTGTCCGCCGAGGCGGCGGAGGCGATCAACGCCGCGCGAGGGGAGGGGCGGAGCATCTGGGCGGTGGGCACGACCGTGGTGCGCACGCTCGAGAGTGCAGCCCGCGACGGGGTGGTGGGGGAAGGGAGCGGGGCGACGGACCTGTTCATCCGGCCGCCCTACGACTTTCAGATGGTGGACGGGTTGATTACGAACTTCCACCTGCCACGGTCGACGCTCCTGATGCTAGTGGCCGCATTCGGCGGGTACGAGAGGACGATGGAGGCGTACGGTGTGGCGATCCGNGAGGGNTACCGGTTCTACTCGTACGGGGATGCGATGGTGGTNCGGTAATCACTNTTCAGAGGAGAAATNANTTGCCCATGATTCGTCTNGTGAGTTCGTGGTTGGCGTGTATCACGGCGTGAGGCACTGTGTCCGCAANGACAAGGTTTGTTGCTTGCCCGTAACCCACNGGATGCGGCATGAGAGGGAAAACTCTAAGTTAGCCGTCCACTTTGCGGGATAGAAATGGACGGGCGAGCCGTGAACCATCCCGTTGATTTAATCCACCGAAGGGAGTTCTGATGGTCAGTCGACGAGAGGTGTTGCGACGCATGGGCGGTTTGGCGGCCGGGGCGGCCGTGATGGGTTGTTCCGGGGAGACGGATTCTGGTGGGGCCATCTCGGCCGAGGCCTCCATGACCGCCGCGAGTAGCGGGCCCGGCACGACGCCTCTGGCGCCGCTCGGCGTTCAGCTCTACACGCTACGCTCGGAGATGGAGGGCAGGGTAGAGCAGACGCTTGAGCGTGTGGCCGCGATTGGCTACCAGGAGGTCGAGTTCGTACGATCTCAGTATTTCGGTCACTCGCCCACCGAGATCCGGGAGATGCTCGCAAGGACCGGGCTGCGCTCCCCGGCCTCCCACATCACTCCCAGCTTCGAGACCGACGCTTGGGCAAGGATTCTGGATGACGCGAACGAGGTCGGGCAGGAATACGTGGTGGTGGCGTCGATCCCTCTGGACATGAGGGCCAGCCTAGACGATTGGCGGCGTACAGCCGAGTTGATGACTAGCGCCGGTGAGCGAGCCCGGGCGGCGGGCCTACGCTATGCCTATCACAATCACGACTTCGAGTTTGTCGAGATGGACGGCCGTGTGGCCTTCGACGTTTTCTGCGAGGAGTCCGATCCCGAGCTGGTGCAGATCGAGCTGGATCTCTTCTGGATCATTCACGGCGGCGGTGATCCTGTAGCGTTCTTCGACCGGTGGCCTGGGCGCGTCCCACTGGTCCACGTGAAGGATCGCACGGCCGCAGGCGAAATGGTGGACGTGGGTGCGGGTGTCATTGACTGGCCCGGGCTCTTCCGACACATCGATCACGCGGGGATGAAGCACTTCTTGGTCGAACATGACCGCCCGGATGGACCCTTCCGATCTATCGAGGCTAGCTACCGATACTTGAGTGCACTCGAGGTCTGATTTCGATCAACGGACACCACCCAGGTCACACGCTGCACGGGTCGTGAGGTGCGCCCCTGTTGGGGCCTCCTACTCGTCCTGCTGGAAGGCCGCGTCGAAGGCAGTCTCCGAGGCCGGAAAATCCAGATCTCTCACGTAGCGACACGCCTCGGCTGCCCCGTGCTCCCGCTCCATTCCCGCGTCCTCCCACTCCACCGAGAGAGGGCCCTTGTAGCCCCCACCCGGCATCAACCGCGGGCGAGCCTGGGCCGGAAGGAGAGCCGGTTCCCGCAGGAGAGGTGCCGGAAGGAGCGTCGCTGACCGAAGAAGAGCTAGTATCTGAAAGTGGTTCGGTCATGATCAGGCCAGTCCTAGATACTCGAGGACTTCTCGAGGCGGTGGATCCCACCGCTCCAACGGTACGTTGCCGATGTAGGGGAGATCTTGCATCCCCTCCTCCGTGGTCCAGAAGGCGCCGGCCGTGAGGTCACGGACCCGCGTGAAGAAGCGGGCTCCGGTCTGAAATTCAGGTGCTGCGTCCGGTAGGTAGGAGATGTCAGAGCAGATGCCGTCCTTGCGCTCGGGACTCAGATCCCGGAAGCGCGTGCCTTGCCCGAAGCGGCGACCCGTCTCTTCATCGAGCCACACGAGTCCTTCCCGGATGAGAACCCGGTCACGGCCCATGCGCGAGTAGGGAGCGCTCACCCACTCGTCGATGTAGTCGTGCGTGCCCAACTGACTTGCGGAAGGGGAGCGCTCATCCGCTGGAATGATCACGTCACAGAGTGAAGCGAGTGTCTCCAGTTCGTCCTGGGTGAGGATGCGCTCCCAAGGGATGACCGGCGACAGGAGATCCGGATCCCACGCCGTACCGGTGGGGCCGGCGGTACCGATCGAGAGGGACCCATCGGCCCCGTCTTCGGCCTCGGTCGCACAGGAAGTCAGACCGGGGGTCGCCGCTGCCACAGCCATGACCTTCAGCGCCATCCGCCGGTTCATAGGGATGAGCATTGGAAGGGTTTTCTGCTCGTGGTCGCTATCGCGCTGTTTCCGCTTGCTCATCCGATACTCCCGCGCTGGAGCTCGTTCACCAGATAGTCCGTCGCGCGCCATGCGACGGCCATAATGCTCAACGTCGGGTTCTTGTCCGCGTTGGACAGAAAGCATCCGCCGTCGGTCACGAAGAGGTTGTCCACCTCCCACGACTGGCAGAAGGAGTTGAGCACCGAACTCGACGGATCGTCACCCATACACGCGCCGCCTACTTCGTGAATGATGTCGCCGGGCGGCGCGATGGCATCGGCGCCGTCATCGTTGATGGTGCTGAGTACCCGACCACCCATCGATTCGATGATATCGGCGAAGGTGTGCTCCATGTGGCGGGCTTGGTTCAGTTCGTGGTCCGACCACTTCCAATGGAAGCGAAGGACCGGGATGCCCCACTGATCCACGGTGTCCGGATCGAGCTCACAGTAGCAGTCCTCGTTGGGAATCATCTCGCCTCGGCCTGCGAAGCCGACGAACGATCCGTAGTAGCGACGGCAGTCCTCTTTGAACGCCTGTCCGTAGGATCCTCCCGTGAAGCGCTCCAGCCGGTTGAACGTGCCGCCGCTCGGCATGCGCCGNCCTCCACCCAACTCGATGTGATAACCCCTAGCGAAATCCAGATCACCCCGGGCCTGCTCCTGGTATAACCACCACGGCACATACATATGCATGGCCGAAGCNCCGTCCGCGTTGTGGGGCGGCATGTTCTCNAAGGCCGGAATCTGGCCTTGGACGCCGGCGCCCACCGTGTCCATGATGTACTTCCCGACGAGTCCGCTTCCGTTGGCGAGGCCGTCTGGAAACAAGTTGCTTTTCGAGTTGAGAAGGATCCGAGCGGAGGAGAGAGCGCTCGCCGCAAGGATCACCACGCGTGCGTTGGCCNGCTCGTCAAGCCCGGTTCGCTTGTCGATATAGTGCACGCCGGTGGCACGTCCCCGGGCGTCGATCGTCACCTCACGCACCATGGCGTCGGTGACGAGGTCCACGTTGCCCGTAGCCATGGCCGGCGGAATCAGGACGGTCGTGGACTGGAAGTTNGCCTTGATGGAGCACCCCCGTCCGCACGGCGTGGCCCAGAAGCAGGCCGCCCGAGAGCGCATGGATTCGCTGAGCACCCGCTGGGCTAGCGGGTTGTTCGGATGTACGAGTCCAGGAAGCGTCTCGTAGTCCTGGACCTCGGAAAGCACGGCGATGTGGGAGGGGATCACTGGAATGCCCAGCTCCGCACAGGCGCGTTGTTCAAANAGCTCGTGGGCNCGCGGCGCGGGCGGGGCCAGAAGGACTCCGGGGGACGAGTTAGGTGTGTTCTCGAGCCCCTCGTTGGACCCGTANACGCCGACGAGCCTCTCGGTTTTGTCGTAATAGGGGGCCATGTCGTCGTATGACATGGGCCAGTCGAAGCCCAGACCATCCCTCGAGAAGGGCTTGTAGTCGTACGGACCCATACGCAGTGAGATTCGGCCCCAATGGTTGGTGCGGCCGCCCAGCATGCGTGGTCTCCACCAGCGAAAGTTTGTGCCCTCCGCTGATGTGTACGGTTCGCCTGGGACGTCCCAGCCCCCGTCCACCGTCGCGTCGTAGAAACCGAAAGGCTTCTCGGGCGTCCCTGCCCCCCTGAGCGGCGCATCCTTTGGGAGCTGGAACATAGGCGTCTCAGCGACGGGATCGTAGTTCCGGCCTGCTTCGAGCAGGAGGACCCGCACTCCCTCCACTGCAAGGAGATAGGCGCACATGCCACCGGCGGCGCCCGAGCCGACTACGATGACATCGTAGTCCTGTTGGGCCTTGCTCACGGCAGCCGCCGGATCTTGATGTTCCGGAAGGCGACNACNTCCCCGTGTTCCTGGAGNCCGATGTGGCCNNTGGACGCCNGCCCGTATTCGGGCCATTGGCTGAACTTGCTAGCGGCGACCCGCTCCAGCCAATCGACGCTNCCCAACTCGTATTCCACGGTACGGAAGCNGTTCAACCAATGCTCCACGTGGTTGCCGTCCACAAGAATGCGCACGGAGTTCCAGTCCCCGACGGGATGTGCCAAGCCGCGGGGGGCCGGATGGATCGCATAGTTNGACCCCACCGAGGTGAGAGGTGAGCGACCGTCGGCGTGGTTGTCGTCGTCGAGGATCTGCATTTCGGGGGCGCCCATGTAGATCTGCTCAGGGCCCTCCACTGCACGGAACAGGATCCCGCTGTTCCCGCCGAGCTCCACCTTCCACTCCAGGGTCAGGTCGAAGTTTTCGAACTGCGCCNTGGTGATGAGGTCCCGTCCNCGTCCGACGCGGGTGAGCTCTCCGTCCAGCACCTGCCATCCGTCCGGCACCGCGTCCATCATATAGCCGCGCCACCCGTCCGTGCTNTGCCCGTCGAAGAGGAGTTCCCAGCCCGCCTCGCGCTCGGCGTCGGTCAGCGTATTGATCTGTGATTCGGNGCGCGCCTGTTGCGCCTCGGCCGATCCGGCAAACAGAAACGGCGCGCAAGCTACCAGCGCTACACACGCACCGTGCAGCAGGAGGACGACCGCGCGTTCGGCTGTCCTCTCGGCGGCACTCACATCGACCATCCGGGCCGGTACTCGCGCGTCAGGTATTGATTAGCCTCCTCGATGTTGGTGATCCGCATGTTCTCTCCGTCGTACTGGATCTTTTGCCCCTGACCTGTACGCAGCGCCACGATCCCGAGGAGCATCACTTCGGTGAGTTGGGCGGCGTAGTCGAANGGCGTGGTCGCCGTCGCCTCTCCCTTGCAAGCGAGTGCCCAGTTCATGACGTGGCTCTCTTCGATGCGCGGGTAGGTTGGGGCCACAGTCGCCGCCCACTCGTGGAGCTCGCCGGGGAAAAGGAGCGGGTTATCTCCGTACGTCTCGTGCATGAGGATTCCGCGAGTCCCTACGAAGATGACGCCTCCCTCCCTGTCCATCGGNACATCCGGAGGGAGCAGCTCGGGGCGAGGCGGCATCAGACCGCCGTCGTACCAGTGCATGTTCACCGGCGGCCGTCCTCCCCGAGCCGGAAATTCGTAGTGGGCGGTCATNGCCANAGGGTAGGTCACCGGGGCCCGTCGNGGGCCGCCCCACGGGCTCGATGTGGCCTCAATGCTGGTGGGNTACCCCAGATCCAGAGCCCAGAAGGGATGGTCCACCAGATGCGCNCCCATGTCGCCNAGAGCCCCAACCCCGAAGGCGGTCCAACCTCGCCAGTTGAAGGGGTGGTAGATGGGGTGGTACGCCACATCCTCGGCGATCGGCCCCACGTAGTTCTGCCAATCGAGTGCGGGTGGCAGCTGATATCCGCCGTCCACGGCTGATGCAATCCGCCTATCTATGGAGCCACGCCCCCAGTCCGTTTGGTCGGGCATCTCGGGCGGGGCGATTGGCGCGGGAATCCCCTGGGGCCAGATGGGTCGGTTCGTCCAGATGTGCACCTCACTCACGTCGCCGATCACACCTGCGTGGATCCACTCGTTGATCAGGCGCGCATCGTCGCTCGAGTGCCCCTGGTTCCCCATCTGGGTTGTGACCCCGGTTTCTTTGGCGAGGCGAGCCAGCATCCGGGCTTCGGCTACGGTAGCCGTCATCGGCTTCTCCACGTAGACGTGTTTGCCCAGTTCCATGGCCGCCTTCGCGATCACCGCGTGTGTGTGGTCGGGTGTGGCGATCAGGACGGCGTCGATGTTGCTCTGCTTCTCGAGCATCTCACGGAAGTCGCTGTACCGGGTGGCTGATGCGAATTGCTCCTGCCACCGCATGACCTTGGGGCGGGCGGTTCCATCTCGGCCCGCTGCCGTGAGCCCGCCAACTTTGCTGGTCACGAGGTCGAAGTCCACGTCGCAGACGGCCACGATGTTCTCGGTCCCCAGCTCCTGGGCGTTGTCGTTGCCCCTGCCTCCCGCTCCGACGATGGCGATGTTCAGGGTGTCACTGGGAGCCTGATATCCCACTCCACCCAGGACGTGTCGCGGCACGATCATGCCCCCTAAGGCGAGCGTTGAAGCATTTTGCACGAAGTTCCGGCGGGTCAGTTGGCGGGCTGGTCCGTTCTTGTTCACGGTGAGCTCTCCCTTGGACGGAAGGATCGGAGTTCGAGGCGGGGCGCGATGGTCCCGGCACGCACCCGACAACATACGCAGTTCGGCCTACCAGACACCACCAGCGCGTCGACCGTCAAGATTGCGGCTTACCAACCGCCTCTTTAGAATACCCGCGGTGGCGTCCTCTGACGGAGCGGCTGTTGATGCAACGGGCCGAACTCGGGATCAGGCCTATGCGCTATGGCCTCCGGTTCGTCGTTCCAGCCGTGATCACAAGCCTAATGAACCTCTTCCTCAGCTCGAACTCAGATCTCACCGATGTTCAGCCTCTGCACGACAACACAGGGCTCGGAGCGGGCGATCGGGCCTATCTTCAGTCCACGTCGGTGAGTTGCGGGGACGCGGCCATGCTCGGAGACAAAGGAGTGACCGTGCGCTCCACGGGTTGTCCGTGAACAAAGGCTCCGCTTCACTTGCGCACCTTGCTCTCGCTGGCTTCTTACTGTGCTTCTGCACGCCCGGCTCACTCGAGGCACAGGACAGCGACTGGTCTACCTATCTGGGCGATCCAGGACGTCGCCACTACTCAGAATTAGATCAGATTAATCGCGACAACGTTGACGAGCTCGAGGTGGCTTGGGTCTACGACTCAGGCGAGGCCCGTGGGGGTGGTTCGACCATGTATACCAGCCCGCTCATCGTTGACGGCGTGCTGTATGGTCTATCACCGAGACTTGTCGCGTTTGCCCTCAACGCAGCTACCGGGGAAGAGTTGTGGCGCCACGATCCCGGCGGTAGTGGGGCCGCTCAACGTGGACTCATGTGGTGGCAAGACGAGGATCGAGCTCGCCTCTTCTACACGGCCGGTCGGGAGCTGATCGCACTGGACGCGAGTACGGGTGAACCCGTTGAAGAATTTGGCGAAAATGGGAGGCTCGATCTAACGCCCAGCAGGCAGTCCGGCCCTCTTTCTATCACCGTACCGGGCATCATTTTCGAAGATCTGATTGTGTTGGGATTTTCTACCGGTGAGGGTGATCGATCACATGCCGGTGTGATCCGGGCCTACAGCGCGATCAACGGCGATCCGGTCTGGCGGTTCAACAGCCTCCCGCTGGTCGGTGGGTTGGGCTCCGAAACCTGGGCGGACGGTGCGTTGGAAACCGCGGGCGGAGCCAACAACTGGACGGGAATGGCCTTGGATGTGGAACGAGAGCTTCTCTTCGTGCCGACCGGCTCCGCCACGCCGGACTTTTACGGAGCATCACGTCTCGGCGACAACTTGTTCGCCAACTGCCTGCTCGCTCTCGATGCTCGCACGGGCGAACTGCGTTGGTATTTCCAAGCCCTGCGCCATGACCTGTGGGACCGAGATTTTCCTTCACCGCCCACTCTGGTGCAACTCGAACGCGATGGCGCGGTAATCGATGCCGTCGCGGTAACAACAAAATCGGGCCACTTGTTCGTATTCGACCGTGATACAGGAGAATCGCTGTACGAAATCGAAGAAGTGGAGACGCTTCCTAGCAACTTGCCCGGTGAAGTGGCCTCCCGGTCTCAACCAGTTTCTACCGTGGCCTTTACCCGCCAGACTTTTGAGATCACCACGCGAAACCAGGACGCTGTCGACTTTGTGAACGACGTGATCAAGGATCTCGATCAACGTCCGTGGGCGCCACCGACCCTTGCTGGCACGCTCATCTACCCGGCATACGATGGCGGCGCGGAATGGGGTGGCTCGGCCTTCGATCCAAATAGCAATCGACTCATCTTGAACGCCCAGGAGATCGGCGGAATCGTTCGTCTGTACGAGATCCCTGTTGGATTCAGTAACAGAAATGTGTACGCCGAGAATTGTGGCGCCTGTCATGGTATCGATCGTCAGGGGACGGACGTAGGGCCGAGCCTGGTGGACATCGGTGATCGGCTAAGTCGTGGTCAGATAGTGAGAGTCATGAGAGAGGGACGCGGTCTTATGCCCGGCTTCGAACACTTAAACGAAATCGAGCGAACCGCCGCGTCGAACCATATCCTGTCTCCGGAATCGGTGGCAGAGGATCCGCCGAGTACTGAAGTCGACTACGCTTTTGCTGGTTACCTACGGGTACGCGATCATGAGGGATTACCCGGTAATACCCCGCCCTGGGGTACGCTCAACTCCATCGACTTGGCTACAGGTGAGATCGACTGGCAGGTGCCTTTTGGCGACTACCCAGATCAGGAAGGGTCAGGATACGGTGCGGAGAGTTACGGTGGACCCGTGGTAACCGCGACTGGGCTAATTTTTATCGGCGCCACTCCGGACAGGAAAATTCGAGCCTACGATGTAAGCGATGGGAAAATGTTGTGGCAAGCTGATCTACCTGCGGCAGGATTCGCCACTCCGGCTATGTACAGCGTCGACGGCCAACAGTATGTGGTTATTGCGGCAGGTGGCGGTAGAATGGGACCACCGTCCGGTACCGAGTACATCGCGTTCAGCCTACCGAACTAAGCGACTAACCTTTCGCGTCGACCCCTTCGAGTGTCACCCACGCCAGGGCCTTCGCGGCGGCGTACCGGTACGAGCGTTGGGAGCCGATTTGTGGGCTGGACGGCCTGCTCGGCCATAGCCACCACGAGCCGGGCCCCCCTCCGTGGATCGGCGTCATGACGTCCAACACGGCTCCGGTCTGACAGTCGGTGCGCATCGATGACCCGCTCACGTAGTCACCCCGATCGAGCGCGTCTGTCGCCTGGTTCAACAGGCGATCGATGTCTCGCTTCAGATCGGTCGGTCGATCAAAATGGGCCGTATCATCCGCCTCACGGCCTCCGACGGAGGGACGGGGGGACCGGTCGTTGCCCAGCGGCGCCCCAGAGCGTAGCGTGGGGCGTTCGTGCCGAACGAGCGAAACACAACCCTGATCAGGGACGAGGAGGCCGAGGTGAAATCACGGGGAGATGCGCTTCGGGATTACGTCATCCGACGACTCCTCCTCATGATTCCGACCTTTCTCGGTATCACGTTGGTGACCTTCACGCTTCTCCAGTTCGTTCCGGGCGGGCAGATTGATCAGATCCGGATGGCTTTGGCCGGTGCCGGGGGAGGTGGCGAAGTCGGGGGTGGGGGCGGGGCCATTGCACAACTCGTCATCCCCGAGGATCAGTTGGCGCAGCTCACCGAGTACTACGGGTTCGACCAGCCACTCCCGGTGGCTTACGCCTCGTGGCTCTGGGATGTCGTTCGACTCGACTTCGGCGAATCCTTCCGGTACAGCGAACCCGTACTTCAGGTGATAGGGGAGCGTCTCCCGGTCTCGATCTATTATGGACTCATCACGGCGTTCCTCACCTACGGGATCTGCATCCCTCTCGGCATCCTGAAGGCGATCAAACATCGGACGAACGTCGACAACCTGACCTCGGTCCTGATCTTCGTGGGCTACGCCATTCCTGGCTTTGCGCTGGGGGCGGTGCTCAGCAATCTGCTCGCGGTGCGATTCGAGATCTTTCCACTCGGGGGATTCCAATCGGTGGGCGCCGCGGAACTTTCGTTCCTAGCTCGGATTTGGGACATCATGTGGCACTCGGTCCTCCCGCTGATTGCGTACCTCGCTGGCGCCTTTGCGGTCACCACCATGCTCATGAAGAACAGCCTCATCGAGAACATGAGTGCCGACTACGTCAAGACGGCGCTCGCGAAGGGGCTGAGTTGGCGACGGACCGTGTTCGTCCATGCCTTGAGGAACTCGCTGATTCCGATGGCTACGAGCGTGGGGACGCTCCTCGGGATTTTCCTGACGGGGAGCTTTCTGATCGAGCGCGTGTTCAGCATTCAGGGGGTCGGACTCCTCTCCTTCGAGGCGATCCAAGCACGCGATTTCCCGGTGGTTCTGGGCTTCCTGGTGATTTCGAGTGTCTTGCTCATGGTAGGGAATCTGATCTCGGATCTCGCGGTGGCCTTTGTGGATCCCCGCGTCCGGTTCGAGTAGAAGACCCGTGGAAGGCGGCGTCAGAAATACCGGGGGGCCGGGCGTATGAAGTGGATCAAGCTGGACCCCATCACGCGCAAACGGCTGGAGCGGTTCCGGCGGATCAAGCGCGGGTACTACTCCTTCATCATTCTGGCCGTCGCCATCGTGCTGTCGGTCTTCGCACCCTATCTGGCCGAGAGCAGGGCGCTGCTCGTGTGGCATGACGGGCGGCTGTTCCTCCCGACCTTTGAATACTTCAGTATGGAGACGTTTGGCCAGGAGCCGCCGCCGGCCTGGGGGATCGCCGACCTGGAGACCGAATATCTCCGTCTGAAGCGCGAGTGGGCGCTGGAGCGGGAACTCTACGACCGCGAGCTTGCCGAGATCGGAGACGCCCCCAGCGCGCTTGCAGCGCTCGACGGGCGATATCCGAACCGAGGCGATTTTGTCATCATGCCTCCGATCCCCTGGGACCCCTACCAGAACGACTTCTGGTACAACGAGATCCTAAACGAGATACAGGCCCTTCTGGACGCGGGGGATGACCGGGGGGCGGCTGTGTTGGCGCGACGCGATCGGCTGGTCGAGTTGGCCGATGCGATCGAGACGGGCGATATCGAAGGT
>PCCM01000081.1 GCA_002731735.1 Gemmatimonadota bacterium | reverse complement strand
AAAGGAAGACGTTACCATCGTCGGTTAACGTGAGTTGCGAATTAACTGTTGCGAATTAACTATTGAACCCGAGTCGGTAACGGCGTCCGAAGCCCAGGTCATCGTGACGGCTCCATTGACGTGGGTGCAGGTGCCAGTCCGTCGCATAGTGTTCTCCATCAACAAGATGGGACTCGACTACTCTAAGAATCCGCTTCTGAGGAACCGTTACGCCGGCCCTACGTGGACTCCATCCACTTCGAGTCGGTTAGATTGCGTTCATAGGCGGGCACGCAATCGACCCCGAACCATCGAGAGGCCCAATGGCTGACACCGACTACGAAGTGCGTTTGAAGACCACAGGGCGAAACGGCCGCTGTCTTTGTGGCTCCGGCAAGAAGTACAAGAAGTGTCACTTGGCCGAGGACGAGGGCACACGCGCCGCAACGCTCAAAGTCCTCGAAGCGGAAGCCATGGCAAAGCCAAAAGCGGCGAAAGACGCCGAGGGCGAGGCCGACACGAAGGACTCGGACAAGCGCAGGCGGTCGACGAAGCGCCAAAAGAAACAGTCCGGGTTCGAAGGGCGCGCCTCGGACGGCAAACCGAAGAACATCCCGCGGCGGGGCGCCGTTTGAGGTCGTCGGCCAGGTGTCAGCGAGTTAGGATGAGGAAACCATATCCAGAATCGGGATAACATCGACATCTAGCAAGGAAGCCGAAGCGGCGACCTCCGCGAGGACGAATGTGGAAAACCGCCCAGAGTCCAGTGCCGGGGGTGGGAATCGAACCCACATGGGATTGCTCCCGAGGGATTTTAAGTCCCTTGCGTCTACCGTTCCGCCACCCCGGCGAGATCCCCAATCAGGAGACTGGCGGCGTAGAACCTAACGTTGACGGATTCGACCGAAAAGCGCCGAAGGCCGTTGCATCACTGGCAGGTGACGCCGCCGGGAGTGGTCGCAGGAACCGCGCAGCATCTGCTCTCCAAAGCCCCCTTCGCGGAACTAAAGCACGGCCTCACCTACCAGGCGGTACCCATCGTACCGGAGAAGCTGACATAGTTCCGCCTCAACGGCCCGTATGCTCTCGTCCCGATCGTCGAACCCGTTGGCTTAGCAAGTCATCCGAATTCGTGACTTTCGACCTGCTCACATGTCCTCCGTCAATCCTATCGACCGACGTGCTTTCATCTTTGGAGATGTCCGGGACGCAAATAGCGTTTACAATTGAGCGATGAACCCAGAACGTTTTCAGAAACTGGCTCGAGCCCTACGCAGGCGGCAACCTGACCTCACGGTGCTCATGGAGCGCGTTCACAAGAGCCACAACCTTTCGGCGATCCTCCGTAACTGTGACGCGGTTGGAGTGTTGGAAGCCCACGCGATCCCGCCCGAGGACGGTCTTCAGATTCACCCGCACACCTCGGCGGGGACGGCCAAATGGGTTCGACTGGTCAGGCATCGCACAACCGAGGCAGCGATCAAGGAATTGAAAAGCCGCGGTTTCCGGGTGCTGGCAGCACATCCTGGTCCCGATGCCGTCGACTTTCGGGAGGTGGACTTCACAATGCCCACCGCCCTCATGATGGGGGCGGAGCTGCTGGGGTTGAGCGACGAGGCACTTGAGTTGGCGGATGGGCGGATCTCGATTCCGATGGTGGGGATGGCCCAATCGTTCAACGTGTCAGTCGCAACGGCTCTCCTGCTCTTCGAAGCGTTTCGCCAACGTGAAGCCGCTCATATGTACGATGAGCCCCGAATCGACCCAGAGGATATGGAGCGCATTCTGTTCGAGTGGGCGTACCCTCGAATAGCCCGCCACTGCCGTGACCGGGGAACGCCCTACCCGCCGCTCCGTGAGGATGGAGGCCTGCCGCAGTTCTCTCTCCGGTAGGGAGGTTTCACAGGCCTCTTACGGGGAGATAGCTCGCCCCAATTGATGACGCAGGGATTCTTCCAACCCGGGATACATGAACTCGAAGCCCGTCTTTTCAGCCACGGTGGGCTGGACCCTCTGCCCCTGCAGCAGCATCTCCTTTCCCATTTCGCCCAACAGCGCTTTGAGAGCCAGGGCCGGTAGGGGGAGGAAGGTTGGGCGATCCAGTACACGGCCCAGCGTCCCGGTAAACGTGGAGTTGGGAACGGCATAGGGAGCCGTTGCGTTCACCGCTCCTCGAATCGATGGCGTTCGGATGACGTGGAGGATCAGGCTCAACAAATCGTCGTGATCGATCCAACCCACATACTGCCGCCCACTCCCGATCCGTCCGCCGATTCCGACCTTGAACGGGAGAATCATGGTGCCGAGCGCGCCTCCGGACGGCGTAAGCGTAAGGCCGATCCTCAAGTGAGCCACACGGATGCCCATCCGTGCCGCGGGGGACGTGGCCGCCTCCCATGCCTGACAGAGTTTCGCAAGAAATCCCTTCCCGGGCTTGGAATCCTCGCTCAGCCGCTGATCGCCTCGGTTTCCATAGAAGCCCACGGCGGAGGCAGAGACGAGCACGCGGGGAGGGCGCCGGAGACGTGCTAAGGCGCGTGCGATGTGTTCGGTACCTTCGATTCTACTCGCCCAGATGCGCTTCTTCTTCTCCTCGGTCCAACGCAGACCGAGTAGGGGCTCCCCTGCCAGGTGTACTACCGCGTCGAGTCCCTCGAGCCTTTCTTCCTCGACCGTGCCCTCGATCGGGTCCCAAAGTGCGTCTTCAGACTTCCGCGTTTTCAGGTTCCGAACCACACGAACGACACGGTGTCCACCTGTCGTGAGTACGTTGCAAAGGGTGCGGCCGATCAGCCCACTCGATCCCGTGACCCCAACAGCCAGGGGCGCCTCATCCCCATGCCGTTTGATTCGGTCGAGGTCGTCCCCGAGGCGACGGTGCCGAAACGTGAAGAGCCGCTCGAGCTCCACCTCGACGCTCGACCCACCCAGCAGACGACCGGTGGCACCCATGGGCAACTCCCAATCCACATGATCCTCCACAACACATCCGCCCCCGTCATCGGGCTCGAAGCGGTGAGTGTGGACCCATCGGGTGAACGGCCCTCGGACTTGTTCGTTGCGGAAGAGGTGGTCCGGCTCGAAATCGGTGTGGCGAACCTCAAACGTGACCTCGGCCGCACCACGGCGCACACGAAATGTGACCCGCCCGCCCGTCGCCGGAGTTCCCTCGCGGCTCTTGATCGTAACCGACTCCCACGGCGGGATCAGTCGTTCGAGGGCTCCGGGGCGCATATGCCACGCGAACACATCAGCGACAGCATGGTTCAGACGGGTTCGGAGAACGAAGTCAGACATGGCCCTAAGGGAAGGTTCAACCTTGGCGATTCGCGAACGATCCGGACCACGTTCAGCCTTCCCTCTCAGGATGATGAAAAAATGGTCCGTCCCGATGCGGCAACAACCGATCGACCAGCCCGGACCCCGTCTCCCAAGCGTCGAATTCTTCGACCAGATCTCGATCCCAGCGACCTCCGGCCGAGCGAAGACGGCCTTCGATCCACTCGGGGGCCCCGAATCCGATGGCCCGCCGATAAATCTCCGCTACTTCAAATATCTTGTCAGCATACCCACCTACGTCAAGCGCGACGGTTGGAAGGCTGGAGTGCACACCGCGCAAAGTGAAGATCGGGCAGAACGCTCTGTGCGGTTGCTCGGGCGCGACAACTTTGGCAATACGCGCGAAATTGACCGCATCGCGCGCAATTTTCCCCGTCGCCTGGTGGTCGGGGTGCCGAAACCCTCTCGTCCAGGCGTCCCCCCAGGTAATGAGCCCACTGGGCTTGATTTCCGCCATGACCCTGGCGACTTCGTCGCCGGCTTCGGGCGTCGCCTGGACCGCGGAATCCGGAAACGAGAGGAAGCGGCCTTCCACTCCCAAACACTGCGCCACCTGCATGCCCAGTTCCATCCTGCGCTCGGCCACTTCCGCCATCGGGAGCGGGCCCCACGCATCCGTCATTTCCCCTCGCGTGAGCCAGAGGATTATGACCCTCGATCCGGCGGCACGTTGAGCGAGTAGAGTGCCGGCACAGAGGACCTCGTCGTCCGGGTGCGCCAGCACGGCCAGAAGCGTCGGCTGGCTCACGAGGCTCCGTCCGCTCCAACCTCCTCGGCCGCACGTCGAATCAGCCGGATCGCCTCCGCGATTCCATCCGGATGCCGGAATACGGCCGCCCCGGCCACGAGCACGGAGGCCCCCGCACGGCTCGCCGCCCCCGCGGTGCCGACGTTTATGCCGCCATCCACTTCGAGTTCGGCACCGTTCGCGCCGCACTCATCCAGCATCGTCCGGAGCCGCCGGATTTTCTCAGTACTCGCGGGGATGTACGACTGCCCTCCGAACCCCGGGTTTACCGACATGATCAAAGCCAGGTCGATCTCGGGAATGACCTCCATCAGCGTGTCGAGGGATGTATCTGGATTGAGCGTCACACCAGGGCGAATGCCCAGTTCGCGTATGCGCTCGACGGTCCTGTGCAGGTGAGGGCACACCTCCTGGTGAACCGTGATGTAATCGGCCCCGGCATCCGCAAACGCGGAGAGGTACTGGTCGGGTTCTTCGATCATCAAGTGCACGTCGACAGGAAGGTCCGTAGCCGCGCGCACAGCGGACGTGACCGCAGGTCCGATCGTGATGTTGGGGACGAAGTGACCATCCATGACGTCAACGTGAATCCAGTCCGCTCCCGCTTCGGCCGCCTCCGACACCTGCTCAGCCAAACGCCCGAAGTCCGCGGAAAGAATGGATGGTGAGATCAGAACCGTCATCTCGAGAGCTTCTTCACACCATCAGAACCGCTTACTAACACTTGAGTGGCCATCCCGAGAAAGAGCCCGGATTCCACCACCCCCGCTCTCGCACGAATGGCTCGCTCGAAACCTTCGGGGTCATCGACTCCTCCAGGGAAGTGGCAGTCGATGATGTAGTTGCCATTGTCCGTGACCGTCGGTTCTCCGTCCGGCCCCACACGGAGCACAGGATCGGCCCCGCACGACTCCACGAATGGGCCGTGGACTTCCCACCCGAACTGCACGACCTCCACCGGCACGGGACACTGTGTACCAAGTGCGGGCACCATCTTGCTATCGTCGACCATGATCGCCAACCGCCGAGAGGCCTGGGCCACCATTTTTTCTCGGAGAAGCGCGCCCCCGAGGCCCTTGATAACATTCAACTCCGGATCGACCTCATCGGCCCCGTCGATCGTCAAATCGAGAACAGGAGTTTCGGTCAAGGAGGTGAGCGGAATGTCTAGCNCCCGTGCCTCNNGAGCAGTACGAAGGGATGTAGGTACACCGACCACGTCGACCAGAGCACCTCTGTTGAGCTTNTCGGCTAGCGCGACCANCAAGTGGGCGACCGTGGATCCGGTTCCCAATCCCAAACGCATCCCACTGTCTACGAGTTCGGCCGCCTCCACGCCCACCGCTCTTTTCAGCGAGTCAGCGTCTGCCAAGTGGCTCTCCCGGGGGTGCAAATTGGCACTGGCGGCTTCGTCAAGCGCCGAACTCTTTCATCAGATCGTGCACCCGTCCGACGATGTCCAGCGCCGCATCGAAGGGTCTCTGCCACATGTTCCGGCCGAAGATGAGACCCGTCGCACCGGCTTCCAGTCCGGTACGCACCTTACTCAGGAGGTCGTCATCCCCCAGCTTGCTCCCGCCGGAGAAAAGTACGAGACAGCGCCCAGCCGACTCCACTACCCGCCTCGCGCCTTCACCATAGTCGTAGTCGATTTCGGCGTATTCCGCAGGCTGATCCGAGTCCTTCGGACCGTGCTTGGGGATGTTCAACTTCACGATGTCGGCACCCATTTCGAGGGCGACCCGGGCTGCGTAGTCGACGGCGTAGAGGCTGTCTCGCCCTCCTTTTTTCTCGATCGCGACGCCCCTCGGGTACGACCACACGACCAAAGGCATGTTGTACTTGTCGCAGTCTTCGCGAACGAGTTGGAGTTGCTGAAGATCCTCATCCTGCCGCGGAGAACCAACGTAAAGTGTGTACCCAACGGCGTCGGCACCCAATGATACGGCGTCCTCGACGCTACCGGTCAACGCCGAAAAGGCCTCCGCGTCGGAGGGTATCGTGGTCTTGCCGTTGATCTTCAGGAGGAGTGGCACCTCTCCGGCATACTTGGTCATGTATTTGCTGGCGAGTCCGTAGTGACACGCCACCGCGTTGAAGTTGCCCTCCAACGCCAATCGCCACTGAAAATCAGGATCCTGGGAGGGCGGGTTGGTAAAAAAATCGATCGGCCCGTGCTCCAACCCCTGGTCGATGGGGAGGATGAGAAGTGTGCCGTTCTTCAAGCCTCGTCCGTAGAGCAATCTGCGAAGACGCACGCGCTTCCCGAGTGGTATGTCGAGTTCATCGAGGACGGGGCGCGTAACGCCCTCGGGCTGCTCACCCGCAGCGGCCGTGGACATGTATGAATCCTCCAGCTTGAAAAAAAGTGTTAGGCGGGCCGATTTTCGTGCCGGCAATCTATGAACGCCGGGGGCCGCAGACCAGACCGTCTATTGACTCCTCGCAGCCAGAAGCACAGCTTCCCATCCATGATCTATATGCAAAGACATCGGGCTTTCTACTTTACATGCCGGCCCCCTCCGGGAGCCCGCGACTGATGCGCGCGCGCTGAGCGTTGTCGCGTTTCGTCCTGAGGCTCTCGACTCCTGGTCGGGGGCCTTTTTTCGTGGTCTGTCACATGCACGGGCCATCACACACAAGCTGAGAGAACCATGATTATTATCACGCGACCCGGCGTGACCGACGAAGAGCTCGACCACATCCGGGAGAGAATCGAGGCCTTGGGACCCCGCACGCATCTCATCCGAGGCGAACACCGAACCGTCGTTCTGTGCATCGGAGACCAACAGGATCTGGTCAACGTGCCCATGCTCTCGATTCCTGGGGTCGAGGCCGTTCGTCCGGTCATGAAGCCCTACAAGCTGGCGAGCCGGCAGGGCCACGAGGAGTCTTCGGAGGTCCAGATCGGCGACAGCACGATCGGGGGCAATGCCCTCTCGATCATCGCGGGACCTTGCTCCGTGGAGGGCCTCAGCATGCTCCAGGAGACGGCACGCCACGTAAAGGCCGCGGGAGCGACCGCACTACGCGGCGGAGCGTTCAAGCCGAGGAGCTCTCCCTACGCGTTCGACGGCCTCGGTGAAGAAGGCCTGAAGATACTCTCGGACGTAAGAGCCGAGACCGGACTCCCGGTGGTCACGGAGGTGATGGATACCCGTCAGGTCGACCTCGTCGCCGAGTACGCGGACGTCCTCCAAATCGGGGCCAGAAACATGCAGAATTTTTCCCTCCTCACGGAGGTCGGGCGGCTACACCGACCCATCCTTCTCAAACGCGGGATGTCCGCCAAAGTGACGGACCTTCTTCTGGCGGCCGAGTACATCATGAAGCAGGGGAATATGAACGTCCTACTCTGTGAGCGAGGCATCCGGACCTTTGAGGATTCGACGCGAAACACGTTTGATCTGGCGGCGATTCCCGTGCTCAAGAAGGAGACCCACCTCCCCGTGGTGGCCGATCCCAGCCACGCCGCGGGGCGGCGAGACCTGGTGCCGGCCCTCTCCTACGCGGCGATCGCCGCTGGCGCGGACGGCCTCATCGTGGAGGTCCATCCCAACCCGGAGATGGCCGTTTCCGACGGGGACCAATCGTTGGTGTTCGATGAATTCGATTCGCTCATGGCCGGCCTGGCGCCCTTCGCGGAGGCGGCAGGGAGAACACTATAGGCGTGTCTGCGCAGCCATGATCTGGTCGAGGACGGCCTTTCGGGCTGTGCCCCCCAGGGCTTCCCGCGCCTCGACCGACCGCTCCCAATCGAACACTTGGAAGACGTCAGAGTCCAACCCGCTGTACGCCTCCTGGAACACCTCAAGGGAAAGTTGGTCCACTGGAATACCCTGGTCCTCCGCCCGGCGCACGATCGTCGCCACCACTTCGTGGGCCTTCCGGAAAGGCACGCCGGTCCGGACCAGATAGTCGGCCAAATCCGTGGCAAGAAGTTGTGGATCGAGTGCAGCCTCGATGTGATCCGTTTGAAATTCGGCTCCGCGGATGGCCCCTTCGATCGCGGGCAACACTATGGTGAGCGTGTCCATGGAATCGAAGAGCACGCCCTTGTCTTCTTGCAAGTCGCGGTTGTACCCAGTGGGTAGTCCCTTCAACACCGTGAGCAAGGACACGAGATTGCCCGTCAGCCGACCGGATTTCCCCCGCACGAGTTCCGCCACGTCCGGATTCCGCTTTTGGGGCATCAGGCTGGATCCCGTACTGAACCCGTCGGACAGCCGGACGAACCCGAATTCTTTGGATCCGAACAAGACCAAATCCTCCGCCAATCGCGACAAATGAACCCCGACGCGGGCCGTTGCGAACGCAAATTCCAGCGCCCAATCGCGATCACTGACCGCGTCGATACTGTTCTCGGAGATCCGCAGGAACCCCAAATGCGCCCGGAGTAACTCACGGTCGATCGGGAACGGACACCCCGCGATCGCGCCCGATCCAAGCGGCAACACGCCCGCTTGATCCCGCACGGCACGCAAAGCTGCGCGGTCACGCTCGAGCGGCCAAAAGTGCGAGAGAATCCAGTGAGCTGCCCGTATTGGCTGCCCCTGCTGGAGGTGCGTGTATCCAGGGAGGATGATCTCGACAGACTGGGTCGCCCAGTCCAAAAGGGCCGACTCTACCTCCCCCAAGATCCGGACGAGGCGTTCCGCCGCGTCCATGCCCCACAAGCGAAAGTCGGTCGCCACTTGGTCGTTACGCGACCGTCCTGTATGGAGTTTACCGGCGACCTCACCGACCTCCTCGTATAACAGACGCTCCACGAGGGAATGGATGTCCTCATCAGCCTCATCGGAGTGATCGCTCTCGGACAGACGGGTGGCCACGCGGTCGAGTCCGTCGACCAGTGTGGTCCCCTCCTCATCCTCTAACACACCAGCCTTCACGAGCGCCCGGGCCCAGGCCTGGCTCCCACGGATGTCCTGGGGCCAGAGGCGAATGTCTACAGCGAGGCTCCGATTCAGGGGAACCATCGCCTCCGCCATCTCGCCCTGAATGCGGCCGCTCCAGAGGGGGTCTGTCGGGCCCATCAGCCTGCCGGGGTTTTGACGCCCTCGGACTCCGTCGTCTCAGTCGCGACCTCGGCGTTCTCAGTCGCAGCTTCATTGGTCGCGGTCCCGCCAGTCTCCGTCGCGGTCTCGTCAGCGTCAGTCGAGGTCTCGTCAGTTTCAGCCGCGACCTCGGTCGCATCGGACTTCCAGACCTTTCCGCCATCGCGCTCCGCCGCCACTCGCGCGGGAAGCCCGAACAACTTGATGAACCCTTCGGCGTCCGCATGGTCGTAGGTCGCTTCCTCACCAAAGGATGCGAGTCCCGCATGGTAGAGAGATTCCGGGCTCCTACGGCTCGCTATCAACGCCGAACCCTTGAAGAGCTTCAGGCGCACCACGCCTGTGACCCGCTTCATGAGGACGTCCACGGACGCATCCATGGCCTCTCTTTCGGGCGTCCACCACCAGCCCTCGTACACCAGATCGGCGTAACGCGCCGCAAGCCGATCCTTGAACGTCAGGGCCCGGCGGTCGAGTGTGAGCTGCTCCAGCTCCTGAAGCGCGATATACAGAAGTGTTCCGCCAGGGGTTTCGTACACACCACGAGACTTCATCCCGACCAGCCGATCCTCCACGAGATCGATCCTGCCTACACCATGCCGAGAGCCTATCTCGTTCAGAGCCAAGAGGAGGTTCACCGAGTCCAGAGCCTCGTCGTTGACTGAGACGGGTCGACCCTGTTCGAAACCGATCTCCAGGTATTCGAGGTCGTCCGGAGCGGCCTCGGGGGCCGTGGTCCACTGGTACATCTCTTCGTCGGGCTCGAACGCGGGATCCTCGAGCGGGCCGCCCTCGTGCGAGATATGCCAGATGTTCTCGTCGCGAGAATAGAGTTTGGTCTTGTCGACACCTACGAGCGGTATCTGGCGAGCCCGGGCGTACTCCAACGCATCCTCACGGGACTGCAAATCCCACTCACGCCAGGGGGCGATCACCCGTAGATCCGGTGCGAGCGCCGCGAAGGTCAGCTCGAACCGAACCTGATCGTTTCCCTTGCCGGTACACCCGTGAGAAAGCGCACTCGCTCCGACCTCGCGTGCCACCTCTACCATCCGGCGCGCAATGATGGGACGGGCCATGGAGGTTCCCAGGAGGTACTTACGACCGTAGACGGCCCCTGAACGGAGCGTGGGCCAAACGAAGTCCTCGACGAACTCCCTACGCAGGTCTTCCCCGTAGAATTCTGCGGCGCCCGTGGCCTCAGCCCGCTCATCGAGACCCTCGAGTCCGCCTGGCTGGCCCACGTCGGCGGCCACACAGATGACCTCGGCACCGTACTTCTCACGAAGCCACGGAACGATGACCGATGTGTCCAGTCCACCGGAGTACGCGAGCACCACCTTCAAGGCCATGACTTCATCTTCCCTGTGATATACAGACAAAAAAACGCGGGCCGGGAGCAGAACCAGCCACTTCCCGCCAAAGCGCTGGTGACGGCAAGCCGTCTTACACCACTCCCGAACCCGACAATATTCGCTAGAAACCCGATTGAATCGGATGTTTATGCGCTGTTAATATCATCCGCGCAAAAGTAGCTGTCAACCTGGCCTCACCGCTTCCTCGGCCATGGCCCGCAGCTTTTCGGGCTCGAAGCCCACGCTGCGACCGACCTCCGCACCGCTCTTGAACAGGATCACCGTGGGGATGCTCCGAATCTCGAACTGCTGGGACACATCGGGCGCCTGATCGGTGTCGACTTTAACCACGAGCAGCGTGCCCTCGTGCGTCTGGGCAAGCTCATCCATCAGCGGAGCCACGTACTTACAGGGCGCGCACCAATCCGCATAAAAATCCACCAGCACGGGCGCCTCCGAGCCAAGTACCGTACGGTCGAAATCTTCACCGCCGACCTTGACCGGTCGGTCGAGAAGCAGCGGCTTCTTGCAGTCGCCGCATGTCGGTCGGTCGCCCGATTTGCCCAGATCGACGGTGTTGAGGGTCAGGCAGAACGGGCACCGCAGGGTGACGTTACCCTTGGCCGAGACTTCACTCACAGAACCGCTCCTGAATAAGGACCGCTTCATAACCCGCCAACAGAACTTCTGGTTCCGCTTCGAGCACGATCGAACGGAGCCCGCCCTCAATCCCTGGTCGACCCAGAAGAGGTCGTACCTCACCTGGATCATCGTGAGTCGGCCGAGCTTCGGCACGCCAGGGAAGGACCAGTAACCCGTATCGAGCAGCGGATCCTCGGACGTGAGGTCGAGCCGGGCGAGGCGTTCCAGCGCTCCCTCGCGGACGCGGGACATAAACTCAAAGCACTCCTCCGTCCCCGTCTTGATCTTGCCCGGATCCACGCCCGTTGTTCGTCTCCAACCGGCGTACCAGTGCGTTTTCCGGTCGCAACCTACTGGTCGATAGAGAACGGGCGAACCCCTACAACGGTGCGCACCCGAGCGCCCCACGCTATCGTGGAGCATGCGCGATCAAGTACTGCCCACCGACGCGCCGGCCCTCTCGGCAAAAGACGTCGTGAAGCGGTTCGGCTCCGCACCCGTCCTCGATCGAGTCGACCTATCTGTCGGACGCGGTGAAATCGTTGTGCTCGTGGGCGAGAGCGGCGCGGGTAAGACCACGCTGCTCCGCCTGTTCAACCGGATGATCTCAGCCGACGAAGGCGAGGTTTGTGTCGGAGGACAGAACGTCCACGCATTGAACCCGGTGCAGCTGCGCCGTTCCATCGGATACGTACAGCAGGACGGGGGACTCATCCCGCATTGGACCGTACTTCGAAACACCGCGTTGGTGCCACGGCTGCGAAAGATGGCATCACCGGACGACCTTGCGTCCGTAGCCCTCCAGCTCGTCGGTCTACCGCCCGATGAGTTCGGCGCCCGCAGGCCGGGAGAGCTCTCCGGTGGACAACGGCAGCGAGTGGCCCTGGCCCGCGCCTTGGCGGCGGAACCGGAGATCATTCTACTCGACGAGCCCTTCCGCGCCCTCGACGCCATCACACGTGCCGAGCTGGTCGAAGCGGTACATGTGCTTCTCCAGGACATCGGGGTGACCACCTTGATGGTCACTCATGACATCAGGACCGCGCTTGAAATCGCCAACCGAGTAGCTGTACTTCGGGGAGGAAGGTTCGAGCAGATCGCCCCGGCCGCCGTGCTTCGATCCTCTCCTGAATCGCCCTACGTGCAACAGTTGCTCCACCGTGCGGGCGAAGGGACCGCCGCGTGACCCGGGGCCGCCCCCTCAGGTGGGCCCGCTCCGTGGGCCTCGGCCTCTTCTGGCTCGGGCTGGCCCAGGTGTTGTGTCCTGTCGCAACCTTAGCCCAGCGCACACCCGTCGTCGTCGCCTCGAAGCCATTCGGAGAATCGTTTCTCCTGGCCGAGATGTTCGCCCAGCTCCTGGAGAGCCGCGGATTTGAAGTGGACCGCCGCTTGGGCCTGGGCGCCACGGAGATCGCCTTCCAGGCTCTGCGCACCGAGGCAATCGATGTCTACCCAGAGTACACTGGAACGGGATTAGTGGCAGTGCTCGATCAAAGCCCGGAAGGATCGGCAGGCGACGTTTTCCGCGCGGTGTCCGGAGCCTTTCGCGAGCGTTGGGGGATCCATTGGCTTCCGCCACTCGGATTTGAGAACACTTATGCCATCGCCGTGCGCCGTGAGTCAGCGGAGGCGGACGGGTTGCGCACGCTTTCCGATCTAGCGCGTGTGGCTGATCGGTACATAGGCGGGTTCTCCCCGGACTTCATCGGCCGGTCGGACGGGCTGCCGGGGTTACAATCGGCGTACGGCTTACAGCTCCAGGCACAACGGTCTTTGCTCCAAGCCGTGAAATACGAAGCGCTGGACCTCGGAGAGGTCGATGTCGTCGACGGGTACTCCACCGACGGTCTCATCGATCGGTACGACCTTGTCGTGTTGGAAGACGACCTGGAATTCTTCCCACCCTACGAAGCCTCGGCCGTGGTGGGACGCAGATTTTGGGACACGCGTCCTGACGCGGTACGAGCGCTCTCAGAGCTGTCCGGTATGCTGGACGAGGAAGAGATGCGGGCGCTCAACCGCAGGGTTGAAGTCGAAGGAGAAGAGTTCGAAAGTGTCGCGCGCGATGCCCTGACGCGGATGGGACTGGTTGCGGGTCCCGCCGTGCGCATCGTTAGGGAAGGCGAAGACCGCGAAGGGTCCCTGGGAGCCTACTTTATTGACCGCCGAAATGAGCTGATCGACCTCACCATACGGCACATGCTTCTGGTGATCGTGTCACTCCTGGCCGCCACCCTCGTAGCCATCCCGCTCGGGCTCCTCCTCGAGCGAGCCCCACGGGGTGCAGAGGTCGTCATCCGGACCATCGGGCTCTTCCAGACCATCCCGAGCATCGCGCTTCTCGCGTTCATGATCCCGCTGCTCGGGATCGGCATAAGGCCGGCCTTGGTAGCGCTCTTTCTCTACTCACTGTTCCCGATCCTCCGGAACACCTATACGGGCATTTGTGATGCCGATCCGGCCGCCGTGGACTCGGCCCGATCTCTGGGGATGACGGAGGGACAGATCCTGAAATACATACGCTTTCCGCTCGCAATCCCCGTGATCATGGCCGGCGTCCGTACTGCGGCCGTCATTACGGTGGGAACGGCGACCCTTGCCGCGTTCATCGGCGCCGGAGGCCTGGGTGACCCGATCGTGGCGGGCCTTGCTTTGAGTGACTCCCGGATGATTCTGTCAGGGGCGATTCCCGCCGCCGTGCTCGCATTTCTGGCGGACGGTGCTCTTGGGATCGTCCAGAGAGTCGTGACGCCTACCGGTCTAGAAATCGCGGAATGAGGCCTGCCCGGCAGGCCCTCGGGGCAGTCTTGATGGTCCTCGCGTTTGCCCCCGTCTACCTGGATCCCTCCGCCTATGCCCTCGCGGCTGCATACGTCGACACGGATGGCATCACCTGGGAAGAGAAGGTGCTCCACTTCTCGGACGGCTCATACATCGAGGGTGGCGTCTTCCACGACCCATCCGGTGAACGCGCGCAAATCGAGCGGCCGCACCAGGTGTTCACGCGCTGGTACGGTTTCGCGTTGACGTTTCCGGAGACGGAGATCTGGAGTGACGGTAGCGGTCGGTAGTGTATTGCTCAGGCGGTGTACCTCCGCCGGCGCCGTGTCCATTCAGCGTGACATCATCTTTCTCATCACGAACCACAGGTTCGCCGGCCTCTCGGCCAAACGCCGCATATACCACGGGAACCAAGCAGTCCCGTAGCTGATGTGTACCCGGACCTCATGACCCTGCGCCGCCAACTTTTCTTGGCTGGTGGTCCCAATCCCGTACAGCATCTGGAACTCCACGTCACCAGGTGTCATCCCGCGCTGGGTGGCCTCTTCTTGGATCCTCCTAATGAGCGCCCCGTCATGTGTCGCAAACGCCGCGCGCACCCCGCCGCTGCCTATCTCGTCGAGGAGGGTCTGGGCTAACTGGAGGTAGTTCTGGTCGACATCCCTCTTTCGCGGGAACGCCACCTTCGTAGACTCGGCGTAGGCACCCTTCACGAGCCGGACCGAAGGGTTGATAGGGAGCAACGCGGCGAGATCCTCGGCCGTTCTGTAGAGGTAAGCCTGGAGACAGACTCCGGTGTCCGTGTGGCGTGAACGTGCGGCCCTGTACAAGTCGAGCGTTCTGTCTACGTAGTCGCTACCCTCCATGTCAATCCAAACGAAGTGCCCATGCTCCTTCGCGGTGCTCAAGATCCGTTCGAGATTGGCCGCTACCACGTCCTCACCAATGTCGATTCCGAGTTGGGTCGGCTTCACGGAGATTTCCGCATCCAAGTCCCGAGCCCCGATTTCCTTCAACACCGCCTCGTAGTGCCGCGTGACGTCGTCGGCCTCATCCGCTTCGGTCACATTTTCCCCGAGGAGGGCCAGCACTGATCTGATACGTGAGACACTCAACCTCACCACTTCCTCGATCGCCTCCGCGGACGTCTCCCCCGGCATGAAGCGCCGTACCGCTCGCCGCACGAACCCTAAGCGGGCCACGTGGTCCGAAAAGAAATCGTTTTCCGATCCCCACAGCAGCAGCTTTCGAAGCATCGTGGTCAGGCGTACGAGATGAGAAACCGCCGAACCATCGGGACTAACCGATAGGCCCGACGAAAAAGGATGTGTCCAGTCCGGCGTCCCCCACCCTGCGAGCGAAAAGGTTGATGTCCAAAATCAAGAAATCACCGATCCTCAGCGTGAGGCCATCGAGCTCCTCTTCCATGCGGATCAGATCGAGGCGCTGACCTTCGGTCGGCTTATCGTAGGATGAAGTCAGCCCCAGAACTCCCGGGCGGTATTTCATCACATTTTCGAAATCCGACACCTGTCTTAGCTCGTCACCCAAGGCTTGGCCGGCCTGGAGCAGCGCCATATCGCCTGCCAATCCGCGCTCACGCAGCACGTCGTTCACTCTTTCGAGTTCGTCGTACACGCTGGTGATCGCCGCCCGAAGCGCCCTCAGCCTCGCGTCGAGGTCCAGGCCGCTCTTCACCGCCTGATACTTGTTGATCCGGTCCACCATCTCGACGTCCACCCGGGGATCCTCGTGAACTTCCAGCGGCCGAAGGCTCTCGGCGCCCTCCCTCGAAATCCGAACGGTAAACAGGCCGGGCAGCACCTCTATGGATCGCACCCAATCATCGTCGGTTCCGGTTATAGCGTTGGAGAACTGGCCCAACAGCCCACTCGGCGTCGGCGGATCCTCCCGGAGGTCCCAGACGACCCGGTTCATCCCTGGCGTCCCAGGCCCTTGGAAGGTTCGTAGAACCTGCCCGTCGAAGTCCAGGAGCTCGATAGTGACACGCGGCTGCCCATCCCCGACGTCACCGACTCGATCTTGGTCGTCGTCCCGTGTGTCGCCGTCCTCATTCCTGCTTCCTAGCCAGTACGTCAGGGGCACGCCAGCGGGCCGCTCCTGGCGTTGGGAAGCCACATCCACTCCCAAGCCGCCGTCTCGATCCGCCACCTGTGTACTGCGAATCAACGCAGGAGGCGGTGGAAAGAGGAAAAGCTCGACTTCGGCGATTCTCAGATCTCCGGCGAGCTCCCTAAGAGGCCGGATGTCATCGAGCACATATGCACCGCGCCCGTGGGTTGCGATCACGAGATCGTGGTCGCGGGGATGCACGACGAGGTCGCGGACCGGCACCAGCGGCAGCCCGTGAGTCCATTTGAACCAGTCCTCGCCTCGATTCAGAGATACGTACAGCCCCTGATCCGTCCCGGCGAACAGCAGTTCCTCCACGATCGCGTCCTGGACGACCGTATGGACAATGCCCTCGAGGTTGGATTCCCTGCCGACCCTCTCCCAGTCATCCCCATAGTCGTCGGTCGAAAAAATGAGCGACTCCCGACTTCCCGTTCGATGGGCGTCAAAGGCCACCAGGGCCGACCCCGGTCGGACGGCGGAAGGCTCGATGTGGGCGACCCAACTGCTGTCCGGTACCCGGTCGATTCTGTTCCGCACGCTCTGCCACTCCCCACCTGCCGATCGGGTCACAAGAACGTCGCCCTCGTCCGTGCCGACCCAAATCACGTCCCGGTCGAGTGAACTCGGCGCGATCGACGTGATCGTGGCGCCACCCTCCGCCTCCGGTCCGTCCACGTTCCCTGCGTCGATCGTGAGATCGTCGGTGTCCGCTCCGCTCCCGGGGGCCTCGCGTCGCTCCGCCGGATCGTTGACCGTCAGGTCTCCGCTGATGATCTGCCAGGTCTCGCCCCGATTCGTGCTCTTGTGGACGAACTGACTCCCATAGTAGATGGCTGCGGCGTCATGCGGATCGAGCGAGATCGGCACGTCTCGGTTGAGGCGAAGTCCGGTGAATGCGGGAGCCCAAGGTCGAATACGCTTCCGCTCGCCCGTCTGAAGGTCGAACCGGATGAGGTCCCCGTCCCCGAGAACCATGTATCCATGGCCCGGGTCATTTGGATCGGCCAGCATCCCGTATCCGTCGTCCGACCCGATCTCCATCCAGTCGCGGTTTCGAGCGCCACCCTCCTCCCACCCGTAGGCAGGTCCCATCCAGGAACCACTACGCTCCAGTCCTCCGTACACGTTGAACGGCACTTCCATATCTACGGAGGCATGGGTGAACCTGCCGACGGGGAGGCCACCCATGCGGCTCCAATGCTCCCCGCCGTCGCGTGAGAGATACAGGCCTCGGTCCGTGCCTCCGTACATCAAGCGTGGGTCCTCGGGGTGGATCCATAAAACTCGATGACGCAAGTCGGCGCCGCCCCCGTTCGGCCGGAAGGTCTCTCCACCGTCGTCACTCACCGAGAGACGCGAGGAGAGGTGAAACAATCTCGACTCGACCAGGGGATCGGCCACGATGCCCGCTGGATCATCGACGGGCGAAATCAGGTTGGGACTTCGCCTCACCGTTGTCCATGTACGCCCCCGATTGTATGAACGAAGGAGCACACCCCCGCCAGCATCCACGAGGGCATGGACGACCCTCGGGTCACCCCGGAACACATCCAGGCTGATGCGGCCGAGGTCGCCGCTGGGAACACCATCCCCTTCCACGAGGCGCATCCAATTGTCCCCCCGTCCAGCGTCAGGAAGAGACCGCTACCCGGACCCCTCGACTCGAAGGACCATGGAGCCCTCCGGTTGGACCACATGGCCGCGAGGAGGCGGTTCGGATCACTCGGGTCCATGACCAGATCTGAAACGCCGGTTATGTTGTCCACGACGAGCACGCGGGTCCACGTCTGCCCGCCGTCTGAAGTCTTGTAGACCCCACCCCCGCGGTCGCCCTCGGCTTGCCATGTCCGACCCGAAACGCCTGCATACGCGATTTCGGTGTCTTCGGGGTGCAACAGAATCCGGTGTACACCCTCGAGTCCCTCGAGCCCCCCTGGGGCCCATGTTTCGCCGCCATCGAGCGACCGGTACACGGTGGCCACCATCGGGACCTCGTCGTCGTCGTTGTTGTTGCCGCCCCCTGCCCCGATCCCGATCCACAGTATCTCGGGCTTGGTTTGGTTGATGGCGACCGTGGCGACGGCCGAAACAGATTGGTCGTCGAAAACAGACCGCCATGTCTGGCCCCCGTTGACGGACTTCCAGAGCCCACCGGTCGCCGCCCCGACGTATACGACGTTAGGATCCGACACGACCGCGTCGACCGCGGAGATCCGGCCGATGGTACCGACCGGGCCAATGCTCCGCGCGGGCATCTGCTCGAATCGGTCGGCGCTCACCTGACCCAGGGCCGGCTCGGCAATCGCCGCTACGACAACGGATAGCGCGAAAAGGGGGACGAACACACCCGGCATGGATCCCTGCGTCATACGGCGCGTGTAGCTCCTCGCGGAAGGGTCGTCGTGAGTGTTCAAAAGGCCAGGACCAAACCCAAGTCCACGACAATGTATCGCGTCTCCAAGGTGCCCCGGGAAGCGAAATCGACATCACTTCGCCCGTAGCGCATCCCCGGGTCGATGAAAAACCGTCCTCCCAACGGAACCAGCGCCCCAGCCCCGACCTCGTACCCCCAGCCTAAAGTGTGGAGTCCAGAAGTTCGCGGGCCGTCGGAGTCCTCCGTCACAACGCCAGTTCCGGTCTCGACACGGGCATCGAAAACAGCAGCGGTCGCACCCAGGCTCACCCACGGCATGATCCCCTCTTGGCGAAGATTCAGACGCACGCCCAGATCCCACGCCGTGGAAACGAAGTCCACCGCTTCGCCGCATTCGGCCTGCGCGCAGTCGAAGCGGTGTTGACTGAACCCGGCCACAAAGCTGATGAAACCACGCTTGAGCATGAAGTGAACGCCGAAGCTGGGGCCGGCGGATGCTTCCCCTTCGAAACCCTGAGCCCCGACGAGATCGGCCTTGGGAATCCAAGCCCCACCGCGCGCTTCCAACTGCAGCGGAGACATCTGAGCCTCGCCCTGGGTTGAGATCAAAAGTGTGCCGGACAGGAGGATCAGGAGAGCCGTCCTATGATCTCTCCTCTTGTGATCCCGTCGGCTGGGTCTAGTGTTGTGCTGCAGAAGTGGCTCCGTACTCTCAGTGGCCCGCGAACTTCTGGACTCCACACTACGGAGTCGCCCTCGTCACCGCCACAATCTTGCCCGGGAACCCCATGGCCGCACAACAGACCGTGCAACGGACCGCACGACGGACACACAGTTTCACCGAGTCGGTTATCCGAGAGATGACGCGCGTGGCCCGAGAACACGATGCCATCAATCTGGCTCAGGGGTTTCCCGACTTCCCCGCTCCGGAATTGCTGAAAGAGGCCGCCTGCGACGCGATTCGCGCGGATCGCAATCAATATGCGATCACTTGGGGATCACCCCGTCTACGCAAGGCGCTCGTAACCAAGTATCGGCAGTGGTATGGCATGGACGTGGAGGGTGATCAGGAGATCACCGTCACCTGCGGTGCGACGGAAGCGATGGCCGCCATCATGCTGGCGGTCATCGACCCCGGGGATGAGGTGATTATCCTGCAGCCGTTCTATGAGAACTATGGCCCGGACGCCGTACTTTGCGGCGCCCGTCCGATCTTCATGCCGCTCACGCCTCCCCAGTACCGTCTCGACACCGACCGGTTGGCCGCTCTGGTCACGAACCGTACCCGGGCCATCGTCGTCAACACTCCGAACAATCCGACCGGCAGGGTTTTCGATCGATCCGAATTGGAGGCGATCGCGGCTCTTTGTATCGAGCACGACCTCCTCGCCATCACCGATGAGATCTACGAGCATATCTACTACGAGGGCGAGCACATTCCGATCGTCACGTTGGCCGGGATGCGCGATCGCACCATCACCGTTAGTGGGCTCTCCAAGACCTTTGGCATCACTGGGTGGAGGATCGGCACGATCATCGCGCCACCGGATCTGACGGGGGCCATTCGCAAGGTTCACGATTTTCTCACCGTGGGTGCCCCAGCTCCCCTTCAGGACGCCTGCGCCGCCGGCTTGGAGTCACTGGGCCCGGAGTATTACTCCGGCATGGCGGAGGAGTATCGCGCACGCCGTGAGGTGCTCTACAGCGCCCTCGTGGACGCAGGATTTCGCTGTGAGAAGCCTCAGGGGGCCTACTACATTCTCGCCGACTTCTCAGGGCTTAGTGACGAGGACGACCATACTTTCTCGAGGCAAATGGCGAGAGAGCCCGGGGTCCTACCCGTGCCGGGGTCCAGTTTCTTCTCACCCCCGGAACTCGGTCAATCCCTCGTGCGGTTCGCGTTCTGCAAACGGATGGAAACCTTGGAAAAGGCCGCCGAGCGACTCCGTGATTTTTCCGACGGGCGAACATGAGGGGCTGAGCTTGGCGCTTACGCGGCTCATCGGCCCACTCCAGCACCCAGCCCGACCCTGAGTGCACTATCTTGGGTGAGCCCGAACTCGATCGCCCAGTCCTGCCTAACGACGAACTAGGTCCCGAGCGCTGGGTGAAGCACCCTGAGATCGAAATTCATCGAAAGGAACGCCATGGGCGAGACGCCCGACCCTGTTTCGTCCGACCCCCCCGCGACCGAAATTCTGGTGCCAGCACGTATCACGCTGTTCGGCTTCGACGTCGTCCCGGCCAACGCTCGAATCGAGAGGCGAAGTACGACGTGGAGGGCGAGGCGCGCCTCGATACCACTGGTCGCGGGGCTGATCCTGGCTCCGGCGGTCGCCTTGGTACCGCCCCACGCGCCGTGGGTTCTGGGGGCACTCGGGATGGGAATCGTGATGGCCCGGCGGCGATGGTCCGAGGCACATACGCTCCACTTCATGGACGGCGCCTGCCCGCGGTGTGGGGAGGGCGTCTCACTTTCTCGCCCAGTACGTCTCCGTTATCCACACCCGATCTCCTGTCCATCCTGCCAACACGAGTCGGCGTTATCCGTCGATCTCTGAACGGCCTCCGCCGAACCTTGCCGCGCTAGAGGCATCGACTACATCTTCGCCGTCCAGGAAGAGTTGGCCCGGTTCGTACCATTCGCCCCGCGAGCCATGGCGCTCTGGGGAGACTCGGACACACGCCACCGTGAGGCCATGGTCGGCTTCCTCGAGCAGGCCTTCCAGGACAACGACCCACTCCTAAATGTCATCGCTCAGTTGCTCGGCCTAGACTGCCGAGGCCATGACCGAGCGCTTCGGGATGACGTTCGCCCTGCCGCCGGAGAGCAATCGTAACTAGCCGGGACACCCGCTCATCGGAGCGTGAATCTGGCGATTCGGGTGCCGCCAGCGATCCCACCG
>PCCM01000080.1 GCA_002731735.1 Gemmatimonadota bacterium | reverse complement strand
CCAATGACGGGGGGTAGGCAGTCGGAAACCCCATGGAAAGTGGTGGCACGGCACCGTTTCTGGAGATCAGGTGGGTAATAGAGTGGGTAATGCTCACAAATCGTGGGCGTACAGATGGTGCGTAAGTGATTGTAATTCAATAATTTAGCACTACGCACGCAGGACTACGGCGAATAGAATCGTTGATGCCCCAGTGGGTGCCCCAGCCTCAGGGCCGCACTCAGGGATAGAGGCGACGCGCGGTCCAATCCCCTTCTCCATCTGCTTTGGTATACTCCAGCCTATCGTGCAGCCGGTCCAAACGTCCCTGCCAGAATTCGATGCGTTCGGGAATGAGGCGGTACCCCCCCCAAAAACCAGGAGAAGGAACGCCCTGGCCCTTGAAGCGCTGCTCAAGCTCTTCGGCACGCATCTTCAGAACCGGACGGCCCTCCAGTTCCTCACTCTGCCGGGACGCCCACGCCCCGATTTGGCTGCCCCGGGCCCGTGTGTGAAAGTACTCCGCGGATACCTCGGCGCTGATGCGCTCGACCGATCCCTCCACTCGGACCTGCCGTTGGAGCACCACCCAGTGCAGCAGGAGCGAAGCCTTCGGATTCTCGTCCATCTCCTTGGCCTTTCGGCTCCCGTAGTTCGTGAAGAAAACGAATCCGTCCAAGGCGAAGCTCTTGAGAAGGACCATCCGAGACGAGGGAACACCATCACGACTGGCCGTGGCGAGGGAAGCCGACTCCGGAAGAAGGATTCCCGATTCTTTCGCCTGTTCGAACCACACGCCGAACAACTCTATGGGGTCGAGGCCGGCAGTTGCCTCAGGAAGCCCCTGGGTCACCCCTTGGGTCAGCCCCCGGCCCAGAGTGACAACGGACTTGATGGCTGATTTGATCGACATGGATGAACGGTAGCTAGGGGGGGTGATCTCACACGGTAGACGCCAGGCGCCGCGCCTCTCGAAAACTGATGAGGCGTCTGGAGTCCTCGTCCCAGAGGGCGAGCCTCAGGGTCTTGATCCCATCCCAGATGGTGATCTGCGTCACATGCTGGAGTTGAGGATTCTCATCCAGGCACTGTTGGAGCCGGTAATTTGGAATTCGAGCACTCAGATGATGCACATGATGGATGCCGATGCTGGCCGTCACCCACTGCAGAGGCTTGGGTAGCACGAGATAAGAACTCCCTTGGAGACCTGCTTCGAAGTACGACCAGTCGGTGTGCTCATTCCAATAGGTATCTTCGAACTGATGCTGCACGTAGAAGAGCCACACACCGACTATTCCTGTGACGATCAGCACAGGCAGGTGAACTATCACCGCTGCTTTGAGGCCGATGGTCAGGCTAGCCAGCACCAGAAGTGCCGCAAGTGCCGCGTTCGTCTTCCACACGCTCGCCCACTCTCGTTTCCATCGCCTTGGAATGTCCCAGGGATAACGATGCTTGAGGGCAAAAACGAAAAATCCGCCCAGGCCCAGGATCACGAACGGATGTCGGTAGAGACGATAACGCAGGCGCCCGAGAAAAGGCTTTTCGAGGTATTCCGACACGGTGATCGTGTCGACGTCACCGAGTCCGCGGAAACCCAGGTCGCCGGAGTGGGCATGGTGATAGGCGTGCGTCTTGCGCCAATATCGGTACGGCGTAAAGGTCGCAACGCCGAGCCAGAATCCAACGAAGTCCGCAACTTTTTGTGACTTGAAAAATGATCCGTGCCCGCAGTCGTGTTGGATCAGGAAGAGTCGCATCACAAAGCCCGCGGTCGGCACAGCTAAGATCAGGGTGAGCCAATAGCCGACCGTAAGAGCGCCATAAGCGGCGTACCAAAAAATGAAAAGCGGCACCACCGACGTGAGGATTTGTGTCAAACTCCGCCTGAGGTCCGCTCCGCCATACGGCCCCAGAATCGTGCGCCACTTCTGTGAAGTCCGTTCCTCCCTAGTCTCTTGCTCCGGCGTCTCTTGCTCCGGCGTCGTTCCCTCCGCCCGCACCTCTCCCTCCGGGGCCCGGTCGTCAGAGACAGGATCAATGAAAATCTGGTGGTCGGAGATCAGGTTGTCGTAGAACGGTCCTTCCCTTTTTCGCTCTCCCGCGAGTTCCTCCTGCGGGCGCTCGCTGCGACCCATCAGAACCCGACTCCGAGAGCTGCGGGAAGCGCGGCCACCGAATCCAGGATGAGATCGGGTCGCGGCATACTCCGGGTGAGTGCCCCCCCTTGGAAGCGGCCGGTTTTCACCAGGATCGCCGCAGCGTCACAGTCGTGCGCCCCCGCGACATCCGCCCCGGGGTCGTCTCCCACCACAGCCAGGTTGAACAGTTCCACTCCCATCGACTCCGCGGCGCCTTGAAAAAACATCGGGCTCGGCTTACCTGCGAGCGTGGCCTCCCGTTCGGTGGCGTATTCGAGCGCCGCGACGAATGTGCCCGCGTCCAACGACAATCCTTCGCCCGTGTGCCAGTACCGATTTCGCTGTAGAGCCACGAACTCCGCACCCTCCATGATATGACGGAACGAGTCGTTGAGGCGAGTGAAGTCCCAGGCCTCGCCGAGATCCCCTATGACGACGGCCTGGGGAGACGTTTCATTGATCTTGAAATGCCCAAAGTCGGCATGAGCGGCCTCGGGGACGCACAGAGACAAGTTCCAGAGGCCCTTCTTTTCCAGCCAAGCCGCGGCAGAGAGAGGCGCAGTGAACACCTCGCCAGGCTCCAGTTCGAGCCCCATCGTTTGCAGGCGACTCACGAGGGCTGTTCGCGACATCCGGGTCGTGTTCGTGCCGAACCTCAAGGACAGGCCGGCCCGTCGCAGCGCGTCCACAGCGTCAGCCGCTCCCGGGACTAAACGGTCACCGACGAAGATCGTGCCGTCCAAATTGAGCAAGACGCCTTCGATGTCTTCGAGCGGCTCCGACAACGTCACCTCGCTCCGGCCGGCTCCAAGCGGACCACTGCTGAGGGCTGGGCACGACCGTCGATCGCTACATAGATGTATCCGTCCGGGCTCTGTCGGATGTCCCGTACACGACCCAGGCCCTGGAGGAGCGTCTCCTCCTGGGCTACGCGCTGCCCCTCCATCGTGAGACGCGCCATTTGCTGGCCAGCCAAGCCCCCGGCGAAAATGTTTCCCTTCCACGCGGGAAACAGGTCTCCGGTATAAACCATCAGCCCGGCCGTGGCGATGGACGGCACCCAGAAGTGCGTTGGGGATTCGATGCCCTCTCGCCGCGTGCCTTCATGAATCGCCAGGCCGCTTCCGTAGTTCACGCCGTACCCGATCACCGGCCAACCGTAGTTCAATCCGGGAAGGATTCGGTTGAGTTCGTCCCCACCCTGAGGTCCGTGCTCGGTAATCCAGATGTCTCCCGTCTCCGGATGGATGGCCAAACCTTGAGGGTTCCGGTGTCCGTAGCTCCAGATTTCGGGGCGTGCATCCCCCTGGCCGGCGAAGGGATTGTCGGTGGGCACACTGCCGTCGTCATTGAGACGATTGACCGTGCCGTGGTGGTTCGTGATATCCTGCGCGGGGTGGGCCTCCAGGTCTCCGCTGGACGGGATTTGACGTTCACCCACCGTGACGAAGATGTACCCGTCGGCATCGAACGCGAGCCGCGATCCGAAGTGACCAGCCCGACCCCGAGTCTGGGAAACGAAGATGTCTTCAAAGTCCATGAGCCGGTCGTTCACAAAACGCCCCCGCCCAAGCGCGGTGGTCGCCTCGCTGCCGTCACCGATCGGCTTGGAATAGGTCAGGTAGACAAACTGATTGGACTCGAAATCCGGATGAGGTACCACGTCCATGAGCCCACCCTGGCCCTGGTCCAGAACCGCTGGGACTCCCCCGATGGGCTCCATACGCAGGATCCCGTTTCGGACGAGACGTAGTCGCCCCGACTTCTCCGTGATCAGTATGTCGCCTCCGGGGAGGAACGCGATGGACCAAGGGCCGATCAAGCCGTCGGCCACCGTAACGACCCGAAAGTCGTGGTGTGCCGAGCGAAGCACGGGCCCCTGGCCCAGAACCGGTTTTGCAACGAACAGAAAAAGCCCTAGGGCGACGAATACTCTTGCGGGGGTCCGGACCATCTCGATCTCCTGGGTTCCTGAGAGTAAGTCCCTGGTGCGTACCAACCGAGTGCTGAAAAACGCTACGTCAGGATCGAATCTGGAGGGCTGTTGAAGCCTTCTTACAGATTGGGATATAGCTGGTTCAAGCGTACCAGGGAAAGACCCCGGGGGAAGGAAAGACTGCAGAGGAAGGACTCCTACGCGTCCACCTCACTCTTGGCGCGATTGCGCATCACCCATCTTGCGCCATAGACCGCAACACCGATCGTCAGCACCGCGAGTCCGATCTTGAGCCCGAGTGCCAACATCCCAATGATCCAGGCGATCACGGGCGCCATGAGAATCTGGAGAATATTCCACAGGATGGCAGCGGCGACGCCCGTAAGGGCTATAGGAGCGAGAGATTTCATCATATCGTCATTTCCTCGAAAATATGACAACCCGCGTGACACGTGCCTTCCATCCGTCATCAGTCTTACGAACGGAACCCATCGCTTGTTTCATTCGTTACTGTTAACCTCACGCCGAGTCTGGGCGCGACACTCCAAGAACCAAGCGAGACGATCATGAGACGGACCATTCTTGCCGCATCGACCCTCACCGCAGTTTCGTTCCTTTCACTGTCCATCGCAACCGGAACGTCTGCCCAGGCATTTTCTACCGATGCTCTCGTCCAAGCTCCGACCGACGGCTGGCTCACCAACGGGGGGAATCTGTTCAACCAGAACTACTCCCCCTTGGACCAAATCAACCGTGAGAACGTTGGGCAGCTCAAAGGCGTCTGGCAGACTCGGCTCAGGGGTTCGGGTGCAGGTCCGCGTTATTCGGGCGAAGCGCAGCCGATCGTGCACGATGGAGTCATCTATATGATCACGGGGGCCGACGATGTGTTTGCCCTCAGCGTTGAGACCGGCGCGATCCTTTGGAGTTATGAAGCCAACCTCGAGCAGAACATCTCCACGATCTGTTGCGGATGGCTCAGTCGTGGTGTCGGGTTGGGAGACGGCCGGGTCTACATAGGCCAACTGGACGGAAGACTGCTAGCTCTCGACAAGGAAACCGGTGAGATCCTTTGGTCCGTACAAGCCGAACGGTGGCAGGACGGATACGTGATCACCAGTGCGCCCCTCTACTACGATGGCCTGATCATCACCGGCTTTGCCGGCGCCGAGTACGCCCAGCGAGGCCGGGTGAAAGCGTACGACGCATCAAGCGGGGCACTGGTGTGGACGTTCTACACGGTCCCGGGGCCCGGTGAGTTCGGGCACGACACGTGGCCCGAGGACACCAGCGCATGGCGGTACGGCGGTGGCTCGGTCTGGCAGACCCCGGCGTCCGACCCGGAGCTCGGGCTCATCTACTTCACGACGGGCAACGCGGGGCCCGACTTGAACGGTGCGGGTCGGCCTGGCGACAACCTATTCACCTCGTCCGTCGTAGCGCTCGACGCGTTGACCGGAGAGTACCGGTGGCACTACCAGATGGTGCATCACGACATCTGGGACTACGACATGCCGACGCCGGTCGTCCTATTCGACAGAGAGATCGACGGGCAGATACGGGCGGGTCTCGCGGCGACGGGCAAGACGGGCTGGGTCTATCTCCTGGACCGCGAAACCGGGGAGCCGCTCATCGGTATCGAGGAGCGGCCGGTACCCCAGGAGCCCGGGCAAGCTACGGCCGCAACGCAGCCGTATCCCATCGGCGACGCCTACATTCCCCAGTCGATCGACATTCCGCCGGAGGGGTACGATCTCGTAAACGGCGGGCGTATCTTCACACCCTTCCTCACCCAGGGTGTTGTGATGAAGCCCTCCTTCACGGGCGGCGCCAACTGGGCTCCCAGCTCGTACGACATCGAAACGGGGCTGTACTACGTCTGTGCCACGGATCAGATCGCCATGTTCCGGGGCGGTCCGACCTTCAACGCGGAGCCCGAATCAGGTGACAGATTCTGGGGAGGGATCTTCGGCGGCGTAGCCGCAGCGGGGACCGGCATCTTCGCAGCCATCGACGTGACGACCAACCGATTGGCTTGGAGTCAGCGTTGGCCGGACCGGTGCTACAGCGGTTCGGTGACCACCGGGGGTGGGCTGGTATTCGTCGGACGTAACGACGGACGGCTGACGGCGCTCGACGCGTCGAACGGCCGACGCCTCTGGCAATTCCAGACGGGTGCCGGCATGAATGCCCCCGTGAGCGTGTTCGAGCACGAAGGCCAGCAATACATCGTGGCCAATTCCTCCGGAAACCTGTTCGTGGGGTCCGCACGGAGCGATCGGGTGTGGTTGTTCTCTCTGTCCGGAACCGTGGATCCCGTCGTACCCGGGGCGGAAGGTGGGAGCGGGACCGGGGCTTTTGCCGATTCCACCGAGCCCGAAGCCGGACACGCCGGCGGCGACATGGTGGCGGCCCAGCAGCTCTACGTGACGGCATGCCAGGCCTGCCACGGGGAGGACGGCCGAGGCGGCCAAAGCGGGATCGGGTACTCGGACGAGCTNACCATCCAGGCGATCGTCACGGNCGTGACTGAGGGCCGGAACGATATGCCCGCCTGGGGAGACTCCCTCAGCCCAGAGCAGATTCTGGACCTCGCCGAGTATNTCAGGGGAGAGCTTCTCCAGAGATAGGCACCGACCAACAGACCGAGGTCCCATCTCGTGACCCTCCGAGTTCCGGGCATACATCACGTCACCGCCATTTCGGGGCCCTCGCAATAGAATATGGACTTCTACGTGGGCTCGGAGGTCGGGTAGCTCAGAAAGGTGTTGGTCCATCCGCGCTGCAGGTGAACCAGTTGAGGGTCATAGGAACCGGAGGAGATGAGTTCCAGGCTCAACGTGAGCAGTGGGACGACGGGAACAACCTCATGGCCGTCGAACCCGGGGTAGTTGTGGCATACTCGGGGAACGAGTACACGAACACTAAATTGCGTAAGGCGGGTATCGAAGTGATCACGATTGATGGGTCTGAGTTGGGCCGTGGGCGAAGCGGAGGCCACTGCATGTGCCCGCTCCCGGGGGGACCCGGTCTGACCACCTCAAAGGACGTAGGAGACAATAGATGACGGTGGATCTCGGGGGGAGAAGCTTTCTCAAACTCGACGATTTCACGCCGGAGGAGATCCGGTACCTCTTGGACCTAGCGGCCGAGTTGAAGGCCAAAAAGGCCGAAGGGACCGAGCACCCGCGCCTGGCGGGCAAGAACATCGCCCTGATCTTCGAGAAGACCTCTACCCGGACACGCTGTTCCTTCGAGGTGGCCTCTTTTGATCAGGGCGTGCGTGTTACCTACCTGGGACCGAGCAGCGGATCGCAGATCGGGCACAAGGAATCGATCAAGGACACGGCCCGCGTGCTGGGTAGAATGTACGATGGGATCCAGTACCGGGGATTCGGACAGGAGATCGTCGAGGAGCTGGATAGGTTTTCGGGCGTCCCGGTGTGGAACGGCCTGACCGACGGGTTCCACCCTACCCAGGTGCTGGCCGATCTCCTCACGATGGAGGAGCACAGCCTAAGGCCGCTCTCCGACGTCTCGTTCTGTTATCTGGGCGACGCTCGGAACAACATGGGAAACTCACTGATGGTCGGGGGAGCTAAGATGGGCATGGACGTGCGGATAGCGGCTCCGGAGGCGTGTTGGCCCGAGGCTGCCCTCGTCGCCCGGTGCCGAGAAATCATTGAGTCCACGGGTGGAACGCTCACACTGACCGAGAGCGTGAAGGAAGGTGTCCGAGACGCGCACTTCGTCCACACGGACGTGTGGGTATCGATGGGTGAGTCCGAGTCGAAGTGGGCCGAACGGATCGACCTCCTTGGAGAGTACCAGGTCAACTCGGAGGTCATGGCCATGACCGGGGATCCGCCTGCGAAATTCCTACACTGCCTGCCAGCCTTCCACGACAGAAACACATCAGTCGGACAGCAGATGTTCGAGAAGTTCGGGCTGGACGGAATGGAAGTGACCGACGAGGTGTTCGAATCCCAACACTCGATCGTGTTCGATCAAGCGGAGAACCGGGTGCACACCATTAAGGCGGTGATGGTGGCGACGCTCGGGGGCTGAGCGTGCGCATCGTCGTGGCGCTCGGAGGGAATGCTCTGCTGCGCAGGGGTGAAACGCCCACAGCGGCGGTACAGCGCAAGAACGTGCGGGTTGCGGCCGAGGCGCTGGCACCCGTCGCGGACGCCCACCAGCTTGTCATCACGCACGGAAACGGTCCCCAAGTAGGTCACCTGGCACTGCAGGCGGCTGCGCTTGAAAACGTGCGCCCCTACCCCCTCGACGTCCTGGGTGCGGAGAGCGAGGGGATGATCGGGTACATGATCGAGCAAGAGCTGGGCAACCTGTTAGCGGAGACACCTCGTTGGACACCAGGAACGCTTCCGGCTGACGCCCTTTCGGTTGGACATCCTCCAGCCGCCAGACGACTATCTACGCCATGAATGGCACAACCCTTCGTATCGGCATCGACCTCGGCGGAACCAAAATCGAAGGCTTGGCGCTGAGCAGAGACGGAACCGAGGTTGCCCGTCGACGGATCGAGACCCCGAAGGACTACGATCAGACGCTCGTGGCCATCGACCGTCTCATTTCCCTCCTCGAGGGCGATGCGAGTGCGGAGAGCGGCCAAAAGCCCAGGGGGTCAGTCGGTGTGGGCATCCCGGGAACTCTGTCGCCGGCGACACGTCTCGTGAAGAACTCGAATTCGACATGGTTGAACGGACACGCGTTCGACAAGGACCTCGAAGGGATCATGGGCCGCCCGATCCGCGTGATGAATGATGCGAACTGTTTCGCGCTCTCCGAGGCCTTCGACGGTGCGGGCATGGGGGCAGACGTCGTATTCGGTGTAATCCTAGGCACCGGAGTCGGCGCGGGTATCGTGGTCGGGGGGCACATCTTGGAGGGACATCAGGGAATCAGCGGTGAGTGGGGCCACAATTCCCTCCCCTGGCCCAAGGGCGGAGAATGGCCCGGACCCGACTGCTACTGCGGACGGAAAGGGTGCGTAGAAGTGTATGTCTCGGGACCCGGCATGGTACGGGATCACGAAGCGGTCACGGGCCAACGACTCTCGACTCGGGAGATCGTGACCAACGCTACCGCTGGCAACGACCATGCCGTGGCCTCACGCCGCCGCTATGTGGATCGACTGGCTCGGGGGCTTGCCGCCGTCATCAACGTGCTCGATCCGGGAATCGTGGTTCTGGGAGGGGGAATGTCGAAGCTTCCCGCGCTCGCCGAGGACGTGCAGACAGCCCTACCTGAGTACGTCTTCAGCGATCGGGTCACCACGAGGGTGCTGCGGAACGTACACGGTGATTCGAGCGGCGTGCGGGGAGCCGCCTGGCTCTGGCCCGCCGCGGATCAAATGAGCTGAACCCCGCGCTCGCCAGTGACTCGAGGGACGATCCGCTCGTACATGAGACGTTTTTCAGGATTCGGGATCACGATTGCTTCGAGATCGGATAAGGGACATCGTACGATGATCCACCCGGGACACCAACCTGATGTTGTCCAGGGCAGCGCACGAAATGAGCGAGGAGCACGATGAGAACGCAACGTGACATGGTACGGATGGCGACGCTGGTGTTTGGACTGGCGCTCGTCACCCCAGGTGGCTCCCTAAACGGCCAGCAGTCCCTGGAGATGAGAGGGAGCGCCAACATCGAGGTGGTCGCACACTTACCGCTGGGCCCCAGCGTCACCGACATCGAAATCGAGCAGGACCTGGCCCGTCCCTACGCCTACGTCGCCCGCAAGAACGGGGGGCTCGACGTCATCGACCTACACGATCCCGAGAACCCGACGGTACTTCACCGTTGGCGCATCGACGACGCGGATCTGCACGTGGGCTCGGCGGGCACGGACATCAAGACCTTCCAGTGGGCCGATCGAAACTACGTAGTCCACGCCGTCCAATTTCGGCGGGCGGGCCCGGACTCCGATATGGGCGCCGTCATCTTCGACGTCACGGGTCTTCCGGACGCGTCCACCTTTCGGGAAGTCGCGAGGCTCCAGGGCCCGCAGGAGCAGGGCGGATTCCACAACGTGTTCGCATACAAGCACAGCAATGGCCGGGCACTTCTCTTCGCAACGCGGGTTGCGTCTCACGCGAACGTCTACGACCTAGGTTACTTGGTCGAGGGACGACCGGACGCATTAGTCGCCCAGATCCCGCTCCCTCCCTCCGTGGCGGTCCCGGGGGAGAGCGCATACCACGACTTCTACATCGGCTACCACGCCGACACCGGGCAGGACCGATTCTACGGCGGGGGCACGGG
>PCCM01000079.1 GCA_002731735.1 Gemmatimonadota bacterium | reverse complement strand
GTAGCAGGTTGTTTTTCGCGGCGTCCGTTCTCGGTCGGGTGCGCTGTGCGAGGCGTGGGGGCCATGGATATGAAGATGCTTAAGACAGTGTGGAGTCTCGCTCTTTTGGCAACCGTGGTGATGGCGACTCGGGTGCAACCCCTCGCCGCCCAGATTCCGGACGGCGGGCTTTCGGGGCCACTGGAGCCCCACCCAGCGGCCGACGAGGCGATCGCCCGGATCAAGTCGCCATATTGACCCGGTCAAATGCTGCAGGTCTGCAGCTCGTCCTCAGGTGCGGCGCTCCGGGACAGTGTTCAGGCGTTGGCCCGCGAGGGCTGGACGACCGACGAGCTCGTCGATTGGGTGCTCGCCAATCACGGTGAGGAGTACCTCGCCTATCCGGAAGCATCCGGGACCGGCCTGTTTGCCTGGATCGTTCCGCCGGCTGCCATCCTCTTGGGGACCCTGGTTGTCGTGGCCACTTTGCGATACATGCGTCGGAGCGCCCCACCGGTGGAAACCGCGAACATCGAGTTTTCCGATGAGGAAGAGGCTCGCCTGCGGGAGGCCATGAAGGACATGGATTCGGCAGAAGAGCCGGTTTTCTAGAGAGCATTACGCTAGCCCCTTCCAGCGCTCGTTGACCCTTGGAAACGTCGGCCTAACTTCCGTCATGCCCGTTGACACCTATGGTGGCGCCCGTGCCGACGTGGAAATTCCTTCCATGCTCGACCTGGTCCATCTGAGCCACCGATCTCTTTTCCCCCCCGGTGGTATCGATATTTGCCGTCAGATCGCCCTTCTCACAGGCATGAAGAAGGGCGATGAGGTCCTTGTTATTCCGTCGGGGCTAGGGGTCACCCTCGAACACTTCGTGCGCGAGTACGCTGTGGTGGGCTCGGGGGTCGAAGACGATCCCATCCTGCTGGAGCGCGCCCAGGAGCGGCTGCGGGTGATTGGGATGCTCGAACGGGTGCATGTCCAGGCGGGACAGATGGACGGGTTACCCTTCCGGGACGGCATCTTCGACGCCGTGATCGCCGAACTCGGGCTCACACCACGCGTTTCCGCGGAAAGTGCGGTCAGTGAAATGGTGCGGGTCCTGAAGCCCGGCGCGAGTCTCGTTCTCGTCCAGCCCGTTTGGAAGGCGCCCGTAGATTCGGTTCGTCGCGAAGTTCTTTCACAGCATCTCGGCTGCCGCCCCCTCATGGTGATCGAGTGGAAGAGGCTCTTGAGGGACGCGGGCATAGAGGGTTTGCACACGGAGGACTGGTCCGACGAAGAAACCGCCTTTCGGCCCCAGATCACGAATCCGTTTCCCGACTTCAGTGAGCTGTTCACCTTTCCGGAGAAGCTGGCGATCCTCCTCCGAGCCCGGCAGCGCTGGGGTTGGCTGGCTGTCGGGAGGGCCCTGGCCCGCGTGCGGGAGGTGCACAAGCTTCTGACCCAGGAGCGGGTCCTCGGACTCGATCTCGTGATGGGCCTCAAGCGTGTGGAGACGGCCTCGGAGGGTGTGCCCGCTGAACCAGCTAGGGACGTCGAGGCGCCCGCCGAGAGCGCTCCAGGGGAAGAAGCGGGGCAGGTGACCGGCCTTCCACTTTTCGGAGACAAAGGCGAAGGAAAGCGATGAGCGTTGCACCCATGAGTGATGCCGATCAAGTCGCTCGAGTGCGGGCCGCGCTCCAGAAAGCGGATTTGGAAGGTTGGTTGTTTTTCGACTTCCGGGGCCAGAACCCGATCGCGACTGCCATGCTCGGGTTGGGTTGGACGTCACGCCGGTCCTTCACGCTCATTCCCGCCGAAGGGGATCCCGTTACGCTGATCCACGCCATCGAGCACTCCTCATGGAGGCACTGGCCGTGGGAAATCATCGACTATGCGGGGTGGCGCGAGATGGAGAGCCGGCTCAGCGAGTTGATCGGCGGTCGGAAACGATTGGCCATGGAGATCTCTCCGCGTTCGAGTGTCCCTACCTTGGACCGGGTGCCGTCCGGCATACTGGAGCTGCTCCAAGAGGCGGGGGTCGAGCCCGTCAGTTCTGGCAATCTTGTCTCGACGTTCCACTCGGTCTGGTCTGAGGAGCAGCTCGAGGTGCACCGGGTTTCGGCGGAGACGGCCCGAGCCGTGGCCATGGACGCGTTCACGCGGGCGGCCGAGTATGCACGGCTGTCCAATCCGCTGCTCGAGGGCCAACTGGGTGGATGGATCCGCGAGGAACTGGCGGCGCGAGGGATGTCAGTGGACGCCGATGCACACGTGGCCATCGGACCGAACGCGGCCGACCCGCATTACGACCCCCAGGATGGCGGGGATGCGATTGCGGCGGGGGAAGTTCTGTTGATCGATCTCTGGGGAAAACCGACCGAGGGAGGGGTGTTCGCCGACCAGACCTGGATGGGCATCCTCTCCGATGGGGTTCCGGACCGGCTTCAGACGATCTGGGAAGCGGTTCGGGGGGCTCGGGAGGCCGGGATCGATTTTCTGCGCTCCTGTCATGACGATGGTCGAGCGGCACGTGGTTACGAGGTAGACGACGTGTGCCGTGGATTTATTGTCGACCGCGACTTCGGCGAGTTCTTCGTGCATCGGACCGGCCACTCCATGGACATAGAGCTTCATGGCAGTGGACCGAACCTGGACAATCTCGAGACCCGGGATGACCGCCTGCTCGTTCGTGGGGTGGGGTTTTCAGTGGAGCCAGGCATCTACATTCCGGGCGACGTGGGTGTTCGGAGCGAGATCAACGTGCATTGGGGGGCGGGTGGTCCGGAGGTTACTCCGCGGGAGCGGCAGGATGAGATTCTGGTCCTCTTGGGCAACTAGGAGGGTGCCGCCGGCTGAATGAACGGCCCTCGCTCCTACGTTCGTGTCGCCCTGCCGCTTCCGCTGGATCAGACCTTTACGTACGCCGTGGAAGGCGGCCCTCTCCGATCCGGGACGCGAGTACTCGTTCCGTTCCAACGCCAGGAGCGTATCGGTTTCGTCGTCGGCCAGGGAGGAGAGGAGGGGGTCAAACGCATCCGGACCGTGCTCTCCGTGATGGACGCCGAGCCCTCGGTGAGCGAGTCACAAATGCGGTTGGCTCGCTGGATGGCCGACTACTATGTGACATCGTTGGGGATCGCGCTCAAGACGATGCTTCCGTCGGTGCTCAGTGACACGTCCCGTGACGTGGTCACACTGCACGATGGACCACGCGGCAAGCTGTTGCCCAGGGAGGCCCGCCTGGTCGAGGCGCTCGACTCCGGAACGCGGCAGTCGGCGAGGGCGCTCAAGCGGAGCCTGCGGATGGGCTCCATCTGGCCGGAGCTGCGCAAGCTCGCCGCCGCCGGGGTGGTGAGTGTCGAGACTCTCCCGCCGCAAAAGCCGCCCGTGAAGACTGAGCGGGTCGTGCGAGTCACGCGCTGGATCGACGATATCGAGGAGCTGAACGGGTTGGTCGGTCGTGCCCGGCGACAGGCGGACGCCTACCGGGCGCTGGCCGGGTCCGGAGGGACGGTGGAGCTGGCGCACCTGACGCGCCAAGCTGGTTTCAGTCGCGGCGTGATCCACGGATTGGAAGAGAAGGGGTTGGCCGTCGTGGAGGACCGCGAAGTGGAGCGCGATCCCTTTGCCCACATCCCCGCCGGTGAAGACCAGACCCCCACACCGACGGACCGGCAAGAGGAGGTCATCCGAACGCTGGCCTCCGCGTTCGATGCCGGCCCGAAGGAGCCCTTTCTCCTGCATGGGGTGACCGGGTCGGGAAAGACCTTGGTGTACATCGAAGTTCTGAGCCACGTGCTGTCTCAGGGTCGGGGCGCAATAGTGCTCGTACCCGAAATTTCTCTGACCCCTCAGACGGTGGCCCGCTTCCGTGCCCGCTTCGGCGATCAGGTAGCAGTTCTGCACTCCGCCTTGTCAGTGGGGGAGCGGTTCGACGCTTGGAGGCAGCTTCGTTCGGGCCGTCGCCGGATCGCCGTGGGAGCTCGCTCGGCACTCTTCGCTCCGGTCTCCGATCTAGGCCTGGTCGTGGTGGACGAGGAGCACGATGGGAGCTACAAACAGAGCGAAGCTCCCAGGTACCAGGCGCGAGACATGGCGGTCGTTCGGAGCGCCCAGGAAGGAGCGTTGTGTGTTCTCGGGAGCGCCACACCCGCGCTCGAAAGCTGGCACAATGTGGAGCGGGGCAAGTTCCGGCTTGTCTCGCTCCCGGACCGAGTCGGCGGAGGCGTGTTGCCGCCGGTTCGGTTGATCGACCTGCGGGAAGCACGGAAGAAGAGCAAAGAGAAAACCGATGCCCGGAGCGAGGCGGGCTTGGTGCTCACCGCTCCGCTCGTCGGGGCCATGAGCGACCGCCTCGATCGCGGAGAACAAACCATTCTGCTACTGAACCGGAGAGGGTACTCGGCCTTCGTACAATGTCGCGAATGTGGTGACGTCGGGATTTGTCCGGCCTGCTCGATCTCATTGACCTATCACCGGGGTAAGGGTCGTCTGGTCTGCCACCACTGCCGCCACGAGGAGCGGGCACCGAAGCGTTGCCCGCGATGTGGATCGACGGATCTGTCGTTCCGTGGCCTTGGGACGGAGCAAGTCGAGCGGGTCGTCGCGGAGACCTTCCCCGACGCCCGATTGGCGCGTATGGACGTTGACACGACTTCCGGGAAATGGTCGCATCACGAAATCCTCGGCCGAGTGGAGCGCGGCGAAGTAGACATTCTGCTCGGCACCCAGATGATCGCCAAGGGCCTAGATTTTCCCGGCGTGACTTTGGTAGGGGTCGTGAACGCAGATGTGGGAATACACTTGCCCGACTTTCGCGCCACAGAGCGTACATTTCAACTGCTGAGTCAGGTCGCGGGTCGAGCAGGAAGGGGAAAACTGGGGGGCGACGTGCTGATTCAAACGGCACTTCCGGAGCACTATGCGATCCAAGCCGCACTGGAGCATGACTATGTAGCTTTTGCCACTCGGGAGTTGAAGGAGCGCAGGAACCCGGCCTATCCACCGATGGTTCGCCTCGTCAACGTTGTCGTGAGCAGTCCCGCACCAAAAGACGCCGCGGGTAACGCCGAAGCAGCGGCCCGGTGGCTCCGCATGCACGTCGTCCCCGGAACACTGGTCGATCTGATCGGCCCTGCGCCCTCACCGATCGAGCGCCTTCACGGGCGGTGGCGGTGGCATTTTCTTCTTCGGAGTGTGTCAGCCAAGGCCGTCGGGGCCAGTGCAAGGCGACTGCAGGCAGAGTTCCGGGCGCGCGGTACAGACGTGAGAATCGCGATCGACCGCGACCCGAGCGCCCTCCTGTAGCGGAGTCCGGTGGAGCCTCGGTAGGTTTGAGGCGTATAAAATGGTAGCGGCTCTGGCCGGCGGCGCTTACGTCCCGGTTCGAGGGAGCTCGAGGGCTCCAGAAGGTATCGTTGTGCAGGGAGGGTGTTCGAACAATGGGCTGCCTCGCTTTGAATGCGTCATTCGAGCCGTTGACCATCATTCCGGCTCGTCGCGCCATTCGTCTGGTTCTCGACCAAAAGGCCGAAATTCTCGAAATGGACCCAGGGCGGGCCTTTCGCTCTCCAAGGACCGAACTGCCATTCCCGACGGTGATTCGGCTGGTGCGCTTCGTCCATGTGCCTCGGCGCTTCCGCCGCCAGGTCACGAACACTTTCCTCTTCGCCAGAGACGAGTACACCTGTCAGTACTGCGGCCGTCATCGGGGGAAACTCAAGGGCCGGCAGTTCCTGACGCGCGACCATATCCTCCCGCTGTCACGGGGTGGAGACAACTCTTGGCAAAACCTGGTTGCGTCGTGCTCGCCGTGTAACAACCGGAAGGGAGATCGTCTGCCAGCGGAGGCCGGCATGAGGGTCCTGACCGAGCCACGAGAGCCGAACTATGTCCGGCTGGTGTGGACGGTGCGAAGGGTCACGCCGCAGCAAGCGCGTTACATCAAGATGTTCTATGGAGGGGAGGTGTTGACGACGCTGCAGGCGGGGTTGAGGGATCTTGAGGTCTGACTCGGTCCTACTCGTCGATCCAGGCGTAGGGGCGCTCGTAGAACTGGCCGGAGCCACGAACCGATCCTGTTTGGGTGTATTCCTTCCACAAAATGATCCACCCCCGGTTCTCGTCGTGGAGTACCTGGTGGGTGAAGCCGGGCATGTCCCTGCGCTCTGCCAGGAAGCGGGCCAGCGTGGCCGGTAGGTTGGCGACGCCCTCGACGTCCGGCTGCTCGACGTCTTCCATGACTTCATCACGGATTTGCGCCTCACTCAGCTTCAACGCGAGAATCGCCTGTTCGACTGCGGTGGTGATCTCGGACAGAGCACCATCGGGGTTCGCTCCCGTTCGACGCCGAATCGCCGAGACGATCTCGAGCGTGCCCGGCGCGATCAGATGCTCACGAATCTCCTTGAGTTNACGCAATATTCGCGTATGTAAATGAAGCANCTGGGCGTACTCGCGCTTCGCCTCANTCGTATTTATGGTGCCTTCGGTCATGCCCGTTGTGTTGTCGCCGGTTGGCTGGTGAACTGCATACGTCCCTATGCTAACCTATACCGGGTAGGGTCCCCCGGCCAACAAGGAAAATCACCGACTCGCGTGGGCGAATGAGATGAAGACTATGGCGAGCTTCGAGGATGCTCGCCATTTTTCTCGTCCAAGGATCAGGAGGAGAGCAGAGCCCGGGACGAGCGCAGGACTAGGACCCGTGCACTGACCAACACGACCGCATCGACCAAGACGATCACATGGACCAAGACGAACGCAAGAAGGACGTAGACGGCAAGCGCAAGCCGATCCCGATCCGGGAGGTCGTAGGGGAACCTGTACCACGCCCTGCTGAAAATTCTGACACTCCTGGTGATGGTCCCGCGTCGCACGCCGCAGTGCCCCGTAGTCAACGCGAGCGCCCAGACGGCCGTCGTGCGAAGGACACGTCACACAAGAGAAAGGGTAGTCGAAAACAGCGGGCTGACCGAACGGGTAGCGCGGTGCCCCGCAAAGAGGTTCAGAGGCCGCCGCTGGAGCGCACCACCCTCGAAGATCTTCCGTTTCGGAGTTTCGAGCACGATGGGTACGAGTGGATCGTTCGTCTTCGTGGCCAGGCCTCCACCGGGTCGGCCACGGACCCGGGCGCTCCGTTGATGCACCTGGTTTTCTACTCAGCCGCCGACCCTCAGGTGGCCTGTGGGGACCTACTCGAAACCGGGAGGTCTCTGGATGGACTATCGGAACTGCGATTGCCCGAACTCCTTGCGCAGGCAAGATTGTCCCCTTCGGCTAACGATTCGAGTAGATGAAGCGTCTAAGGAGTAGCGCGCATGTCGGGTGAGGGGGGGTCTGAAAGGTGAGTGAACAGCGACTCTCCGGGTCCTCGAATCATCCGTTGACCGGGGTCTTGGAGACCTGGAGCCTTAGGCGCGCTCAACACGACGGGCCGTAGGGGTGTCTCATGAGTGAAACAGCGAGTACGTCGGACGCGTATCTGGTCCGGAAGGCGCAGGCAGGCGATAGCCAGGCCTTTGGCGTTCTCGTAAGCCGATACATGCGCGCGGCTTACGCCGTCGGCCTTTCGGTTACCGGTCGCCATGATGATGCCGAGGACGCTGCGCAGGAGGCGTTCATGGTTGCCCTCGCTCGGCTCGATGATTGTAGGAATCCCGACCGGTTCGCTGGTTGGCTCTTGGCGATTGTGCGGAATCGCGCCCGCAACTTGGTGCGTCGCGAGGTTCTGCGAGATACGGATGTCTTACCTGAGACGGCCGCGGCCCGGGGTAGGACGCCGGAAAAGGAGGCGGAACACGCGGAACTTCAGGAACGACTGGAGAAGGCGCTCCAGCGGCTTCCGGAGGTCCAAAGGGAGATAGTGCTCCTTCACGATCTGGAGGGCTGGAGGCATCGAGAGATCGCGGAGCGCCTTGGAATCCCCTCGGGGACGGTGCGATCGCATCTCCACTTCGCCAGAAAGTCCTTGAGGCAGGACGCGGATCTGGCGCAGGTAGTGGTCGAGCAAGTGAAAGATGACGGTAACATGACGGATATAGGCAATGTGAGGGCAGGGGGTGGTTCGAGGCGTCTGAAGACCAAAGTAAGGTGAAGCCTGGTGAGGAATACAAAGAGCACCAGCCTAGGGAGAGCAATATGACGAGCGATGCGCGAAAGAGGCGCTTTAGCCTAGATGGGAGCGGTGGCTCTACGGGACAAGGAGACGATCTGCGTGTCCTCGACCCGGGACTCGACGATCCTGGATACTGGCCTCGGTTTCTTTCTGTCGTGATGGTGCGGGCCGCCGACGAACTGTCGAGGCGCCGATTCGCGGCGGAAGTGGGGGCCGGGGATCTCCTTCAGACTTGGTCTCTAACGGTTATTCGTGGGGCGCTGATTGCGGCGGCGATCGCAGGTTTGCTTCTCCTGCGGGACGGACCGGCCACGACGTTGGGAGCCGAGGAGGCACTCACGATGGAACTCGAAGACCGAACCTTGTCCGATTTGATGGGGCAGTCCGAGGGGGACGATCCGTTTCTGCTGATAGAGGTGACGTTCTGATGATGGCGGAGAGCGCATTCAAAGCGAAGCTGGTAGCCGCAACCGCGCTGGTTTTTCTGTTCGGGAGCGGTGTGGTAGTGGGGCTCGCATGGGATCAGACAGCGAGTGCGAGTACACCTACTGAAACCCGTGGGGGCGAGCGGTCCGAGAGAGAGAGAACGCGCCATCCGATGACCATTGACAGGGTCGGCCTCAGCGCCGTTCAGAAGGCCACGGTCGACTCGCTCTATTTCTTCTATGGGCAACGCCTATCCGACTTGAACACGGATTTTCAGCCGCGCTTCCGCGCCGTGATGAGTGATTTCAGGGCGGAGCTCAGGCAGATCCTCACCGAGGATCAACGTGTGACGTACGACTCGCTTGTGCTTGAGCGCGAAGCTGACCACACGTTACGGCGTCGAAACAACCGAGACAGGTAAGCCCTAATGAACTTCCTAGCGCGGGCGGCGCTCGAGGCCGTCCTCGGGAGAGATCTGTGAGCGAAATGATCATTCGGACCGAGGGGCTCCGAAAGGACTATATCCTCGGTTCCGAGACCGTTCGGGCGGTGCGTGGCGTCGACCTAGAGATTCACCCCGGGGAGTTCGTGGCCATCATGGGTCCGTCCGGAAGTGGGAAGTCCACGTTCATGAATCTGATCGGGTGCCTGGATACCCCGACGGAAGGTGAATACTGGCTGAATGGTGTGGCGGTCAGCGAACTGAGCGACGACGAACTCGCCCGCATACGAAACCGGGAGATCGGGTTCGTCTTTCAGACCTTCAACCTCCTTCCCCGGGCCACTGCGCTCCACAATGTCGAGCTCCCGCTCATCTATGCGGGGATCAAGGCGAAGGAGCGGAAACGGCTGGCTGAGGAAAAGCTGGGATTGGTCGGTCTCGACGACCGTATGAGCCACCGCCCGCCGGAACTGTCCGGAGGGCAGAGACAGCGTGTGGCCGTGGCAAGGGCCCTGGCAAACAGTCCAGCGCTGCTCCTTGCGGACGAGCCCACGGGTAACCTCGACTCGGTGACGGGCGAGGAGATCATGGACGTCTTCGTCAAGTTGAATCGCGACGAAGGCCAGACCATCGTTCTAGTCACACACGAGGCGAACATTGCCGTGTACGCCGGTCGCCAGGTTCACCTGCACGACGGCGTGATCGCAGAGGATTTCTTGACCGAGAAAATAGAGGCGCATATATGATGAAGATGAGGTGTTGGGGTGCGGCGTTGCTGGTACCCATCGTCGTGGCTTGCGGAACCGATGAGGTGGAGGAGGAGGAGTCACTGCAGACCTGGACCGTAATAAGCGGAGACATGAGGCTCACCGCTGAGGCCACGGGTAATGTGGAGCCGATCCGTGCGGTCGAGGTCACGTCGAAGGCATCGGGAGAGGTCACTCGCCTCTACGTCGACGTTGGCAACGAGGTAGAACCCGGCGCGCTGCTTGCCGAGGTCGATCCTCGTGACGTCAGGAACGCCTTCGACCAGTCCCAGGCTGACCTGCAGGTCGCGCAAGCGAGGGCGGAGATCTCTCAAGCGCAGCTGACCCGTTCCGAAGAGTTGTTGGAATCCGGCGTCATCTCCGATCAGGAGCACGAGAGCAGGGCCCTGGACTTCGCCAATTCCCGGGCGAGCGTGGTCAGAGCCGAAACAAACTTCGAGTTGGCTCAGCTCCGCTTGGACGACGTGATCATTCGGGCGCCGCTGGCAGGTACCATACTCGAAAAGAACGTCGAGGAGGGTCAGGTTATCCAGTCGGCGTCCCAGAATGTGTCGGGCGGAACCACGCTGGTGATCATGGCCGACCTCAAGTTCATGCAGGTACGCACGCTAGTGGATGAGACGGACATGGGCGACATCCGCGCCGGAATGCCGGCGACCGTGACCGTAGAGGCCTATCCCCAAGAGCGCTTCATGGGGATCGTAGAGAAGATCGAACCCCAGGCGCTTGTACAACAGAACGTCACCATGTTCCCGGTGATCGTGCAGCTCGACAACGACTCCGGGCTGCTTCGCCCAGGGATGAACGCCGAAGTTGAGATCGAGCTTGCCCAGGAGTCTGGGGTGCTCTTGGTACCGAACAATGCCGTGGTGACGCCGGAGGATGTCCAGCCAGCCTCGGTAGTGCTCGGGCTCGACACCGCAACCATCGACACGAGTAATCTCTTCGCCGGTCTCGGCGATGGCCGCGGACGTCCCACGGCTGATCAGACGAGTGCAAGAGAGGGTGGTCGCTCAGGAGGGCGTCAGGGCGGGGCCACCAGAGGCACGGGAGGTGGCCGCGGTGGTGCGGCCTTCGACTCCATGAGAGCGCTGATGGCGAGCGGAATCTCACAGGACTCTGCTCTTGTGCTCTTGCCCGAGATCGCGAACCTCTTTTCCGGTCGACGCGGCGGTGGCGGTGGTGGGCGTGGTGGCTTTTCTGGTCAGGGAGCTGTTGAGCAGGTTGGCCAAGCGGAGCCTGGCGAAGGTACGTCGGGTCAGCAAAGAGAGACCAGCCGTGCCGTGGTGTTCGTAGTGGCCGCGGACGGGACGACGATCGAACCCCGCGGGGTCATAATCGGGCTAAATGACTTCGATTTCACCGAGGTCGTGAGTGGCCTCGAAGAGGGTGACCTGCTCGCGATCATCGGGGCCGCAGATCTGCGAGCCTCGCGAGACGAAGCACGCAACCGAGGCCGCCCTGACTTCGGCGGCGGGCGGGGAGGATTCCGGTAGGCCAATGCTAATAAGCGAAATCATTTGGGTGGCGTTGGGTGCAATCCGCGCCAACAAACTGCGGTCTTTTCTGACGACCCTCGGGATCATCATCGGGGTCTCCGCAGTGATCGCCATGGTGTCGCTCGGCGAGGGTGCGCAGCAAGTGGTGGAGGATCAAATCTCGCAAATGGGCACCAATGTTCTGACGATACGGGCCGACCAGCGACGTTCCGGCGGGGTCTCGACGCAAGATACCGAGGACCTGAGCGTCACGGACGCCGAGGCACTCCGAATCGAGACGAGCGGTCTGCTGACGATCTCACCTGAAATCAGTTCGAGGGTCCAACTCTCGTATCTCCGTTGGAATTCCAGCAACCAAGTACGAGGTATCTGGCCCGAGTACTTCGAGATGTACAACCTGAACATCGAGCACGGAGGTATTTTCGACCAAGGTCACGTAGGGGGACGCCGCCGCGTGGCCGTGCTCGGCTTTGCCGTGCCCGAACAGCTCGGGACTCCCGCCCCTCTGCTCATCGGCAAGACCATCCAGATTCGGGGCCAGCCCTTCGAGGTGCTCGGTATCCTCGAAGAGAAGGGTGACGCCGGATTCAACCGGCCCGACGAGGAGGTGTACGTCCCCACGAGCACCGCTCAATACAGAGTTTTCGGGGGCCGCGCTCGACTCTCCTCGATCTTCGCTCAAGTACCGTCGCCAGACGACATGGACGGGGCCTACGGCGAGATCGATCGTGTGCTTCGGCGTGAGCATCGCATCCGGCCCGGAGAAGAGGTGGACTTCAGTATTCGTAACTCGAGCGATCTGGTCGAGACCTTCAACGCGACGACTCAGACGTTCACTCTGCTGCTGGCAGGCATCGGGAGCATCAGCCTGCTCGTTGGCGGTATCGGCATCATGAACATCATGCTCGTGAGCGTGACCGAGCGTACACGCGAGATCGGTGTTCGGAAGGCGCTCGGGGCGAGGCGTCGGCAGATCCGTTTCCAGTTCCTGCTCGAGGCGTTGGTGCTGTGCGTGATGGGAGGCATCATGGGTGTGGCGGCCGGGGTCGGGGCTGCCGGACTGATAACCCGCACTCAGGGTTGGGACACGGCCATCGATTGGTACATCGTGATCGGTGCGGTGGCGATCTCTGCGGCGATCGGACTGGCGGCCGGAACATGGCCGGCGCATCGGGCGGCGAGGCTGGATCCGATCGACGCGCTACGGTACGAGTAGCCGGGCCTGAGGTGCTCCACCGCTGCGCAGCAAAGCCGCGGTACGCGGCGGACCGTCTCCGAGTGGGCGTCACACCCTCCGGGTTGTTGTTCGGCATGATCCTTCCGGCCTTTGACGGATCCGATGTTGCCAGGCGCGTCGATCGAAGCCAAGGTCGCCGCGCTTTACATCAAGCGGGGCGTGTAGGTAGGAGGGCTAATCTGGCCTGAAGAAGCCCCACGTTTCGAATTTTGGGGACAATCTTGCGTGGCCTACGACCTCGTACCCGAAGTGCTCATAGAGGGGCACGTTGGCGGGATCTTCGGTGGTTAGGGTTACACCTTGGGACGAGGTGTCCTCGCGCGACATGAGGTGGACATGGTCGATGAGCTCGCGGCCGAAGCCACTTCCCTGGGCCGCTCGGCTCACACCGATCATGTTGAGGTGGATGTGCGGGACCTCGACTTCGAACGGGGCACACGCGGCGCCAAAGGCCTCATAACGCGACCGCGATTCGGGGCCCAACTCATCCCAGACCTTGTCTCGGAGGGCCATGAGCTCGGGCGGGGCTTTTCCCCGACCGGGATAGGAGACGAGCGCGGTAGCGGCCAGATCCTTGCCATCCATGGTGCCGAGCAATTCTTCATTTCGGAGCACTCGGGCCATGACGAAAAAGTGGACCAAGGTATTGAGTCGGCGTTCGTAGTCATCCTGCCCACCCCCAATGACGTACCGCATGACGGGATAGTCGTAGAAGGCTTCGCACAGGACGCGGGTGACCTTGGGCACATGCTCCTCAGTCAACTTGAGCACCGTCATTAAATCGATCCTCGGTCAGCTAGCTAGGGCTTTCGTCGCAGGTCAGGCCTTTCTTGCGCGTAGTCTTGTGCCAAATCGTCATCCGCCGCTATGCGTCGGACAACCGCGTATACCCGGGGGAAATACCTCTCGTAGAGAGCGCGTACAGCCGGACCGTCCCCCTGGCACACTTTTCGTAGAAGCTGGGCTTCGTTCATTCACACGGTTGTAGAAGTGTCGTTTACCGTTAGACGGGCCGGTGCGCTACAGGGTTGCCCCGATTGCCCATGTTCACATACGGTGCCCTGTATGATCGAGTTCCGGAATTTTACGAAACCTAGGAACGTCCCCCCGTCCGCTACACCTGATGCTGCCCAGGCGATCGGATTCATCGCCGCCGTAGCCCTACTCTTCTTCTATCTGGGTTTTCCCCTCCAGGCTGGGTTGGGGCAGGGGGGGCTACTGCTGTCGGAGTGGCTGCTCCTGTTCCTCCCGGCCTTGCTCTTCGTGCGGGTGGCCGGCTTCGGTGTCCGTGAGACTTTCTCCTTGCGGCGTCCCGAAGGTACGGAGGTTGCGGGGGGGCTGTTATTGATTGCGGGAGCCATGCCGTTGGGTTGGTTCCTGGCCTGGGCGCAGGGATTCGTGCTCCCGGTTCCGTGGGACATACTCGAGGGTTTGGAGGACCTCGTCACCGCCGAGGGCCCGCCGGGGTTCCTGTGGTTGCTCGTCCTCTTGGCGCTGACGCCGGCGATCTGCGAAGAAGCGGTTTTCAGGGGCGTGCTCCTAGCGGGGATCCGCGGTCGTTCGTCAACTGTGCGGGTTGCGGTGGTCAACGGTTTGCTGTTCGGAGCCTTTCATATTTCCTTCGAGTCGACGTTCCGATTTCTGCCGACGGCATGGCTGGGCTTTATCCTTGCCTGGGCCGTCCTTTCGACCCGCTCGATTTGGGTTGGAGTCCTCATGCACTTCGTAAACAATGGAAGCATCGTCTTGATAACCTCCGTACCGGCGCTCCGGTCCTGGCTCGAGGGCGGCGGAGATGCCCCGCCCTGGGTACTGCTGCCTCTGGCGTTGCTGGCCGTTACGGGGGGCCTCCGGCTGCTCCGATGACCTCTTCAACCAAGCCCCTCCGAGGGGCCAGCCACCTCGAGTGCACCTACACGGGGGACATCGTGGAGAGCGAAGCACTTCATACGCTGTCGTCCGCCGGTAAGCCGTACTTCGCGCGCTACGACCTCGGAGCGATTCGGCCCGGGTTCCAGCCCGCTGACGTCGCTGGACGGAGGGCCGATCTTTGGCGTTACGAGGACGTGCTCCCCGTCCGGGATCGAGCGTGCCAGATCAGCCTGGGCGAGGGGTGGACGCCCCTTCTCGAAGCGCCCCGCTTGGCCGCCCGTATGGGTGTCGGCCGGGTCTGGATGAAGGACGAGGGCCAGAACCCCACCGGGAGCTTCAAGGACCGTGGACTGTGCCTGGCCGTTTCCCGCGCGAAGGAGCTGGGTGCGACCGAAATCGCCCTCCCTTCCGCGGGTAACGCCGGCGGTGCGGCGGCCGCGTACGGGGCGGCGGCGGGACTGCCGGTCCACGTGGTCGTGCCCATGGACACACCCGCCCCCATCCTCGCCGAGATGAGAGCGTTGGGTGCTGACCTACAGCTTCTCGACGGGCTCATCACCGATTGCGGGCGTGTGGTGCGGGCGGGCGTGGAGGAAAACGGCTGGTTCGATCTGTCGACGCTCAAGGAACCGTACCGGGTGGAGGGCAAGAAAACGATGGGCTACGAAGTGTTCGAACAACTCGGTGGCCGGCTTCCCGACGGCATCGTCTACCCTACGGGTGGCGGGACGGGTCTGATCGGGATGTGGAAGGCGTTCGACGAGATGGAGCGCATGGGTTGGATCGGGCCGGAGCGGCCGAAAATGTTCTGCGTCCAGGCGGCCGGGTGTGCCCCGATGGTGCGAGCTTGGGAGAGTGGGGCAACGGAGGCCGAGCCGTGGGCGGATGCGGCTACTTACGCGGCCGGGCTGCGGGTGCCGAGGGCCGTCGGAGACTTTCTGATTCTGAGGGCGATCCGCGAGTCGGGTGGGGCGGCGGTGGCGATCCCCGATCAGGACATGTCCGACTGGGTTCAGGCGGTCGGGGAGGACACCGGGATCTTCGCGGCACCAGAGGGTGGAGCGGTTGCGGCAGCAGTCCCCGCACTCATCGCCATGGGTGCGCTCGGCCCTGAGGAGGAGGTGGTACTTTTCAACACGGGCAGCGGCCTCAAGTACGTGGGGATGTCCCCGGTCTCATGACTCTTGTGCCGTCATGACGATCCCCGGCTTCTTTTGGTCGGTGCTCTGGTTCTTTCTCGGTGCGTTGGTGGCGTATGCTTGGATTTCCATGCGGCGGAAGATCAGAAAGTCCATCGAAGTCCCGCCGCCCCGAATCGACCAGGATGACATCCGTCGGATCGAGGAGAAGGGTTCTCTTCTCACGGACGATCCGGAACCCCTCGATCTGGAGCAGATCGGCAGGGAAGAGGACGAGTTCTGGAGTGAGACCTGGGACGAGCCCGAGGAGCTCTATTAGCCCCCTCCTTGTCTGAACGCGTACGAGCGCCACGTGCGCGACTCGCTGTACTTCTTCAACGGCTTCTAGGGCTCGAAGCGGTAGTATGCCCCGGGAAGAGGGACGGGCGACTGGTTGATGGGCCTATCGTCGTCAGGATCAGCCCGATCGATCCATAGCCCTACGTTCACGGCCAGGCTTGCACCCAAGTGGTGGGTTCCGGTGAAGTTCCAGTCGCCTCCGACGGGAAGCCGGAGGAGTAACGCCTTGCCCGTTTGGTCGCCGTCTTGTCCGGTCGACCCGACGCTCCCCCAAAGACCCACACCCAAGAAGGGCCGCAGGTCCGCGCTGCCAAAGTACTGCTTGCCCGTGACGGCCAGGCTCACCTCATTGAAAGTGAATGTCGCTAGGTTAACGTCGATGCTCCGACTCCCCCACAGGAACTCGACCGAGGCACCGAAGGACCCGATGCCCCCGGCGGTGACACCGATGCGGAGTTGCATGTCGTCGGCCGGGTCTTGGGCGGCTAGCGGAGACGCCAGTAGGCCAGCCGGGGCAGAAAATAGGACGCAAAGCAGGGCCACACGACGCGCTAATCCCCTCGGGATCTCCCACGTGAATCCCGCCGGACCTCCCCTCGCGGTTTGCGTCGGAATCCCTCCCAGCGCGTGCCGTCCAGAGTTGCTGGGGCCCATGGGACAAGTGTCGGCGCGTCGGAATTTCATGGCGCCCGAGTATAGAAGAATCGGAGGACTGGGGCTATCCTGGAAACGGGGCACTATCGTATGGACTTCGTCGTAGGACGATTCGAGGACGGTTCCGTGCGTACCACACGAGGCGAGAGAATGGGGTCCTTTGAAAACCAAGTGAGGCACACGGGCAAGAGGGATCTTGCGCGTTGGTGGAGGGCAGGCTGTGCCTCTGCCGTGGGTACTTGGATGACCTTGCTACTCGCTTGCACACCTCCCGATCGTCCAGCCCGTCTCTTCCCTGAGCCACTACCCGAGGATTTACTGGCCTATCTGGAAACCGACTCGATCAGCGCCCGCGTCCTTCATCCGGGGGTCTCGTACCACTTCGCTTGGTCGGAGAAAGGGCCCTGGGCAGTTCACGTTCTCCGCCTGGAACTGGAGCGATGCGACCTGGGCCTGAGAGTGCTGCCCGCGGGTGAGGCCGGACAGCATGGGGCAGGACTTTCCACCGTGACGGAACTCGTCGGGGAAGCGGGTAGCGGGGTGCTCGCTGCGGTCAACGGCGACTTCTTTACACCGGAGGGGCATCCGTTGGGTCCCGAGGTGGCTGAGGGGAAGATTCTGTCATCTCGGGAGCGGCCGGCACTGGGGTGGACACCGGGACGCGCCCCCTGGATCGGGACGGTTGTGCGAGAAGGGACCGGGTTGTCCGCGGGCATCTGGGTGTCCCAGAACGGGCCGGGTCGGACCCAAGTGATCGGCGGGTTTCCGGAACTTCTGGATTCGGGGGACCCTCTCGTGACCGACGGTCCGGGCGCGGACCAGAGTTTCGCATCGTTACGGCATCCCCGAACGGCCGTAGCCTACGATCCGGAAGCCCGACGCCTCTGGGTCGTGGTCGTTGACGGGCGCCAGGGGTCCTACTCGTCGGGGATGACCCTGGCGGAGATTACGTCCGTGTTATCCGCCACCGGTGCGGCCGAGGCGCTCAACCTCGACGGGGGCGGCTCGTCCGTGATGGTCGTTCGTGGACGAACGATGAGCCGTCCGTCCGACGATGACGGCGAGCGGGCCGTGCGGAACGCACTGGCGGTGGTGAGCGACCCGGCGTTTTGCCGGGCCGCTCCCTGACTCTTTCAACCGTTACCGCCATTCGACTGTGTCGTACCAGCAACAGAGCCGTGCCGGTCGCTCTAGACGAGCCTTAGCCTTATTGGAGAGTGGCGCTCGGCCCCACGGAAAACGCACGCCTCGGGCCCGGCTCGAAGAACCGGCCTCCATAGGCGTTCACCGCCACCGCAGCTGAGTACACCTCATCGAGGATGTTTGTAAGGCTCACGAAGGGCTCCACCACGAGGTTTCCGACTCGCTGGCCGGAGAGCCCGGTCCGGACGTCCCAAAGCGTGTAGGGCTTTGCGAACGTCTCCGCGGCATTGTCGTCACGGGTTTCGATCCTGCCCACGTAGTCACCGCGAACCTCACCGTACCATGGACCTTGGGTCACACGCAGCAGGCCTTCGAGACGGTTCCTCGCCAACCCGGGGATGAAGTTGCCGTCGAAGACGTCACCTTCTACCGAGAATTCGTCGAATTTAGCGTCCACGAGCGTGTAGGAAAGCTGGCCCGAGACCCCCTGGGGAAGAACCGCCCGCACGGAGGCCTCGAGCCCCTTATACGTCGATCTCCCAGAATTCCTGTGGAAGACGCGGCCGTCCTGCGCGGCGGTCTCGAACGGGACGAGTTCGTTCTTGAGATTGGTGAGGAACACGCTCATTTCAAATCCGAAGCGGTTGTTCGCCTGACCGCGAAATCCGACTTCCCCGGTGTTTCCGGTCTGCGGATTCAGATCAGGGTTGAAGCCGGTTCCGCCCTCTGGAGTATTGGCCAACTCCGTGGTCGTGGGAGTGGCCAGTGACGTGGCGAAGTTGCCGAAGATGGACAGCGTGGGGCTTGCCTCCACGACAAGACCCACGGTGGGGCTCAGTTCGTCCATAACCCGATCACCGGAGTTGTTGGCCGGTAACCGATCATCGACCTCAAATTCGAATCGGTCGTAGCGCAGTCCCCCCATGAGGGAGACTTGCTCCGTGAGCGTGGCGGTTGACTGAAGGAAGACCCCTGTCGCGGCGACCGTCTCGAACTGGTCCTTGGTCAGGGTACCTCTGCTACCCGCGACGTTGCTGTGTTCCACCCGATCGTCGCGCTGGAAATCGAGGTCAAATCCGGCTCGGAGTGCGACCTCTCCCGGATCGCCACTGCTCTCGGTGGAGACCATCGCCCGGACGCCGAACGCGTTTCGCTTGAGGTCGATGATCCGCGGCGGGATAGGATTGTCCATCCTCCGGAAGAGCCCCCACCCGGTAAATTCTGCGTTGAGACCTCCGACAGGTCCCGACCAAGTTGCTCCAAGTTGCCCCTGATGCAGATCCTTCCGCGCGTTTTTCGCGACGTTGCCAAATCCGCCGCCGCGCGCGTTGAGCGACTCATTGACGTACATGTCGGTCCGGTTGAGGCCACCGGCACTCTCTCCGGCTAGGTCGAAGAAGTTGGCCGTAATGCGGAGCTGTCCCGCACCGGCTTCCAAAGCTACCTGGCCGTTCACGTTCAGGCGCGTGGCTAGTCCGTACAAGCTGCTGTCGGCGCGCTCTTCGACGAACAAACTGCTGTCGGCGACGGTCCGGAATCCGTCGTACGTCAGATGTGAGATGTTCACGAGGTACGAGGTCCCGCCTTGCGTACCGGACGTCGTGCTCTGAAATCGCATGAGCCCATTTTCTCCTAAGACGGCTTTGGCCTCCTGGCGGACGGGGACGTCGGGCGCCGCCGCGGTCTCGAGGCTCAGCACCCCACCACCGCCATTGCCGTAAATAGCCGCGGCTGGTCCGCGCAAGACTTCGGCGCGTCCAAGTGACCCGATGTCAAGGTGGTCCAAGGTCGACTGGCCATCCGCCATCGTGGCCGGAATGCCGTCCACGAGAATTTTGATTCCGCGCGCGCCGAACTGGGATCGGGCCCCGAAACCACGGATGGAGATCCGCTCACCCACCGTATAGTTGTATCGGTTCTGAATCTGGAGGCCGGGGATTCCCTGAAGGGCTTCGTCGAGCGAGAAACCGGTGTTGCCCAATTGCAGCGCCTGGCCACTCGAGACCGATACGGCGTAGGGCGCGCGGTCCAATCCGACGGCGCTCCGAAGCACGTTGACCACGATGGAGTCCAAGGGAATGACCGAATCGAGCGGCTCTTGCGCTGCGATTTCGGGCGTCCACGGACTCAACGTCGAGATGGATATTAGGACCGTCACGACCCAGTGGGTAACGTTCATGCGAGCCGGTATTGCGCACATCGATCTGCCTCTCATCGGTCATCCCCTGTGTGTGCTGGAAGTTGCTACTA
>PCCM01000078.1 GCA_002731735.1 Gemmatimonadota bacterium | reverse complement strand
TCTCTTTTCATCTCCTCCCTCTGCTCCGTCCTGGAGGCCGTCCTTCTGTCCGTCACGCACTCTTACGTCGAGGTGTTGAAGGACCAGGGGTCGAAGGCTGGCCACCATCTACACGTGATGAAGCAGAGGATCGATGAGCCCATTGCAGCGATTCTCACGCTCAACACCATCGCCCATACAGCGGGCGCTGCGCTCGGAGGATTGCAGGCCGGCATAGTGTTTGGCGAGGCGCGGATCGGCTGGTTCACAGCCGGGCTCACGCTCATCATACTGGTATTTTCGGAGATCATCCCAAAGACGATCGGCGCCACGTTCTGGCAGCAATTAGGTAGGCCAGCCGCCCATCTGTTGTGGTGGATGGTGTTCATTATGAAACCCATCTTGATCCCCCTCAATTTTTTCAGCCAACTCTTGCGCCGCAAAGGGGGCTCTACGGTCAGCCGGGCCGAAATCGAGGTGCTCGCCGAGATCGGGTACAGCGAGGGCACCATCGACGAGGACGAGTGGCAGGTCGTGACCAACGTGATACGGCTCGGTGAAGTCACCGTGGGCGAGGTGATGACACCCCGGACCGACATGGTAGCGATTCCCTTGGAGTCGAACGTCGAACAAGCCATCGCGATCATGCTGGACGAGGGGCACCTCCGCCTCCCGGTGTACTCGGAATCGATCGACAAGATCGAGGGGCTACTGGTCGCTCGGGATCTCTGGAGAGCATACCGGGACGGCGTCACCGAAATCTCCGGGATCCTCAGGCCGATCGAGTTCCGGCCGACCACCAAGCTGGTGGAAGATCTGATCCCCGAAATGCGGACCCAACGAGCCAAGATGGCCATCGTCATCGACGAGTTCGGGGGCACCGCCGGGCTCGTCACTCTCGAGGACCTCCTCGAAGAAATCGTCGGGGAGATCCAGGACGAGCACGAAGAGGACGAGCCGATCAGGTTTGAGGACCTGGACGACGGCACTGTGCGTATCTGGGGGGGGGTCGCGGTGCGAGACGTGAACGACCGATTGGACCTCACGATTTCCGAAGATCCTCACGACACCCTTGGTGGGCATGTCTTCGGAGTGTTGAACCGGATCGGGCGGGTTGGCGACGTCGTCGAACTAGAAAACGCACACCTCCGAATTACCCAAATGAGGGGGAGACGCGTCGAATACGTCGTTCTGGTTCGCAAAGCACCCCCGATCGACGAATTCGCCTACCCTCCCGGAACTCCCCCTTCGACATAGATGGTTTGGGTCGGGTAGGCGAATTCGATTCCCTCCTCGGCGAACCGCCTGAAGATCTCGAGGTTCACCGCGTGGTGGGTCTCGCCATAGGTCTTGAAGTCCGGCACCAGGCTGTAATACACCGACTCGAAGTTGAGCGCCGAATCCCCGAAGACCATAAAGAAGCATCGGTCGAAACGGACATTCTCATGTGACTCGATGATCTCCTGAATCAAGTTGGGAATTCGCTCGAGCTTCTCCGAAGGCGTGTCGTAGGTCACACCGAGCGTAAAGGCGCACCGACGCTCCTGCCGGCGCTGGTAGTTCCGGATTCGACTGCCGAGAAGATCACCGTTGGAGAACACGAGTTGCTCTCCGGTCACGGACTTGAGTCGCGTACTCTTGAGGCCGACGTGCTCCACCGTTCCCGACAGGTCCCCTACCTGGATCGAGTCGCCCACCGCGAACGGCTTGTCGAAGATGATCGAGAGGGAGGCAAAGAGGTCCCCCAGAACACCCTGAAGCGCCAGCGCCAAAGCCACACCACCGATCCCCAAGGAAGCGATCAGAGGCCCGATATCGATATCCAGGTTGGCCAGAGCCAGCATAACGAAAGTCGCCCCGACGGCGAACCGAATGAGGAAGCCGATCGAACCGAGCGCTGTAGAAATCGTGGGGTCGGACTCGAACTTCTGCTTGGCCCAACTTCCGAGCATGTAGTTGACGATCCCATTGGCCCAAAACGCCCCCTGGGCCAGAAAGCCGAGCACCAGAACGGTCGAGAACAGGTCGGAGACTTCCGTGGGTAACGTGAGGTAGAGGGCACCTACGTAGACCGCCAGCAAGGCCACGAAGAGGAATTTGGTCTTGTCCAGGAGCTGGCCGATCAGATCGTCGATGTCGGTCTCGGTCCTGGACGCGATGGCCTTCAACCGTTTCAGGATGATACGCATCGCAGTCTGGACCAAGACGAACACGATCAATACCAGACCTGCGGCGATGATCCAATCCTGCCACGTGTTGCCCAGGAACTGGCTGTTCAGAAAATCCGTCATGAATACTCCGGCAGTTCTATTGGATCAATCAGCCGATAGCGGTGGGCTCATCTTCCTTCCGAACCACAGCTTCGGCACGTTCTCGCCGCTCCTCCCCCCAAAACGAAATCGCCAAGAGCACAGCCCCACAGGTGATCGACATGTCGGCCACATTAAAAATCGGCCAGTCCATGATCCCCAGATCGATGGGACCGATAAAGTCAACGACACCGCGATCCCAGCGCACACGATCGTAGAGATTTCCAAGGGCGCCGGCCACGACCATTGAAATGGAAACTAGACGCAGCCAATCGCGCCGCGCCGCCTGTTTCAGAAGAACGAGTAACAGGATGAGCGCCAGGATCGTGATCGGAATGAAGAACCACCGTGAATCATCACCCAGAGAGATCCCGAAGGCGGCGCCGCGGTTGTAGGCGAGGGTGAGCGGCACGAATCCGCCGAAAATCTCCGACCGACTCCCTCCCCCGAGGGTGTCCAATGCCCAACTCTTTGAGATCAAATCCAGGACGAGTACGGACGGGATGATCGTGGCGAAGACGGTAATTTTTTCTTTCACAGGCTCGGCGATCTATCTGGTTGGTAGTGAATTCCCGACGGGGCAAATCTAATACGAAGGCACGATCGGCAAAGCAAGGAGGCCGAAGGCTTGCGTCCGACCAGAGTCCCGCTATGAGATCGCCCCGCCGAGCGTAGATTGTCAGCGGTATAGTCGGATTTCCACCGCTGCTGTTGGTACGTTCACCTTCCTGCCCAGCGTCAAGATGACTCATGACGATTCCGGCGGGATCCATTCCTTCGAGGTCACCGAGACGGGTCTGGTTACCTATGCGACTGCAAGAGAGCCGTTCTTCGACGGCCTGAACACGTCGCAGCTGACCATTGTCGGCTACTCCGTCACCATCGATGCCACCGATCTCTCTCGGTCATTCGCGATCAGTGGAATAGGATCATTCTCCGCCGCGGCGGTTCATACCGTAACCACGTTCCCTGACACCAAGGAATTCAACTCGACTGACGTCCCATTATTCAACCTAGGACTCTGGGAAGAATACGGACTGCTGGATTACGACACTCCTCCGGACGGGATTCTGTCTGGGCGGAACACCACTGACCTAGTGGTACGATCAGAAGAGGGGGAACTCAAGAGAAGCCGCGGCACCTACCATCTCTACATCGGGAGCGGTATATCGTACATTGCGATATCGATCCGACGACCAAGGAGGAGGGTCCATGAGCCGCATCAGGAGTCCGCGTCCGACTTGCGCCAGAAAGCTCGACATCCCTATGGGTGCCCTGCTCACGTTGATCCTCGTGGGGGTTACACCCCAGGCATCGGCCGGCCAGGCCAACAGCGTGACCTTCAACAAGGACATCGCGCCCATCCTGCAGCGAAGCTGTCAGAATTGCCACCGCCCCGAGTCGGTGGCCCCGATGTCGTTGCTGACCTACCAAGACGCACGTCGTTATGCGGCACGCATCAAAGAGCGGACGCANCTCCGNGANAAGATGGGTGTCATGCCGCCTTGGTTCATCGAGAGGNACATCGGGATCCAGGATTTCCAGAACGACATCTCACTGAGTGAAGAAGAGATCGCGAAGATCGCCACCTGGGTGGACAGCGGCACACCCGAGGGTAATCCCGCGGACCTTCCAGCGCCGCTGTTCTTCTCCGCTGAGGACGTGTGGGATATCGGCACACCCGACCTCATCGTCGACTTACCGCCGTTCACGATGGAAGCGGAGGCACCGGACTGGTGGGGAATAATCCCGCCGGCATCCAGTGGCTTGACCGAGGACCGCTATGTCGCTGCAATGGAGGTCAAGGAGATCAGCGACGTCGAAGGTGGGGTGGGTGGAAAGTTCATCTACCACCACGCCATCATCGCCTCGATAGGTGGTCGAGGCGCCGGTCAGTGGCCCGTCCACGAAGTGGGTCGCAACGCCGAGGTGTTCGATCCCTTGGCGTCCCCGTTACTCGCGGCCGGGTCACAGTTCCTGATTCCCGGCGTCCATATGCACTCGAACGGCCAGAGGACCACCGCGTATCTGCGACTCGGCTTCAAGTTTCATCCCGAGGGGTACGAGCCCACGCGGCGCTCTATCAACCTCGTGTTCGGGAATGGTGAAGTCGACCTCCGGCCCATGCAGGCCGGTCAAGAGGTCCATATCTACCAAACGCTCGAACAAAACATGAAGATGACCACCTTCGAGCCGCACATGCATGCGGCCGGAGTGAGGATGTGCCTGGAGGCCATCTATGGTGGCCGGACCGAGACGCTGACGTGCGCCGGTTACGACCATAACTGGGTGAAGGTCTACAACTATGCGGAGGACGCTCAGCCGCTGCTGCCGAGAGGCACGCTCCTGCACGTCACGGCGTACTTCGACACCACGTCGGACAACAAAAACGTGGTCGACCCCAGAAACTGGGGTGGTTTGGGCCATCGGTCGATCGACAACATGGCCATCGTCTTCACGCCCGGCCTCGTCCTGAACGACGAAGAGTTCGCCGAAGAGGTGGCCAAGCGGCGAGAGCGGCTCGGGCTCACCAAAGGAGACGGGATGCTCGGGTGCCCGTTGTGCGGTTTCGAAGCGCTACCGAATCAAAGATGAAAACCCTAGCGTTGGCCGTGATGCTGGCCGCCTGCCTGCCGGCGAGCGCCCAGACGCCCAATATCGCACCCGTCTATGAGGGGTTCGAGACAAATGATGACGGGTCCTTCAACCTCCTGTTCGGGTACTACAACCGGAACTGGGAGGAGGAGATCAATGTGCCGGTCGGGCCGGACAACCGCCTCGAGCCTGGCGGCCCGGATCAGGGGCAGCCCGCGCACTTCTTTCCCCGGCGCAACCAGTTCGTCTTCCGTGTGCACGTCCCGGCCGATTTCGGTGACAGCGAGGTGGTCTGGACTCTGACCAGCAACGGCGTGACCGAAAGAGCATACGGGACCTTGAGACCGCCGTATGCCGTCGACGAGGTCGTAATGAGCGCCAACTTCGGGGCCGGCGGGCAGACTGGCTTCAATCCTTCCTTGGTCGGGAACCTGGCTCCGGAGGTCACGGTCGAGGGCGAGCCGAGCATGCGGGCCGTTGTGGACGAGCCGATCAGCTTGAGCGCGGTCGCCACCGACGACGGGAAGCCGAGTCGGCGATCGATGTCTCCGGCCGTGGGCCAAACTCAATTCGTGCCCAACTCCGCCACCGGATTGCGCCTGTCCTGGTTCCAGTACCGGGGGCCGGGGAAAGTCATGTTCGATCCGCCGCAGACCAAGGTCTGGGAGGACCGCCGAGACGGTGGCAACTCACCATGGTCAGCCGGCTGGTCAACGCCGCCGATCCCCACCGAAAACCGGTGGGCGGTCCAAGCGACGTTCAGCGAGCCGGGTACATACGTACTACGAGCGCTCGGCCATGACGGCGGACTCATCGACTATGAGGACGTCACCGTCGTCGTAACCCGATAGCGCCCTACCTTCTCGAAAGGAAAGGGTGGCCCAACTACTCGTCGTCTAGCGTCGCCACGATAACGGAGGCCTGGCCTTCTCCGTCGAACCTGACGCGCACGAGCCAGGGCTGGCAGCATACTTCGCAATCCTCGACATACTCCTGCAGCGCGCCGCCGCCCGGGTCGACGGACAGCTCGCCCGCCTCTCCGCAGTATGGGCAAGAGACGTGCGCAACATCGTCGAGGTCGACATCCAGGTCGCTGTCATACGTGCCGAGCGATTCGAGATCGTCAAAGTCCATGCCACACAGTGCAATCACGCACTGTTGAGTGCAAGCTTCTTCTTAGCACCCAACGGACACGACATCCCCGATCCATATTTAGCCTATAAACATAATTAGATAAAATGTGCTAAATAACAGTATCGTAACATCTTACCATACCCTAGTACCCGGTGAATCAGGCCGCGTAACCGTCGTCGAGCGTCCGAGGACCGGTAGAGGTAAACGCGCCTGTTGTACCGGAGCACCTATTGTCGTCCGTCGGCCCCTTGCCCCCACATACGATCCCGCTGTACTCTGCCGCCTGCGATAGGGCACCTGCTCGATACCAGTAATCCCCCTTCGCACCCGGAAAAATCAAGCACGATCACCTACAACCAAACATGACCATGACACCGAAAGAGTTTTTTGAGTTCGCGAAGAAGAACGATGCCAAGCAGGAAATGCTGTTCGTGAAATAGACACTCAAGGAACCTTTTTACCCCATAACCCCACAGGACCATGGCAAAATCGAAACTGGAGTACATATGGCTGGACGGGAATCATCCGACTCAGAGCCTGCGTGGCAAAACCAAAGTTCTGGCTGACTTCAGCGGTAGCCTCGAGGACTGCCCCATGTGGGCGTTCGACGGAAGCTCGACACAGCAAGCCCCCGGTGGCTCGTCGGATTGTTTGCTGAAGCCCGTCGCGATCTTCCCCGACCCGGGGCGGCTCAACGCGTTTCTGGTGATGGCCGAAGTGCTGAACGCCGACGGGACCGCGCACGAATCGAACGGCCGGGCGACGATCGAGGATGACGACAACGATTTCTGGTTCGGCTTCGAGCAGGAGTACTTCCTGTGGGATCCGGACACTGATCTCCCGCTTGGATTCCCGGCAGGTGGCTTTCCCGGACCTCAGGGCCCGTATTACTGCTCCGTGGGAGCCGCAAACAGCTTTGGACGCGAGATCGTCGAGGAGCATCTCGACCTCTGCCTCGAAGCGGGCCTCAACATCGAAGGCATCAACGGCGAAGTGGCCTCGGGGCAGTGGGAGTTCCAGAGTTTCGCGAAGGGCGCGGGGGCCGCTGGCGACGAGACTTGGATCGCGCGCTATCTGCTGGAGCGGACGGCCGAGAAGTACGGAGCTTCGGTGAACTGGCATTGCAAGCCGCTCGAGGGCGATTGGAACGGCTCCGGAATGCACGCCAACTTCTCGAACACCACGCTGCGCGAATGCGGCGATCAGGCCACGTTCGAGGCGATCTGCGAGGCTTTCGGTGCGTCGCCCGAGGTCATCAAGGCCCACATCGACGTGTATGGCGCGTCGAACTACCTTCGTCTGACCGGACTGCACGAAACTCAAGCGATCGACAAGTTCAACTACGCCATTTCGGATCGTGGCGCGTCGATCCGGATTCCGATTGGCACGGTCAACAACGGCTGGAAGGGATATCTGGAGGATCGTCGGCCGGCCTCGGACGCTGATCCGTACAAGGTCGCAGCGGCGATCATTCGCACGGTCAAGTCGGTAGGGCAGTGATCATTCGCACGGTCAAGTCGGCGGCACTTACAGCGACGCAGGAAGCCGCTGCTGGGTGGGGCTCGTCCCGACTCGACTACGACAACTAGCAGACACGGCTGACTGTCGTATATCAAGAAGGCTCTGCCGAAGCGGGCGGGGTTCGCCTGGTGGCGCGAAGAGGGGCTGAGTACCATACGACTATGCGACTCAAGCTCCTGATCGTCTGCTCTGTACTCGCTGCGGGCGCGTCTTCGCTCATGGGACAGAGCCCAAACGGGCGAACCGGCACGCTCGTCGTCCTCAACAAGAGCGTCGCGACCGCCACGTTCATCGATGTGGCGTCGGGCGAGACC
>PCCM01000077.1 GCA_002731735.1 Gemmatimonadota bacterium | reverse complement strand
TGACCCTGTTGACCCTGTTGGCCCTGNTGNCCCTGNTGACCCTGNTGNCCCTGNTGACCCTGNTGACCCTGNTGNCCCTGNTGNCCCTGTTGGNCCTGNTGNCCCTGTTGNCCCTGTTGNCCCTGNTGNCCNTGTTGGCCCTGCTGACCTTGTTGGTCTTGAGCCTCCTGGCCCCGCTCACCGAGTCTGCGTGAGAGCGACTCGGCACCCCGCGAGAGTGCCCTCGCCCGGTCGAGCGCCTCCGAACGGAGATCAGATTGGTCGGNCCCAATCGCGTCACTGGCCCTTTGGAGTTCCTCCTCGAGCTCTTCGACGATTCGCGTGGTTTCGGCCTCGAACTCGCGCGCGTACTCACGGTCCTGCTCGCCGACGAGCGCGCGCGAGTAACGGACACGTTCCTTGAGCTTGTCGTCCTCGATCGTATTTCCGGCCTCCTCCAACCGCTCCGCAGCGGCCTCCTGGTCCGCCCGGGCGTCGGCCGTCAATCGGTCGATCTCCCGCTCCAAGTCGGCGACCTCATCATGCATCGCCTCCTTGCGGTCGTATAATTGTCTTCCGACTTCGGAGCCTGCTGCCCTCCGCCCAAGGCCCTGCTCCGCGAGGGCCTCCATGTCCGCTTCGATATCACGTTGTTCTTGGGCCAACTCTCGGGCTCTTTGCTGCGCGTTCTCGACATCGGTGGTGAGCCGCTCCTGTTGATCTCGNTCCAGGCGTCGTGCCGCGTCTTCCAGCNGGTCGAGGGCTTGCTCGGCATNAGCGGTTGCGGCGTTCCCNGACACGGCNGCNGAGCGGCGCATNTCTGCNGCCGCGTCCTGAAGNCGCNGAGCNGCGTCTGCCAACTGNGGGTCGTTGGTCTCGCGAGCTAGACGTTCGAGGCGGCGGGCCGCCTCTTCGGTGTCCTCGGCGAGTTGACGCTGAGCCTGGTCACTAGCGCCGCCCGACGCACCTCCCTGNTGGGCGGCGGCCCTGCGCTGCCGCTCTGCCTGCTGCTGCTGTCGCCTGGCGAGTTCCTTCAGGGCCTCCATTTCCTCTTCGAGCTGGGCACCGGCCTGCTGGCGCTCACCGCGTTCGACGGTCTCGTACTGGTTCTGGAGTTTGTCGAGTTCAAGCTCGAAGATATCGGCGAGGNCNTCCGCTCTCTGGCCACCACCACCACCACCACCGCCGCCGCCGCCGCCCTGCTGCCCCTGACTGACCTCTACCTCATAACTCTCCTCGGCCTTNTGGAGATTCTGAAGCGCTTTCAACTCGGGTGAGATCGCGTCCTGTAGCTCCCCTTCCTCGAGCATCTTCTGGGCGGCCTCCATCTCGATGATAGCCTGGCGCATCGCCTCGGAAATGCTCACGAACTGAGGATCGTTCCCCAAGCCGCGAGCTGTCAGCCGTTCCAAGATTCCCTCCACCTGAACCTTCGCGTCGCCCTGGGCCAAGCTCACGCTGCGTAGGTGTTCCGCAAATTCGGTGTCACTATAACTCTCACGGTCCCGCACCAGGTTGTAGGTGGCTGCGACCACTAGCTCTTGTTGCTCAGAGAGAGCGCCGTCGTCCGCACCGCCGCCGCCACCACCACCNCCNCCGCCGCCNCCGCCGCCGCCTTGCTCGGCCTGGCGGAAGTCCAAACGGAAGGGACGGATCTGTAGGAAGTAGATGTCACTCTTTGCCGGGCGGCTATCCGGCCCCNGGTTGCTGTCCTCCACCTGGGCGTAGTAGGAAACGAGGTCACCGGACTCNAGGCCGAAATCCTCGAGAAAGAGCGTGTGCGCNCCGGTAACTTCCTGCGTTGCGGGGCCGTCGAACAACGGAATGGTATCCTCGGGGCCACCGTTAACCGAGTAGATGAGAAGCAACTCGGAGATGCCGTAGTCGTCGTCGGCTGTCGCTTCGAGGTAGAATTCCTCGATCGGACTCGCGCGCTCATCACGCCCGGNCTCGGTAAACGACACCGAAGGTGGCTGATCCCTCAGAACGTCGATCGTGTATTCAGGAGAGGCCTCAACGAGTTCTCCACCCACCCTCTGTAGAGCGATTTCGTAGTAGCCCTGGCGTTCGACGGTCAGGCTCGCCGTCCACGTGCCGTCTCCTTCATCCGTGAGTGCTACNGGCTCACCGTCGATCAGGAGCTGCCCGCCTGGTGTGAGCATCGTGGGGAAGACTCTCAGCTTCACTACGGTCCCCCGGACCGCCGCGATGTCACNTCCGAATTCCACTGTGCGGGAAGGGAGCCCCGTGTACGCGGGAAAGTCATACTCCAAGTCGAGATGTTCTACATACGGGAGGTCGGCCACGTCGATCCGGTGTGTGGCGGAGCGGATTCCGGTGGATTCGACGTAGTAATCCGTGGTCTCGTTCAGACTGAGGAGGAGGAGTTCGAAGCCGGCGGCTCCGTCGGTGATCATGTTGAGTTGGTCGAACGCGTCCGAGGACTCCCNACGGAAGAAGATCTGNGCCTCGCCGGTCTCAAATCCCAAGAGTTCGGCTGTGACGAGTTGATCGGATCCCCGTGCAATNGTGATGTCACCGGGGGCCACGGAAATCGAGTACGGGTTCACCGCTTCGGCGTCCCGAGTCGGGAAGAGAAGGGCGGCTGCCCCGTCGCGGAGTTGAGTGGGCCCCAGGAGCAGTAGCGCGAGGGAGCCGAGTGCCACCGCAGCCAGTCCTCCCGACCACCGGTAAAGACCCTTTTGCTCGATCCGGCGCCCGAAATCGATATCTCTTGCGCGCTGGAGCGCGCTTTCGACGACTCCTTGTGCGAGGGCCTCGGAGGTTTGGCTCAAGCCGGATGTGGTCTCGAGCGCCGCAAGCACGGAGGCCTCCAGCGTGGGCTCGTTTTCCTCCAGATAAAGGGCCGCCTGCTCGTCCGAGACTCTCCGCGCCAGGGGCCAGATGAGGAAGCGGGCCGTCAGTCCGGCCACGAGGAACCAAAGGATGCCCCGGAACCACATGACCGACGAGGCGCTGAAGCGTGCGATTTCGAGTCCATAGGCCGACAAGAGGAACGCAAGTAAACCGGCTCCGAACACGATGGCCATTCCCCGGATCGCGATGCGCGTGCGCCACCGCCTGCGAATCTGGCGAACCATGGCCAGGACCCGGCTATTGCCTTCATGTGTTGCTCGGTACATAACTCCCCCCATGCTCAAAACTCGTTGCCGTCGCACGAGAAATCCAGTTAGAAATCCCGGTTTCAATCAACAACAGCACCAGTGCGGCCACCATCAGGAGGCGCCACAGAGACTGGCGCCGCTCCTGGTTCCTCGCCTGCATTTCGACCGAAAGTGTCTCTCCGCCAGCCCCTATCACGACGTCCGTGTCCCGAGGAGCCACGGCCGCGGCCAATTCCTCGGGATCCATGGCTTCCAACTCAGACTCCGCTACGTCCACGTTTACCGCCACCGTGAGGGGACGTTCCGGATTCATACCCGGTGGCCGAACTGGGTAAAACCCTTGCTGCTCAAGCTCCAAGAAACGAGGTCCGGCCGTCGCGGGCAAGGTCACACTTCCACCACTCGGTGTCAGCGCGACCAAATCCACGTCGGGCGGTAGCTCGCTTTCCCGGTCCGCGACAAACACGAGGCCCGCGGGATCAGCGATGTCGAGAACCTGACCGGCGGTGAACCAGGGTATCCGCTCCCTGTACCCGGCAAGATGGCGCACCAACCCGTGGACGAACGGAAGAAATACCGGCTGAACCGCCAGATCGTTCCAGAATCTGTCCATCCTGCTGGTCCAGACGAGGACAGTCCCCTCCCCCAGGCGCCGTTCGGCAAGCGCGACCGACCCGTCGTCGAACCATGCGATCCCTTGTCCCTCCGGACCCAGTTCCAAGTCCCGCGACATGAAGAACCTCGCCCGCGCGAAGTCACCGCTCCGGGGTCCAGCAAAGGATTCGAACACGGGATGCGAACGTTCGAGGCGGCCCAGTCGAACCGCTCCCCTCGAGTGATCCATGGCGGAGCCGGTGCGTCCGGGAAGTATCTCTTCGAGCCCGGTCCGCCATTCGCTCCGCGCCCCGAGGATGAGCAAGAGTCCCCCGCCCCCCTCCACGAACGCGCGGAGGCGGTCGGCGGCGGCGCCCTGTGGGAACGGGATGTCATTAAGAATGACCACGTCGGTCGACGCCAAATCGGCATCTGAGACGGAGGTTGAACGCCTCACCTCGATCTCGAAGGACGCCTCCTCGCTGATGTGCGCGGTTTCGAGATAGAAGCTGGCATCTTGCCTCGGGTTGGCACCCTCCAACACGAGTGTCCGCATGGCCCTCCCGGGCGAAAGCACGAAGTGGAGTTCATCGTCTTGGGGAAGTGCATCGGAATCGAGCCGGATCGAACCGAGGGTATACATGTCGGAGAGCGTGAAAGGCTCGAAGGTGACCACTGCCGAGCCAGTCGGGTCCAGGGACACGGTCTGGGTCTGAGTCTCCTGCCCATCCAATTCGAGCACGATCGTTCGCTCTTCCGGTGCGTCCCCCTGGCGGCGGACCACCCGGGCTTCTGCCGTCATGCGTTCCTGGCCGGAGAAGAAATCTCGTCGGAGGATCAACGACGCCACCGAGGCATTCGGTGTCGTTTCATCGGAAATCAGCACAGGGCTCACCAGCGTTCCAGCTGGAAAGGCCACGCCCTCGTCGCCGTTCCACCCGGAGCGTTGGAAGTCGCTGATGATGACGACCTCCCGGTTCGGTTGCTCGGACTCTTCCAAGATCGTCTGAGCCAACTTCAGGGCCGGGCCGTATAGGGTCCCGTCCGCGCTCAGATCGGTCTCGTTCAGGCCGGCAAGCAGGCGACCCCGATCCGAGGTGGCCCGAAGGAGCGCTTCTGCGCCCTTCGACATCAGGACGAGGCTGGCGCGATCTTGAACGTCCAGGCCCTCGAAGACCTGTCGAGCCTGAGTCTTGGCCCGCTCCCAGCGGTCGCCATAACCCATCGAGTACGATCGGTCCAATACTACGACAACTTCGCGGGGTCCAAGCGTTGTGCCGATCCCCCCGACATCGTTGTCGAAGAATGGGCGGCTAAATGCGGCCACCAGTAGTGCCAATGCCAGAGCCCGGACCGCCAACAGCGCCCAGTGGTGGATCTTCTTACGCCGGCTCGATCGGAAAGGGATCTTCCTGAGGAACATCAAGGACGGGAAGTCCACCACTTCGCGGCGCTGTCGCTCAGTCAGGTGGACGACGATCGGCACCACCAGGCCGGCGAGGCCAAGCAGAAAGAGGGGAGCGAGAAGGCCCATCAGCGCACCCTGGCCATTTTCTCGCGGCTCGTCAGGTACTGGAAGAGCGCGTAATCCAGCGGTTTCGACGTGTCGACCACGGTGTAGTCGATTCTGCTCCCCGTGAAGAGTTGCGCCAACTCCTCGGTGTGTTCGCTGATGCGGGCACGGTATTCCGCTACGAGTTTATCGGGCACGATCGGGATCATTTCTGCGCTCTCCATATCCCTGAAACTCGCGGCACTCTCGAACGGGAACTCGAGTTCGGCGGGGTCGAGTACATGAAATACGATCACGTCGTGGCCGCGAGCCCTGAGGTGTCGAATCGCGTCGATCACCTGCTCCGGCTCTTCGTAGAAATCTGAAATGATGAGAGTGATGCCACGATGATGGAGGTTGTCGCCCAATGACATGAGTGGGTCACGGAGGACTCCGGGTCGCCCGGGTTCTGCGTTGACCAGCGTGTGCAGAACGCGCTGTAGATGGCGGGTGGATGGAGGTATGTACTCCACGATCTCATGGTCGAAGGTCGCGAGGCCCACCCGATCTCTCTGCTTTTGGGAAAAGAAAGAAAGTGCCGCCGCAAGGTAACGGGCATAGTCCAGTTTGGTGACCGAGTGAGTACCGAAACTCATGGACTTGGAGATGTCGAGGGCGACCATGAAATCTGCGGCCGTCTCCGCCTCGAACAGCTTTACGTAAAAACGGTCTGTGCGAGCGAAGAGCCTCCAGTCGATGCGCCGGATGTCGTCGCCACGCATGTATTCCCGGTGCTCGGCGAAGTCGAGCGACATTCCCAGGTGCGGTGATCTGTGAATACCCTGGAGGAAACCGTCGACGACGGTGCGGGCCAACAACTCCAGGTTCCCGATCCGGCTCAATACGGACGGATCGAGGAACTGCGTATCAGCGCCGTGAATACTCGACCGTTCTCTGACCGCCATCTGCGGGTTCGCCTACAGGCCCGACGAGGGTACAGGCACGGCCTCGAGAAGCTGGTCGACCAGTTCGGCGGTGGTCACGCCCTCGGACTCGGCGTGGAAGTTGGTGAGAATCCTGTGCCTCAGAACCGGGTGGGCGAGCGCCCGGATGTCTTCGAAGCTAACGTTGTAACGTCCCTTTGTGATGGCACGAGCCTTCCCCCCCAGAATGAGATATTGGGCGGCCCGGACGCTCGCTCCGAAGGCGACCCACTTGTTGATGAAATCCGGAGTGGCTCCGTTGGGACTCGGGCGGGTGGTCCGAACGAGGTCGACCGCATAACGCATTGCCGCGTCGGGGACAGGTACCATTCGCACGAGCCTCTGGAACGCGATGAGGTCCGGGCCCGTGACCGTGTGCTTGAAGTCGGGATCCAGGATTCCGGTCGTCGTGCGCACCACCTCCATCTCATCATCTACCTCGAGATGGTCCATGATGATCTTGAACATGAAGCGGTCGAGCTGCGCCTCCGGTAGAGGGTACGTGCCCTCGAGTTCGATGGGGTTCTGGGTGGCGAACACGTAGAAGGGCTCTTCGAGCACATACGTGGTTCCCTGAACCGTAACACGGTGCTCCTGCATCGCCTCGAGGAGTGCTGACTGCGTCTTTGGCGGCGTGCGATTGATCTCATCGGCGAGCACAATGTTCGCAAAAATCGGTCCCGGGGCGAACACCATGCTGCGGCGACCCGTTTCCGCGTCTTCCTGGATGATGTCGGTACCGGTGATGTCCGACGGCATCACGTCCGGAGTGAACTGGATTCGCGAGAACTTGAGGTCGAGGACTTCGGCGACCGTGTGAATCAACAAGGTCTTGGCTAGCCCGGGAACACCGAGCAGCAGGCTGTTGCCACCCACGAAGAGAGAAAGAAGCATCTGCTCGATGACCTCCTCCTGCCCGATTATGAGCTTCCGGACCTCGTTTATGATCTCCTGACGCCCCGCCTTCATTCGATCCGCGAGGTCTATGTCGTCCGCACTCTCGAGGGCAGCCGTTTTGGGGGCGTCGACTTCCTCAGCTTCGCCTTCCGTTTCAGCCCCGTCTACTGTTTCGACTTTTGCAACTTCCTGCTCTTCCTTGAACGCCATTTCGTGCTCCCTCGAGGCCGCCGTGCGGTCGTTGGCTCATTGATGTGGTTCCCTAACATTCCGGGTCGATTACGGCACCCGGTCGATCACGGCGCCACTCAGTGTGTCATCGCGTAGATGACATAATTGACACCCAATTTGTACGCATCGTTGGACAGGTCGATCGGATACCACCCCGTGCCAGAGTACTCCCAGTATTCTCCGATATCGTTGTTATAGTTGGCGATAACCATCAAGCGCCGGTCCGGATCGTTCGCTTCGTAGAGCCCAAAGTACGCGGGTACCACCGCGAAGGTAGGGGACACAAGGTCTTTCAGCGACTCGATCCGGAAAAAAGAGTCGAAAATCCCATGGGATTCGTCAAGTTCGACGAACTCGGCGCCCGGGATCACTCGTTGCACCTGGGCGTTGAAGTTGAACCAATCGGGGCCACGAAAGTCGTCGGCGATCAGAAAGCCCCCCTTGAGGAGGTAGTTTCTGAGCCCTTCGACCTCGGATTCCGACGGATTCCAAAACCCGGGTTCGGAAATGTACGCAAGTGGGAAGCGGGTCAGTGCCGGGTCGTCCGTAGCAAAGATATTCCCGCCATCCATATACGGCTGGAGGTAAGTCGTCTCACGAAGGATGTTCATGAAGTTCAGTTCCGCCCGGGGGTAGTCATGAGCCCATGGCGGCAGTCCTCTGCTCCCCCGGCCTCCGAAGTTCCTGTTGAGCGCTACCCCGAAACGGATACGTGCGAACGTGAAGTGGCCGTCGTATGGTACGTTCGCTTCTTGGATACTGCTGGGCGGATCTCCCGCGTGGATCCCGGAATGAGTGACGTGAGCGGCCGCGACCGACCCGGTGAGCACTGAAGCCGTGACGAAACCCAGTAGGGGCAGAGAGAACGGGCCGCTCACCTCGAGCGTGCGCCAGCAGGGGACACTGCTCCATCCGTCTGTGGTGCAGTCGCACCGGCAGCTTGTGGCTCCGGAGGAGCACCGCCAGGAGCACCACTTCTGAGGTCGAGAAGTAGCTCCAGTCCGGCGGAGAAGTTCGGCGCGATCTCGAGGGCCCTGAGAACCGATTGCCGGGCTTGAGTCGGATCGCCGGCCGTGTTGTAGGCGACAGCGAGGTTGTAGTAAGCCCCCGCCAAATCCGCCGGCTCCAGCGCAAGGATGGCTCTCCGCTCCCGCACTGTACCGATCGCGTCGCCACGTGCCTCGTGAGCTTCTGCCAGGCGGTCGTGAAGTTCGACTTCGTAGGGGTAGATGAGAACGGCCGCGTCCATTGCCTCGGCGGCGCCCTGGGTGTCGCCCAACTCGGTCTTCAGCTCGGCCAGTTGGAGAAACGCTTCGTAATGGCTCTCGTTCAGCGCCGTGAGGTGCTCGAGGGCGTCGACGGCCTCTTCGGTTTCCTCTCGTTGCTGATGAAGCTGAGCGAGGTACCAATACGGACTGCCCGTCCCTCCGTATTCCGGGAAGAGAGCGACCGCTTCGCGGAGATGCTCCTCGGCCTCCTCCAACCGTTCCTCTTGG